>JBGVFN010000025.1:0-13825 GCA_045121095.1 Lachnospiraceae bacterium | reverse complement strand
GAAGGAGGCGTAGCGGGCTACGCTGACTGAATCTGAGAAAAATTTAGCCAAAACTGGGATGTGCAGACTGCGTGAATGATTTTTCAAACACGCTCTAGTTTCAGCTTTTGCAATACACGCTGTTTTCTTTGATAAACGGTTTTGAATAAATTCAGCAGATATTCATAATTTCCGTAGGTAATTATGATAATTAATCATGGTCCGTGCATTTGGTTAATGCCAGGGCTCCGGTGCGGGCTACTTCTACGATAGAAATTCCCTGGAGCATTTTGATCAGCAGCTTTGTCTTTTCAGGTGTGTCACAAATCTGCAGAGTCATCTGGTTTTTAGACATATCTACGATTTCTGCTTTCATGATCTGTGAGATTTCAATTACATCTTTACGGTTATCTTTGTTGTATTTTACTTTGACCAGCATTAATTCTCTGGTAATACTCTGGGATTCTTTGAATGTTTTTACTTTGATAACATCAATTTTTTTATTCAGCTGCTTTTCAATCTGCTCAATGATATTTTCAGAGCCATTGCTGACAATGGTCATGCAAGATACTTCAGGATCGTCGGTTTCTCCTACTGCAAGACTTTCAATATTATAAGCTCTTCTGGCGAAAAGGCCGGCTACTTTTCCTAAAACACCGGCGCGGTTTTCCACAAGTATCGAATAGATTCTTCTCATCGGTTTCTCCTCCCCGGTTAATTTACTAAGTCATAAGGATCAATGATGCATTCCATCAAAACGGGTCCTTCTTCATTTAAAAACTGGTCGATCTGCTCTTCTGCATGTTCCATTGTGAACATCCGGATAAATGGAATATCATAAGCTGCTGCAATTTTTTCCAGATCAGGACTGCCTGACAGATCAATCATGGAATAATTATCTTTATAAGTATAATGCTGATATTCGCGTACCATGCCAAGTACTGTATTTTTCAGAACAACTACTTTAACAGGAATATTGTGCTGTTTGATGGTTGCCAGTTCCATCATGGACATCTGGAAAGAACCGTCACCGCAGACAGCTACAACCTGTCGGTCAGGATTTACAGCCCGTGCTCCCATAGCTGCCGGAATGGAATATCCCATGGTTCCCATACCGCCGGATGTGAGGAAACGACCATTTTTGATTACAGAATAACGACAAGACCAGATCTGATTCTGTCCTACGTCTGCCACATAAACCGCATCATCATCCATTTTGTTGCCCAGCATCTGAATTAATCCTTCCGGATCTACATAATCCGGATTGGGGGTTCTGTGATAATTCAGCTGTTCCCGGTATTCATCCATCTGAGCGATCCATGTATCCCGGCGCATAGGCTCGTAATTTGCTTTCAGGAAATCTTCCAGAATATGTTTGGCATCACCAACCAGCGGAATGGTGGGTCCTGCATTTTTGCCGATTTCGGCAGGGTCTACGTCAATATGAACTAAAACCTTATCTTTTGTAATCAGGCTGGGCTGCTGAACGGCACGGTCTGCAAAACGGCATCCAATTACAATCAGCAGGTCTGCTTCATTGATTGCTTTATTGGCATAACGGCGGCCGTTGTTGCCCACCATACCCAGATTCAGTCTGTGGCTGCTGGGAACGGCATCAATGGCCATCATGGTAGATGCCACAGGAATATCAAATTTCTCTGCAAATGCCAGCAATTCATCTCTTGCATCACTTAGCAGAACACCGCCGCCGGCAATGATTACCGGTTTTTCGGATTTTACAATTTCCTGAAGAACCTTCTTAATCTGAACTGCATGACCTTTTACTGTTGGTTTATAAGTCCGCAGATTTACGCTGTCAGGATAAGTAAATCCGTTTACTTCCTTCTGCTGAATATCAATGGGAACATCGATCAATACAGGGCCTCTTCTTCCTGTATTGGCAATGTGAAATGCTTCTTTAAAAATCCGGGGCAGGTCTTCTGCTTTTTTTACCAGGTAGCTGTATTTTACAAAGGATTCTGCTGCACCAGTCACATCGGCTTCCTGGAATACATCCCGTCCGATGAGCTCGGTTTTTACCTGTCCGGTAATGCAGACCAGGGGAATGCTGTCTGCGTAAGCGGTTGCAATACCTGTCAGCAGGTTGGTGGCACCTGGACCAGAGGTTGCAACGCATACGCCTACCTTTCCTGTTGTTCTGGCAGCACCACTGGCTGCGTGGGCTGCATTCTGTTCTGTACGAATCAGAATGGAACGGATGCTGGAAGAACGAATGCTGTTGAAAAAGGGACAGATGGCTACACCAGGATAACCAAATATTGTATCAACACCTTCCGCTTCCAGACATTTTACCATAATATCTGCGCCTGTCATCTGTTACTCCTCCACTTTCCTCAATTTATATTTCTCACAATTTACGTAACGATTCAGCAGATCATGACTGTGTACCCTTCAAGGTATTCATTTTCACAGAAAATTATAGATACCTGCTGAATGAACCAAGCATGTATTTTGTAAATTTATGTCACATTATAACAAAGTTATGATTTAATTTGCAAGTCACTGTTTTATTGTCTTATGAACCACATGCATTAAAATAAATCCGATTTTTTGCAGTGAATATGATTTTTCAAGGTTTTCACCTCCTGACGAATGTAAGTATAGCACATCAAAACTTACTTTGCTACTTTATCTCGATAAAAGCAAAAAAGCACCTTTAAACAGTACACCAAAAAGCACCTTTAGGCTTAATCAACCATTGGTTGCCGGCCTAAAGGTGCTCTTACTTTTCACTTTGATATCCACATGATAGTTTCATGTACCCTTAATTTCAATTAATATTATCTCTTATATGCTTTTACGTTTGACCAGGGCCCATAAACTTTGGTTCCGTCTACAGTCTTGTATGCTCTTACTTTATAATAATAAGTCTTGCCTTTTGCTGCGGATACAAGCTTGTTTGTGGCAGTGGTACTCTTCACTGTTGCCACAACATTTGTCTTCGTTTTGGATGTGGATTGAGAAATCTGGTATCCTGTTTCTCCTGCAATATTGCTCCATTTAACCTTCACTTTCGTTCCGCTTATTGACAGTGATGGTGTACCTACTTTCTTTAACGTAGTAACAGAAGCAGTTTTGTACTGTCCTGAATCATAGTATTTGGTGTCGCTGCCTGAAGTCTTGTAATACGGCACCACCTTAAATGTATATTTCACTCCATCGGACAGGTTATTTTTATTTATGTAAAGCTTTGTTGTGGAACCGAGAGATGTATATTTTGATGCGGATGCTTTTTTATAATATACAAGATATCCGGACGCTCCCGAAGCCTTTTTCCAGCTAAATTTTACATCATTGTATCCACCTGTCGTTGTACGCAAATTAACTGATGCTGAAGAAACCTGTTTAGGAACTACAGTAAAGTACATTGTCTTACTTCCAGAATAATTGCCCTTCATGGTTACTTTTACAGAATATCTGCCCACAGATTTTCTGCCATCGGCATATTTTACTGTGTAATCCGTTCCTTCTGTAAGTTTTGTTCCGGCAGAATTTTTAACTGTTACTGCAGGTTTTTTGACATTTCCGTCATAAACATATTTGGTCTTGCTGATGGAAATCTGGCCGCTGCCGATTGTCTGCTTTGCAATGGTGTATGTCTTTGTAACTGTACCTATATAATCCCCCATGCCTGTGACAGTAACCTTTGCTGTACCTGCATTTACTTGGTTAGAGTAAGTTACTTTGTAATCTGTACCCTTCACCAGAGTTTCTCCGTTATAAACTACTGTTACTGCAGGGGTCTTTGCCTTTCCATCGTAAGTGTAGGAAGTATTTTCAACCGTTACATTCTCTGCCTTGATTTCGGGTTTTCCAATGGAAAACTTATATGTACCAGTTTCCGTCAGTTGTGTCTCTACAGAACCAGGCCAGAAATTCTTCACCTGAATATAGTAAGTGGTATTTGGTTCCAAAATCACTGTGTTTGTTCCATCTTCTCCGTATTTTGTTCTGACTTTGCTTACTGATTCACCATATTTGGTCATCAAAGTTATTCTGACGTAACGATCCTGTGACCATTAATGTGTGGTTATATCCACATTCTTTCCATACAGCTCATATTTCGTGGAATCACCGGTAGTAAACTTAAACCAGTCCTCATCTTCATAAGCGTCCAAAGTAGAAGTATTTACTTTGTTCAGTGCGACAGCTGTTGCCCCAGACAGCTCATTGGCATATTTATCCTTTTTGTATGACAGCTTGAACTTCATGTAACCCGGATAAGTGCCATACTCACCTGCATTAATGCGAACATAATATGTCGTGGAAGGTTCAAGGCTGCCTACCGCGTAATGCCAGTCGCTTCCACCATAATCTGCTCTTGTCAGCCGGTCGGTAATATAAGCTTCGCCGTAAGCATTACACACATATACATAAAGATTCGCATAAGATGTCGTTGTATGAGCCGGCACACTGATATTCTTTGACTGAAGGTAGCAATATCCCTTCGTCGCAGGCGTAGTAAATTTATACCACTGATCCTGTGCCCTTTCAGCTACCAGTGTAACATATTCTTTGTCTCTAGATATGCTTGGTGCATCAGAATATGTGGTTGAACCTGTAACTTCTGTTTCCGTTTCGGCATAAGCCGTTACAGACATCATGGCAATTAACCATACATAAGGTTATCAGACAAGTAATGACTATTTTTGATTGCTTTCTCATGATAGATTCCGTCCTTTCATATTTTCTTAATTATCATTTTATTCCTAAACTTATAGTTTGTCAACAAAAACTAAAGAACGGCTTCACCATGTTGTGTGACTCATGAGTTACCTCATGAGCCACATTTTTTAACAGATTTTTAAATTTTATCAGTTCTGACCAACTACCTGTATTCCTTTTTCTGAATCCAGCACCACATCTGCGTGACCGCCGTTTTTCAGGCGTCCGTTCAGGATTTCCTTTACAAATAAAGGCTTCACCTGCTCCTGGATTACACGTTCAATTTCTCTGGCTCCATATTCTTCTGAATAGCCTTCTTTTAACAGATGCTCATAGACTTCATCGGAAAAAGTGACGGTAATATCCCGTTTGCTCAGATATCCTTCCAGCTGCACGGTTTTCTTCTTTACAATGCGCATGGCCATATCTTCTGAGAGTCGATGGAACATGAGAATGCCGCTTAAACGGTTTCTGAATTCCGGTGCAAATACTCGTTTTACTTCGTCCATCATATTGGATTCCATAATGGAACGCTCGCCAAAACCGATCATTTTCTTTCCTACGCTGGCAGCACCGGCGTTGGAGGTCATGATCAGGACCACATGACTGAAATCGGCTTTTCTTCCATGATTATCCGTCAAAGTAGCGTAATCCATGACCTGCAGAAGTACATTGAAAATATCACTGTGGGCTTTTTCAATTTCATCCAGCAAAAGAACACAATGGGGGTTCTGACGGATGGCATCGGTTAACTGACCGCCGTCTTCAAATCCCACATAACCGGCAGGTGAGCCGATCAGTTTGGCAACGGTATGCCGCTCCGTGTATTCACTCATATCAAAACGAATGAATTTTACGCCCAGTTCTGCTGCCAGAACTTTTGCAGCTTCGGTTTTTCCCACACCGGTGGGACCTACAAATAAAAGGGATGCCACAGGTTTGTGTTCTTCCACCAGTCCCAGACGGGAAATCTGCACGGAATAAACCATTTTTTCAATAGCCTCTTCCTGACCGAATACCTGGCTGGAAATCCGGTCTTTTAAGGTTAAAAGTCCATCTTCTTCTTCCTGACTCAGCACACGCTGAGGGATCCGGCAGATTCTGGATACGGTAAGGTCCACCAGTTCTGCATCTGCGATCATTACACCATCCGTGGTCTTTTCTTTGGCCAGTTCGGGATGCAGCTGCAGCCAGGCTCCGGCTTCATCAATGAGACCAATAGCTTTATCCGGCAGAAAACGGTCATTCATGTAACGTGCACTGATTTCCACCGCCCGCTCCATAAATCCTGGTGCATAAACAATGGCATGATGCTTTTCATAACGCTCTCGGATCCCTTCCAGAATGGAAATGCATTCTTCCTGAGAAGGTTCGACAATATCCACATTCTGGAACCGGCGGATCAGAGTTTTATTCTTGGAAATGGTGCGGTTATATTCTTCGTAGGTGGTGGAACCGATGAAACGGATTGAAGGATCTTCAAACCAGGGTTTTAATAAGCTGGCTGCATCCATACTTCCGCTCTGGTCCCCCGCCCCTACAATTGTATGAATTTCATCAATAAATACAATAGGAGATTCTTCTTTTGCAATATTGGACATGACATCACGGACCCGTTTTTCATACTCGCCGCGATACTGCGTTCCTGCTACCATTCCTGCCATATCCAGCATATAAATATGGGCATTTTTCAGGGACTTTGGCACTGTTCCTTCCTTTATTCTTGCCGCCAGTCCATAGGTAATACTGGTTTTTCCCACACCAGCCTCTCCAATATGCAGGGGATTATTTTTATCCCGGCAGCATAAAATCTGAATGGTCCGCTCCAGTTCCATTTCTCTTCCTACCAGAGGATTGTGCTGCTCCACCGTATCATTGAGGCAGGTTACATAGGTCTTCCAATTTCTTCCAGGTGCCTCTGCAGATGTCCAGGAAGCATCCAGACCATCGCCCTCGTCTTCCTCCTCTTCATTCTCCTCATCTTCCCAGGGAGAGCGTTCCTGTTTCTTTCTTTTTGCCTCTGCCAGTTCCTGGCCAAAGGCCGCCAGAAGCGATACGGGATCCTCCACTTCCAAAGATAGATAATACAGTGCAAAGCTTTCTTCCAGTTCCATAATCCCTTTCAGAATATGGGTCATCTCCACTTCATCCCGTCCGCTGGCAATAGCCTGGCGCACAGCGCACTCAAATACAGACTGGGTGCCATTGCTGACTGCTATTTCATCCCCGATTTTCCGCGGGAGATGGCTTTTAAAAAACTGATTCAGACTCTGTTCCAGCCGTTCCACCTGTCCGCCACAGTCGGACAATGCCCGTTGAAAGGGTATTTCCTTACAAAGCGCATACAGCATGTGCTCCGGAGTCATATATTCATTTTGTTCCATACCTGCTTTAATAAAAGCACTGTTGATTATTTCATTCACTTTTTCTGAAAATTCCATCCGTCGGACTTCCCTCCTTATTTTCCAACAGGTTCCGCTTCTACCCGAAACGGATAGCCGGCTTCACGGGCCCTTTTTACCGATTCCTCTACTTTTGTTATGGCGATATCATATACATAGGTACCCACAATTGCTTTCACCCCGCGATGGATGGCATACATTAACTGAAATGCTTCTGTCTCTGATTTCTGAAACACAGACATGAGAATTTCCACCACGAAATCCATGGGCGTGAAATCGTCATTATACATGACCACATGATACATCCTTGGTTCCTTTACTTTATATTTTGTATGCGTACTTTCATCATATTTAACCTGACCAGCCATAAATACCTCTTTTCATCCTATCTTTCGATGCGACTATTCAGCAGAGCACACCTATCAATGCCTTCTGAATCCTTTCAAGACCGTTTGATTCCTGCAAAACGGTTTCCTTCCGAGTCATGAATTCCATTATATGCATTTCTTTCTGTAACGTCAATGAATAATCCGAAAGAACCTTTCACGCGCTGCTTTGCCTGCATGATTTCAGATTTTCATAACAAAAGAAAGCATACGAAAACATCTTCTGCTTCCATATGCTTTCCTGCAGATTCCTGCGAATCTGTTTATTTTCTTAATTATCTCATATCTGCATTATCTCATATCTGCTGAAATTACCCCTGGCGTTCTTCCTGATGGCATCCTCTGAAAAATATATTCAGCTTATCCAGAGCCTCCATAAGAACATCCAGTTCTTCCTCATTTAACTGAGCTGCAGCGGAAATGGTCATCTCTTCATGATACTGTTTATGATGATCATAAGCTTTCCGCCCCTTTTCAGTCAATGTAATATATACAACCCGGCGGTCTTTCTCACTTCGACTGCGCACAACGTATCCTTTTTTCACAAGATTGTTAACGGAAGTTGTCAGCGATCCTGCAGTGATACGCATCCTTTTTGCCACTTTGGACATGGGCTTTCCTTCACCCAGACCAATCTTTTCTATAATATGCATATCATTACTTGTAATATCTTTAAATTCTTCCGTAATGATCGCTTCTTCTTCCAGCTGCCATATCTCATTGACCAGATCGACCAACGCATCATTAATCTTCCTATATATTACATGTTTATCCACAGGCTTACACTCCTTATCTCCCTTATCCTTTTGTGTTCCGCCCTTTCCGTGACTCTTTCCGAGTTCATATATTTGTGATGCAACAGTCAAAATTCAGTTTTTCTCCCCCATTAATGAACCAAGAACTTCTTTTACCGTTTCGATTTTCTCGGCCCGGTAAGCATTTGCGCCACAAAACAGCAATGCTTCCTCTACTTTTCCGTTGGCTGCATTCACAAGTCCATCGGTGATACAGTAAGGGATTTCTGCTGGTTTACAGTGGGCAAGACATCTATGACACGTAGTATGCGGAATTTTCTCTCCTAGCATAACACGTTTCATAAATGGATTCAAGATACTTCTTCCCGGCATTCCCACAGGACTTTTTACAATGGCAATATCTTCTTTTGCAGCCTGCAGGTACGTTTTTTTATAGTTCATATGGGCATCACATTCTTCTGAGGTGACAAACCGTGTTCCTACCTGAACGCCATCTGCGCCCAGAGAAATAGCACGCATCATATCTTCGTGATCCCAGATTCCTCCTGCCACCACCACAGGAATTTTACAATCATATTTTTCCGCATACTGCTGCACCGTATGCATGATTTTCTGAATTTCTTCCTCATACCGCTCTCTGGTATAATATTCCAGTTCTTCCCGTTTAAATCCCAGATGTCCTCCGGCTTTTGGTCCTTCAATCACTACCAGATCCGGAATTCTGTGATATTTGCGGTCCCAGTATTTTAAAATCACACCAGCAGATTTATTGGTTGATACAATGGGAGCAATGCAAACGCTGCTTCCCTGAACGTAAGCCGGCAGATCTACAGGAAGTCCTGCTCCGGAAATAATCAGGTCTGCACCTGCTTCTACAGCTGCTTTTACATGTGCCTGGTATTCCCGCACAGCAGTCATAATATTAAATCCGATGATACCATGAGGTGCAATTTCCCGTGCTTTCTGCATTTCTTTTTGAATGGCCCGAAGATTGGCTTCCTCCGGATTTTTATCAAAATCCGGTTCCCGAAATCCAATCTGTGCACTGGAAATAATTCCTACAGCACCTTCTTTTGCCACATTTCCAGCCAGATTTCCAAGGCTGATACCAACGCCCATTCCACCCTGAATAATGGGAATCGGTGCTGTAAGTGTTCCTATTTTTAAAGGATTCATACTTTATTTCCTCCTGCTCTATCCTCTCCCGCAAACATGGGCACGGATATTCTTTCAAAGATTTTTTCAAAAAATCCTGCACATATGCCTGCTGAATGGATACAGCATCTACATTCTGCGGAAACGTTCATATCTGCGGCTGCACCGTTTAGCGACATCCATGTTTCCATAAACCGTTATAAAATCTTCGATTTTCTGTTCCAGACTGCTGCAAACGAATTCCATCGTTTCACAGGTGTACGTTTCTGGTTCTTCAATAATCTGTTCAATGATATCCAGCTTTTTCAAATCTTCCGCGGTCAGCTTCATCACTTCCGCTGCCTCACTGGCCCGTTTGCTGTCTTTCCATAAAATGCTTGCAAATCCTTCCGGTGACAAAATAGAGTAAATGGAATTTTCCAGCATCCAGACTTCATCAGCCACTGCCATGGCCAGCGCACCGCCGCTGCCGCCTTCTCCTATTACAATAGAAAGAACCGGCACTTTTAAAGAAGACATTTCATAAAGATTCCGGGCAATAGCCTCTCCCTGTCCCCGTTCCTCTGCTTCCAGTCCGCAAAATGCACCGGGAGTATCCACAAAACAGATCACCGGACGTCCAAATTTTTCCGCCTGTTTCATTAATCTTAACGCTTTGCGGTATCCATCGGGAGAAGGCATACCAAAATGACGGGCAATGTTGTCTTTGGTATTTTTCCCCTTTGCCTGTGCAATGACTGTTACGGGTTTTCCATGGAAATAAGCGATTCCGCCAATAATGGCCGCATCATCGCCATAGTAACGATCTCCATGAAATTCCATAAAATCGGTGAACATGGCCTGAATATAATCTTCGCCCACAGGACGATCTTTTTTTCTTGAAATCTGGACACGATCCCAGGCTTTTTTGAAGGTATGGACGATCTGCTGATCCGGAGAAGATTTTTGGGAAATTTCCCCATTTTCTGTCTGAGAAGCAATCTGTTCTCCACTTTGTAAAATACCCTCCCCGGTTTCCTGTGAAAGATCAGAAAAATGCTCATGACTTCCATCTTCTTTTGCAGCCGGATGCATGGCAAGAATCCGGGCAAGCACAGTTTTCAGTTCTTCTCTTTCCACGATCTGATCTACGAAACCATGTTCCAGAAGAAATTCAGCCCGCTGAAATCCTTTGGGCAGTTTTTCACCAATAGTCTGCTCGATTACTCTGGGACCGGCAAATCCAATGAGTGCCTTCGGTTCTGCAAGGATAATATCACCCAGCATGGCAAAGCTGGCGGTCACTCCGCCGGTGGTGGGGTCGGTTAATACAGAAATATATAAAAGCCCCGCATCGCTGTGGCGTTTCAGCGCAGAAGATGTTTTTGCCATCTGCATCAGGGAAACAATTCCCTCCTGCATTCTGGCTCCGCCGGAACAGGCAAAGAGAATCACTGGAAGCTTTTCTTCTGTGGCACGCTCTACAGCTCTTGTGATTTTTTCTCCCACAATCTGGCCCATGCTGGCCATAAGAAAACGGCCGTCCATCACGCCGATCACCGCTTCCTGCCCATCGATCTTCACTTTTCCAGTTACCACCGCTTCATTTAAATCGGTATTTTCTTTCAGTTTTTTCACCTTCTCCTCATATCCACGGAAGGAAAGAGGATTTTCAAATGCCATCTCCCGGTCCCATTCTTCAAAAGAACCTTCATCAGCGATCATTTCAATCCGGCGATAAGCGGGAATACGAAAATAGCCGTGACATTTGGGGCAAATATAATAACCGCGTTTTACATCATCCGCAATAATAATTCCGCCGCATTTATTGCATTTACGAAGAAGACCCTCGGGAACCTCCGGACGGCGGGTCTTTTTTGGTGACATGCCGGCAACTCCGTCCCGACTGGTCTTTTTAAACATATCTTTCAGTATCATATGCATTTCTCCTTCTGGAAATGGTTATGCTTTTCAGTCAGCAGCTGTCAGCTTTTCAATAAAACCTACATCAATATTTCCGGAAATAAAGTCCGGATGACTGAGGATTTCATACTGATAATCCACATTGGTATCAATGCCTTCAATGATTACCTCTCCCAGAACGCTTCGCATCTTGCGGATGGCTTCCTCCCGATTTCCTGCATAAACAATGATTTTTGCCAGCATGGAATCGTAATAAGGTGTTACGGTATAGCCGCTGTAAATGGCAGAATCAATACGAACGCCTTTTCCACCCGGCAGATACATGTCTGTAATCGTTCCCGGTGAAGGGCGGAAGTTTTTGGAAGGGTTTTCTGCGTTGATTCGACATTCAATGGCATGACCATTGATGGATACCTGATCCTGCGTCCAGCTAAGGGGCTCACCAGCTGCAATACGAATCTGTTCTTTGACCAGATCAATGCCCGTTACCCATTCGGTTACCGGATGTTCCACCTGGATTCTTGTATTCATTTCCATAAAATAGAAGGTATTCTGATTTTCCAGAAGAAATTCAATGGTTCCCGCATTGGTATAGTTGGCGGCTTTGGCTGCTTTTACCGCTGCCTCTCCCATTTTCTGACGAAGTTCTTCTGACAGCGCAATGGAAGGAGATTCTTCAATCATTTTCTGATGATTTCGCTGGATGGAACAATCGCGTTCTCCCAGATGGATCACATTTCCATACTGGTCTGCCAGAATCTGGAATTCAATGTGGCGGGGATTCTGCACATAGTGTTCAATATACATGGTCTGATCCCCAAATGCCATCTGCGCTTCTTTCTGGGCAGTTTTAAAGCTGTTTTCAAATTCTTCAGGCGTTTCTGCCACGCGCATGCCTTTTCCGCCGCCCCCAAGAGCTGCTTTAATAATGACCGGATAACCAATCTGCGCAGCAATCTCAGCTCCCGCAGCTACATCGTAAATCGGTTCGGTGCTTCCTGGAGTGACCGGTACACCGGCAGCGATCATGGTATTTCGCGCTTCGGATTTATTGCCCATTTTGCGGATAACTTCGGAATTGGGACCGATAAATGTAATATGGCACTGTTCACAAAGTTCCACAAACTTGCTGTTTTCTGATAAAAAGCCAAATCCCGGATGGATGGCATCTGCACCGGAAATTACAGTGGCGCTGATGATGCGTTCCATATTCAGATAGCTCTCGGAGGAAGCTGCCGGACCAATACAAATAGCCTCATCCGCCAGCTGGGTATGAAGGGCATCTTTATCCGCTTCCGAATAAACAGCCACCGTTTCAATACCCATTTCACGACAGGCACGGATGATACGCACAGCAATTTCGCCCCGGTTGGCAATTAATACTTTTTCTATCATAACGTTTCTGTTATTCCCCTACCATAAAAGTCAGTTCTGCACTGGCTACGGTTTTTCCATTGACAGAAGCAACGGCTTCACCTACACCAACAGGACCTTTTCGTTTAATGATTCTGGTTTCCAGACGCAGTACATCTCCAGGAAATACCATGCCTTTAAAACGACATTTATTAACACCGCCGAAAAATGCGATTTTTCCTTTATTTTCCGGTACACTTAAAATAGCAACGGCACCTGCCTGCGCCAGTGCTTCCAGAATCAAAACGCCGGGCATAACGGGTTTCTGAGGAAAATGTCCTGCAAAAAAGTCTTCCCGATAAGTGACACATTTATAACCTACTGCAAATTCTCCAGGTTCATAATCTTCAATTCGATCCACTAAAAGGAAGGGATGTCTGTGGGGAATGATTTCCTGAATCTGTTCAATATTTAAACTGTTCATATCTATTCTTTCCTTAACCAATTATAAATAAAGGCTGTCCATACTCTACGGATTCTCCGTTTACCACCAGAACTTCTGTTACAGTACCGCTGAAATCACTTTCAATCTCGTTCATCAGTTTCATAGCTTCCACAATGGCCAGAACCTGACCTTTTTCTACTTTATCTCCCACTTTTACGAAAGGTTCCGCATCTTCTGCGGGAGCGGCATAAAAGGTTCCCACCAGAGGGGATTTTACGGTATTTCCAGTTATGGCTGTATTTTTCTGAGAAATTACATCGGCCTGAACCGCTGCTGCCTGCGCGGTGGCTGAAACAGCTGCTGTGGCTGCAGAAGAAACAACATTTACTTCTGCCATTTTGGACTCTGATACAGCTGCCTGATTTCCATTTTCCATGGATTCATTTCCATATACCGCATCCACTTTTCCTGAATTTTCTGTAAGCGGACGAGCAGACTGAGGAAGGGCATGTTTTGCCTTTTTCATGGAAATTTTCATGCCGTCCCCTTCATAATTCAGTTCTGTCAGGGAAGAGTTGGAAACGGCATCCACCAGTTTTAAAATCTGTTCTGCATTCATACCATTTTCTCCCTTTTATTCTTCGTATTTTTTCACCAGTAAAGTAGCATTATGACCGCCAAAACCAAGGGAGTTGGACATCACATAATGAAGTTCCTTTTCCACCGGTGCGCCTACTGCATAATTTAAATCACATTCCGGAT
>JBGVFN010000024.1:0-41452 GCA_045121095.1 Lachnospiraceae bacterium | reverse complement strand
ATATCCAAGACCCCTTGAAGACGACGAGGTAGATAGGGCAGGGGTGGAAGCACGGTAACGTGTGGAGCTGACTGCTACTAATCGGTCATCAGCTTGACCAAAGCTTGATGGAAGGTCTGGTTTGAGAAATCTCAAAAAGTTTAAAAAAGGTCTTGACAAAAAGGCTGGTAAATGGTAAGATACCAAAGTCGATGTGCAGTTTTGAAGGTACAAACTTCAAAGGCAGAGATATTCCTCCTTAGCTCAGTCGGTAGAGCATGCGGCTGTTAACCGCAGTGTCGTTGGTTCGAGTCCAACAGGGGGAGCTGAGGATAACATCCTGAAGATAAAAAAGATATGGCTCCATGGTCAAGCGGTTAAGACATCGCCCTTTCACGGCGGTAACGGGGGTTCGATTCCCCCTGGAGTCACTTAATTAAATATGGCGTCGTAGCCAAGTGGTAAGGCAATGGTCTGCAACACCAGTATCCGCCGGTTCAAATCCGGCCGACGCCTCTTAAAAACCTGGAGATTTAATTTCCAGGTTTTTTTAAATTGTTTGAAAGGAGAACAGGTAAAGAAAAATGGATAGTTTTATTTACAGCTTAAATGCCACAGTGCCGGTTTTTCTGGTTATGATCGTGGGTGGTTTACTGAAAAAACGCGGTATGCTTACAGATGCCTTTGTAAATGTGGCGAATAAATTTGTTTTTCAGATTGCGCTTCCCTGCAAATTGCTGCTGGATCTTTCCGGGATTGATATTATTCATAATTTTGATGTGAAATACATAGGATTTTGCTTTGCTGTGACACTGATTTCCATTTTGTCTATATGGGTACTTGCCAGAAAACTGTTGAAAGATCCCTCTGAGACAGGTGCATTTGTACAGGCTGCTTATCGAAGCAGTGCTGCGATTCTGGGAGTGGCTTTTATTGAAAATATCTATGGTAATTCAGGAATGGCCCCTTTGATGATGATCGGTTCCGTGCCCCTTTATAACGTATTTGCTGTGGTTGTGCTGACTTTTGAAAATCCGGATAATCATGGAAATGCAAAAGAGAAGATTACGAAAGCTGTAAAGGGGGTAGCGACCAACCCCATTATCTTATCCATTTTTGCAGGCATTATCCTTTCCTTGCTGAATATTCAGCTTCCGACAATGCTTTATAAGACAGTGAATAATCTGGGTATTATGGCTTCTCCACTTGCGTTAATCGCCATTGGAGCCGGTTTTGAGGGCCGTAAGGCACTGACAAAGATAAGGCCCACAATTACAGCTTCATTGACCAAACTGGTGCTGCTGGAGGCCATTTTCCTTCCTGTGGCGGTAATACTGGGATTCCGCGATCAGAAACTTCTGGCATTGATTATCATGTTGGGTTCTCCGACCACTCCTACGGCTTATATTATGGCGAAAAATATGGGTGGAGATGATGTTCTGACTTCCAGTGTGGTAGTGCTGACAACCATGCTGTCAGCGGTTACATTGACGTTCTGGATATTTGTTGTGCGGTACATGGGGTTATTGTAGTACATAAAGAAATGGTATATTGAAATATACAAAGAAAAGTATATTTTAATACATACAGGAGATTATATTGTAATACGCAAAACAATGTATACTGATAAAAACAGGCTTTTTCCAGCAGTCGATATCATAAATTTTTGTATGATATCAGGCTGCAAAAAGAAAGCCTGTTTTTTATTTGATAGCAATTTTCACTACTGATTCAAATAGATACTAATTCAAAAATGCTTTAATAATAATCTGCCTGCATACCTGAGGATTCCTGATATCCGATATTTGTATTTGCAGAAGAGTTTCTGGAGCCCATAAAGCCAAGGGTAAAGGCAATGAGCAGCCACAGGATCAGCCAGGTGAAATCGGAGGAAATACTGTTTGCAGTACCGAATTCAACCACCAGTGCTCCGATAAATGCTTCAATAAAACTGCTGATAACGATCAGTTTCATACTGTCATCCTGAAGATAAGCAAAGATCAGAAGACTGCCTGTGATGGTTCCAAGGATGGTCAGAAAGAGTATACGCAGAATGCCAAATAATACGTTATATTTGGACATGGTGCGCTCTGACAGGAGGTCACGCTGAGCGGTGTACAGGGCAGCATTTTTCATGGCTTCGGTCAAATCGGAGGCATCATCTACATCAATAAATACGCCGCCGGTGGTCTGAGCGATATTATTCATCAGGCCGGTATCCACATTTCCAAGTCCAACAGTACTGATGCCGATGTTATTTTTCACATAATCTTTCAGGGTCGGTTTGATGGAGGAGAAGAATCCCAGGTCGGTTGCGTAGCCGTCTGTTAACAGAATTACCTTGGGATAATCCGGATCATACCACACTTTGTTCTCATAGTCTTCCAGGATTTTATTCAGAGTATGTTTGATTTCTGTGCCGCCATTGCTTTCGGAAGTAATTTCACCGATTCCTTCTGAAACAGGTTTCATTTCACGGATGATCTTGGCATCGTTGGAGAAGCTGTAGATCATATAAGGGAAATCCTGGTCCAGATCTTTGATAATCTCTTCAATCGCTGCGTAACGCTGCTGCTGGGGATCGCTGCTGGTCATGGAGCCGGAATCATCGATTACGAAGATATAAGAAGTAGGTTCCACGCTTTCCTGCACCGGATTTAATTCGTATAAGAATTCAAATATAATGGCGGATACAAAGGTAATAACAAGTCCAAGAGCAATATAAGCCAGGAACTTGAAAAGTCGGTCTATTTTTCTTGTATTATTATTGAAGGAGCCGCTGATAAAGGATGCCAGCGCGATAATGAACCAGGCAATAAAATACAGGAGAAGAAACATGATCGCGATCAGCAGAGGACGCCACATGGTATCTACAAACAGGCTGTAGACTCCATGACATACGATCCACGCTATAAATCCAGCAATCAGGCTGGCAATCGCTACAAAAATATTGATCATATGGCTATTTGATGATTTCATAAGTAAATTCCTTTATAAATAAAGTTGTAGCAGCTCAGCAGGGCTGAACTGTATTGAATTGATTCAGAAAGCAGTTCAGAGGGGACTGAACTGTGATATTATGGTATTCAGCCAGTAAAAAGGGGCTGTTATAAAATTGCAGGAAACGCCCTGTAGGACATTTCCTGCAATGATATTATGATATATTGGTAAAAGGGAAAAGCTTAGAAGAAATCCGGAGTAAAATCTACCATGATATGGATACCCTTCTGCTGGCGTCCTTCTTCAGTAGCGGAAACTGCATAGAGGCGGAAATCATCACCAGGGTTAACCGCAATTTTGTCGGTGATAATACTTGCTTCTGTTTCGAATTTCTGCTTGGATACAAATTCACATTTTCCAAATTTCTGACCTTTTACAGGGATTGCATGGAATTCACCTGTAATACCGCAGTCTCCAACCTGCCAATGGGTCAAAGGTTTTTTACCCTTAAATCCATCCTGAGCAATAGGTAAGGACGAATGGCCTGTTTCGTTATCGAAGCTTTCTATAGTAATAGTATAGCTGCATACAGTAGACGATTCTTTATTTTTCTTCATTAAAAGAATAATCAGAATAATCGCAATGATCAGTACCGGAATCAGGATAAACAGGAAAGTCAGGTTTGTTGTGCTTACTTCGAAGGTTACTTCACAGGAAGCACCCTGGCTGTCTGCTGCAGATACAACTACAGTACCGGATTTGGCATCCTTGGCATCGATACTCAGGGTATTGTCTGTCAGGGTTACGGCGTCGTTGCTGTAGGTGTAATTACCCAGTGTGTAGGTCAGAGCAGCGTCTTCTGCATCTGTAATGTAGTCATTCAGATTAAATTCCACTTTACCGGATGAGAAGGGAAGCAGCTTGATATTTTCCTTTACGGTGGAAGGAGAAGCAACAGGGGCTGTATTACCTACATTCAGCACGATACTCTGGCTGGAACGTTCGATCTTGTCACAGGTCAGTTTTAATGATGCGTAATATGTACCATATTCATTCAGGGTTGCGTCTGCTGTGAAAGAAGCGCCGTCAGCGGTCATGGCCAGTGTATTTTCAGTTCCGGTTGCAGCATTGGTCATAACAAGTGTTGCGCTGTATTCATTATAAGAAGATTCATCAGTTACTCGGCTGCCGTTATCCAGCAGATAGCCTTTGATCTGAACGCTGCTATTTAAGGGAATGTTGTTGGGGTCAACACTGCATTCAATATCTGCACCCAGCTGTGTGTTATAGATCCAGTTCAGAGATAATTTTGCATTGGGATCGCCCTTAATCTGTAATTCCCAGACACCTGCATCAGGGTTTACCAGTTTGATCAGCTGATAGTTGCTGCCTTTTGTGGAAATGGCAGATACTTCAGAATCGGACATCTGGATGCCGCTGGGGCGAACCAGGCTGATCTTGGCGTTATTGCTCTGAGTACGGATAACGATGTTTACTTCTGCTACACCAATTGTAGGAACCTGGAATTTTTTGGAGAAATTACCGTCTTCATCGGTTTTGTCATCTTCCGGAATACCGGGTTCATTGTAGATCAGGCTGTAGAACTTTTCAAATACATTGGTTAAATCATCGGCACTGTTGATTTCCATGTAAATACCATCAGTAGCTTCTGCAATCTTCTTAACTTCAGAAGTATTGGCAGAGTTGTTGGTATTCAGACAAACACAGTGGATGGGAATACCCAGCTTTTTAGCAGTTTTCACTGCATCATTTTTCTTCTCAAGAGAAGCTTTTTCTGCGTTTTTGTCAGTCAGGTAGGTTTCACCGTCACTAAATAACAAGATACAATTGGATTCATCAGAAGAGGAAGCATTTTTGGTAAGCTCTGTCAATGCAGTCTGCAGTGCATTACCGATATCCGTATCGCCTCCGGCTTTTGTGTTTTTAATTTTGTCAAAAAGAACACGTTTGTCTTCGGATCCATTCAGGTTTACCATACCTGTATTCAACGGCATGGTCTTGCTGTCATCAAATACGATGGAACCCACGGTGCTGCCGCTGTCAGGCAGCAGATTCAGGAACAGATTTACCGCATCGTAACGAAGACCATTTACATCAGTACCTCCTTCGTTGGTCAGTGAGCCGCTTCCGTCCAGTACCATCATAACGTTGGAATTATCAGACTGGCTGGATACATCTTCTGCCTGTACTGTGATCAGGCTGGAAAAGACCAGTGTGAATAAAAGCAGCCAACAAAGTGCTTTCTTTTTCATAAACTTATTCTCCTTTCTGGAAGTATGGTTCAGGAAATTGTTAAATGCCGGATTCATTAACTGATTCACCTGCTTTTTCTATATGATTGTCAATGGGATTCTGCCTGTAAAGACAAGGCAAGGATTCAACAATTGCCCAAAAGTTATAAACATAAAAAGTATAAAGCCAATCAGCGCAAAAAGCAACGAAAAATAAGTGAAAACGAAAGGATAATTTTTAAATTTATGGCTTGACAATCAATCCCCAACAATATAGTATTAATTTTGTAGAAATGTCTGCTTTTTAAGATTATATTTGTAGAATAATTTTGAATATACCGATTTGAAAGAGCCGGTGCATCATTGTGGAGTGTACAATTTTGTACCGGTATTATATACGGTTTTTTTAAGAAAGTATGCCCGATAGAGTAAGAATTCACTATTTCCCTTAACATGTAAAAACGTAACAGTTCAGCACCTGCTGAATTGTTACGAATTGTGATAATAAGATAATAATATAATAATATGTACAGCAGTACAATTAATTATGATAAAACAAGCCAAATACACAGGAGGTTACACTATGTATAATTCACTTTTGCTGGCCACAGGCGGCGGTATTATCAGCAATAAGCAGAGATCAGAACAGGATCCTGCTCCCGTTGTAGTTATCGGCTGCGGTGGTACCGGTGCAATGGGTCTTCACGTATTAAAAGATAAGGTTTATAAACAGCTGGAGCCGGATAATCCCGGTGAACCGGTTCCCAGATATGACCATATCCGTTTCCTGGAAATCGACTCTGACGTGGAATGGGTAGGTAAAACAAGTCTGAATAACGATGGTGAGTTCTGCAATCTGCAGGATACTCAGATTCGTGGTAAATTCGATAATAAAGTTACTCTTACCAATATGCTGAAGGAAGGCAGATATCAGTGGCTGTCAGCCGGTCAGAAAAATGCAGCCAATATCAAGATCCCTACCGATCTGAATGGCGCAGGCGGTATCCGCCAGCTGGGAAGATATCTGGTTGTAAATGAAGCACAGAAGCTTTACGGCAGCATTAAGGCAGCTGTAGACAATGCTGTTTTAAACCGGGATTCCAATAAACTGGTAGTACATATTCTGGCTGGTATTTCCGGTGGTATGGGCAGCGGTTCTTTCCTGGATGTATGCTACATCACCCGTAAGGTTCTGATGGATAAAGGTATTACCGGTGCCAACATCTTTGGTTATTTCTTCCTTCCCGATGTAATTACTACCAAAGATGAAGTAAAAGGGGATAACAATAAGATTCAGTCCAACTATCGTAACGGTTATGCAGCTCTTATGGAACTGGATTACCTGATGCAGCTGAAAGAAAACCATGATTCCTTTACTCAGGACTATGGTGCTTTCCAGGTAAATGTTAATGTTCCTCCTGTAGATATGTGCCATCTGGTTTCTGCAATTGATGCCAATGGCAATGAACGTGCAGATGGTTTCCAGTACTGTATCAATGTAACTGCTGACTATATTATGTCCTATTTATCCAGAATTTCTACAGCAGCAGGTGACCTGTCTCCTAAAGGCAGTCTTGCCAATGTAAACGAAGGCATGAATATGCTTTCCGTGGAGCATGGAGCATATCATCGTTACCATGTGCTGGGTGCTTCCAATGCTGAGATGCCCATGACTCAGGTTGCAACTTATCTGGCAACCGGCTTATATGACAAGATGAGCAAGATCCTGCTGAATGCACCGGTTGATCAGGATGTGGAAAATTTTATTAAAAATACTTTAAAATTAACTGTACCGGAACTGAAAAAAACCATGTCCCAGAATGTAAAGCTGGCTTGTCAGGTTCCTTGCCCTCAGATGGAAACTGTGAAGATGATCACTCAGGCTTATGTACATGCAGAATCTATTCTGGGTCCCATGGATAACTGGCTGTATGCACAGCAGGGACAGATTGATAAAAACTATCAGGGCCTGAATGAAGAAATCAAGGCATATGTGTATGACGCCAACGCTACTTCTCTCATTGGCAAAATGTTCAATGAACTGATCAATCTGTGTCTGGATGCCAAGTATGGTCCTTCCTATGCGGCGATGATGCTGGAACGAAACGGAAAAACCGTTTCTGCTATCCTGCAGGGACTTCATACAGAAGCTGATAAACAGGCAAAAGATGCCAAGAGACAGGAAGATTTCCAGGCAGAACAGGTGGAACTGGCTAAAAATGCGTTTACATCTTCTAAAAATACATTCCTGAACAAGAAGGTGGAATCTGATGCGTATGAAGCATACCGTGGAGCGTTAGGAATCTGGTATCGCAGAAAACTGGATACCATCACTTATCAGGAAATGGATAAGCTGATCGTAAATCTGAAAGAAAAAGCAGAGCTGATGAATAAGGTTTATTTCAAGAAACTGAAAATCATGCTGGATGAACTGCAGCAGACCTTTGATTCCAATGCAAACTACTTTAAAGATCCCAAGGTTAATTCACCGGTGGCTGATGATGGATATACCATGCGTATTATGGTATTCAGTGAACTGCAGAAGCATCTGGATGATGTACTGGGTGCAGAAAAGGCAGAGTCAGCAGCAATTGCATTTACCCAGCATCTGATTAATAATGCTGAACAGTGGCTGAGTGATGATGAATATCGTATCCGCCAGATGGTCAATGATTTTATTGGTAATCGCTTTAAAAATGAAATGGACAAGACTCTGGAAGATTATCTGACCGAGAAATTCCCGGGTATGGCACCTCAGCAGATCCAGCAGCAGCTGCAGACTCTGTTGTTTAAGCCTCTGTTTGATCGCTCTGAACCGTTATTTTGGTGTTCACCTTCTGCAAATGTTGCCAATACTTTTACTTCTGTTTCCTTATCTGTACCGGTTCAGGCAAATGATGTGGTTCAGGCAGCAACAGCATATGGTCAGAATGTTGCTCACTATACATTAAGACCTTGTGATATCGGTGATCGTATTTTCATGGTTCGTCTTTACAGCGGTATGCCTTTATATGGATATCACGGCATGGGTCTGATCAAAAAGGCTTACGATGACAATATCTCTATAGCTGGTGTGCATCTGTATGAAAGAGGTAAGATTAACTGGAAAGAACGTCTGGTTTCTCCTACACCTTTCAGCATTGATGAAACAGAAACAAAGAATTGCAAGAGCATCAAGAAAGCGATTCAGGAAGCAGAAGATATCGGTATTCTGAAATTTGAAGCTTCTGAAGATGATCCGGAAGATGTGACTTCTGCTGTAGTATATCAGAGCGGTCTGCTTGAGAATCAGGATCTGATGAAATTACTGAAAGCGTTAAATGTTGTAGGCGATAACAGCAGTGAATGGACTCCTGCTATGCAGAAAGAAGCAAAGAAACAGTATTTTGAAGAAGACGGTGTTTATTCAGCAGGACTTCTGTATGATACACTGGATCAGATCGAAGTATATATGGCTTCCATGAAACAGGCTGATGACGCAACTCCTTTGGCCGTTGAATGCGATGGTACCACCAATAAAAAAGAGGTATGTATCGATCATCTGGTTCAGGCGTATGTATTAAGAAATACTTTACTGGAAGAAGTTGCTTTATATCACAGTCTGGAACTGGCCGTAGAACGTATAAAAGACATTGATGATGGTGCAGCAGGAGAAAGCACCATTTTCGAAAGCTTCTTCAATGCACTGGTATTAGGGGAACTGAATCAGGGTATCGGTAAAATTTCCTTCACTTACGAAGAGAAGCACAGAGAAGTAGAAAAAATTCTGGCTTCCAAGACCATGCCTTTAAGCAAATATTTACTGTATCAGGCATTTGTAACCTTCCGTGATATGGAATCTGAACTTCAGGACATGATCAAGGAAAATGCGGATGAGAAGATGAACAATCTGCAGGAAGGTGATGATGCGATCGCAAGAAAGCTGTATGATAAATACACACCTAAGATGCTTGCAGATCTGGAAAAACAGTATAAGAGAGAAAAAGAACGTGAAGAGATTGGAAAATTCTACGAAGATCTGGTAGACAATCTGGTTTCTTTCCTGGATCAGTTTGAATAAGACTTTTATTTTCTGGTAAAAAACTGATATTCCCCCTGTCTGAAAAGGCAGGGGGGATTAAATGGAGGAGAAATATGCTTAATTTAAATGAAAGCAGAAAAGAAATCTCTGAATTAATAACAAATTGCAGTCAAACCATATCAGGCCGGCGGGAAATTGCAGGGGAATTTTGTGGTCCCTTTTCTCCGGCTTTATTTATTATGCTGGGAAGTGCCTGTGAAGAAGCCAATAAACGGCAGATTCATGAAACTGTTCAGCTGGGATGGAACAGTCTGAATCAGTATATTCAGTATCTGGAATATCCGGGCACAGTTTCTTTTGACACTCTGGTAAATGATGCGGATGCTGCAGTTACTGAGATGAAAAAAGCCCCTCAAGGGGCATTTCGAGCTTTTTCAGATTCCAAAATGTACATCTATCTGGAGCTGGCAGATGAGAATATTGAGGAATATCTGGAGCTTTTCCGGGGAGAACAGCTGATTTCCGATGAAATCAATGGCCATTGCCAGGTGATCTTATTTGTTATGGTGGATGAGACAGAGCGGAAAAAGAAAAAAAAGATGTACTCTTATATCAGAGAGATCATGAACTGGAAAAAGAATGACCGGATTGCGGGTGCCATGTTCCTCAGCAATGTGCTGCGCAGCGGCCGTATTCTGTCAGATACAGAGCAGAGCATTAACTATCGTCTGGCAGCAGATGTGGCTTATGTATCAGATTCTTATGATCTGAACACGTTAACCAGATATGATGTTTCCAAATCCATGGAATCCGATATTTTGAAGGATGGTTATGTATCTACAGCGGCTTATATTCAGCTGAGTAAACCTTCGGAGGCTATTGCAAAAACCATTCTCCGGGCTATGGTGAATCAGCATCTGGAGCAGGAAGCGGATATTATAAAAGGCTTTGACAGCTCCAAGCATGAGTTTTTCAATAAATTAAATCCTAAGAGCGGACAGAGTGCTTTCGGTTTGGAGGAAATCTATAAAGAGAACATCAGAAAACAGTTTCCGGGGGAGGTTCTGTATAAATATCTTCCGTACAGCCCGGATCTGGATAAGCATAAAGGAGATTTCCAGTCTGTTGGCGAAGTGAAACAGCTGCTGAGCGGTCAGGCCCGCAGCGTTCTCCAGGTTACGGAATATCATTATTTCAATAATTTTATTCGTGAGTATGTAAATGAAAATAAGGAGCTTCTGTGTCAACTGGCAGAGCAGGACTTAAGAGAAAAATTCCCTTATACCGAATTTTTGCAATATTGCGAAAAGAAGGAGCAGCTGGAAGAAATCCGGAAAGAAATCCAGGAGACTTCTTTTGTATCTCTGCCTGCTGTTTCCGGCGGCGGACCTTCTGCAGAGAGGCTGCTTTGGGAAGCAAGCTGTATGAGCGGCAGGAAGTATTTCTATAAACTGATGGGTCCCATCTGTCTGGAAGTGTTTGATGCATACCTGCAGAAAGTTCAGAACTTTAAGGAAATCGTGGATACTGTCTCCAGTCTGTTAAACCAGGGGTTGATTGAACCCAATATCTTAACTTACTATACTGATTTTGTAAAAATGTCCGTAAACTACCATAACGTACGCAAGGATTATCTGAAAGTATGCGGCAGTGTGAAAGAATGGTGTGCTCATCTGGGCAGATTATTCAGAAAGATGGTGGACGATTATAAAGATAAACTGGATACCACTTTTGAAAAAGAACTGGATCTGCGTCTTCATGCCAACAGTACCAGCACCATTATGGAAGAATTGGGCCATAAAAACAAACGACTGGCAGAAGAGTGTCGTCTGGAGTATGGTAATTCGCCGGATGGTCCCTGTTATTGTATGGCTTACGCAGGTGCTAATTTTGTAAATGCCATTGAAGAACATAAAAATGAGATGGGAAGCCTGTTCACCAGCAGCAGACAGGACTCAGTTGAGCGACTGATGATCTGTTCGATCAGCTGTGACATGCATTATTTTGATGGCGATGAGGAGGAGCAGAATGCAGATAGTGAATGACCATTCCCGAAAGATATTTGAATGCAGCTGCATGGAAAAGCAGAATCATCAGTTTGAGATTCACTGGAATTATTCCGGAAGTGTAAAGGGATTTATTATCTGTGTAGGAAGTGTGGAAGCAAAACGGCCTTCTGATGAGTCCATATCCGGTTTGAAGGAACTGCAGGATGGCATTAAAAAAGGAATGGCAGTAAAAGCTCGCCTGGTGGAAGAGCAGCAGGGAGAAAAACAGGAATACTACCTCTTTTATGTAACCGAGTCCGGTTTCAAGAAGAAGAATGAAAAAATTATGCTGACCGAAGATGTGAAGGCACCTGCTAAAGTAGAAGTGTGGTGGCTGGGGGATGATGATATCCTGCATATTCCCGATGATACCAGCAGACTTCTGCCGGTTCGGATCAATTACAGTCTGAATAAGACAAAAAAGAAAAAGTTCCTTCAAAAAGCGGAATACTTTTGTGACATTGTATTTAATTCTGCTGATGCAAAGATCGTGCCCGAGGGGGCTGCCTATTATAAAGTTGGCAGCATGCCGTTGGAATATCCCATGAATATTGCCAAATGTCCGGCTGTAACATTAAAGCTGGATGATGAGAATACAAGTGTGAATGTAGGGGTATTTCCCGAGTACAGTCAGTTGTATACTGTAAAATGAACAAAGATACCTGTTCTGTACAGCAGTGTAGTTAACAGTTGCTGTTCACTCAGATCTGTGCAGAACAGGTTGTGTAAAAGTAATTGTGAAGGTACTGAACAGTTACGTGTAAAACATAGAAAAAGGAGTAGAAGATACCATGGGTTTATTAGGAAAAATTTTCGGGGGCTCCAAAAAATCAAAAGAACCGGCTCCTCAGATGGCTCCGGTTAATCGAAATAAGATCGTATGCCCGTATTGCTTCAGTGAATTTGCCCATCATGAAGTACATTTTCGTGTAGATAAAAACAGCATCCAGGCATCTGTTATGTCAGAGGATGATATCATGGATAAATATGGTGATGACGAAAACCGTATGTATGAGGAAATGGCAAAGGCTAAAATTGCAAGAAAGTTCCAGAGACAGGTTCACGATGAGAAATTATCAGATTTCTGGATGGGACGCTTTAAAGTTAAGCCGGAGCAGAGAGATGATAAGGAGTGGAATTATCCGGTTATCACACCGGAAGATACCGATATGCTGTTTAAAGGCAGTGCAAAGGAGGGTCATTTCTTCAGTAACGATGATAATCAGCCTTTCTTATACAAGTTAAAGGATTATTATGGAAATCCTGCCACAACCAGATTATGTCCTCACTGCCATAATGTGATTTCTCCTACTTACGGTAAATATCCGGTTGTTTTTATCTCAGTTGTAGGTATTACCGGTTCTGGTAAGACCGTATATCTGAACCAGCTGATCGAAAATCTGCAGAACAGATTGGCATGTGCCGGTCTGGCAGTGACAGCTCCGTTTAATATGCGTTCTGTGGATAAGATCAGAAAGGGAAGATTTCTGCCCATGAGTACACAGGAAGGTATTATGTATCCTCCTATGATGGTTAATATGGCACCGGTAAAGAGCGGAACAGAGCAGAAGAGAACCCTGGTTTTCTATGATATCGCAGGTGAAAACTGTACCGATCAGCAGAAGCTGGAATCTTTTGGTCCTTATCTGGCTAAATCAGAGGCCATCATCCTTCTGGTTGATCCCAAGCAGTTTATTACATTTAATGATAATGCAGGTGACAACCCGGCGACTACCGTTGTCAATGCGCTGGTTGGCTTCTTTGGAAACCAGGCCAGCAAGCCGCTGATCGCCACAACCTTGTCCAAGAGCGATACGCTGAAGAAGCTTACCTATGACTTTACCATGGAGGATATTATCCGTGCAGACAGTGTTCTGTTTAAGAAGATTGACTGGAAACCCAATGTGAAAGGCTTCTACAAAAGCAGCTATGCGCAGATGGCCGGAGAAATGGTACGTCTCCGTAAACATATCGATCCCAGCGGCGAGCTGGATGGACCTCTGCAGACAGAATTTAAAGAGAGAGCTTATTTTGCTATTTCGGCTCTGGGTGTGGAAGTACAGCCTCAGTATAATATTGGAACTTCCAGTGATCCTTTTTATATTGCGATCAGTGAAGAAACAGCCAACAAGATTGAAGTACTGCTGCAGGATAATGATGAAGAACCGGAATTATATAACGGAAAAAGAAGAGTTCTGCTGGGGGTAAATCCTGATACCGATGAAGATGTGGTATGGGATTTTGATACGATCAAAGAGGCTAAAGAAAAAGTTCGTTATCTCATGGTCAGTGAACCAGATCCGTATCGTATTGAAGAACCGCTGTTATGGATCCTGAGCAGAATGAATATTATTGAAAGTGTAGAAGCCTGAGAATTTCAAAAAAGATGGAGGTATTATCATGAAATTACAGCAGATATGCCGATTTCGTCTTGGTATCCAGGAAGCAGAAGCCGGTTACCAGACATGTGGTGTTTCAAATGGCATCACACTTGAAATAGAAGATGAATTTGCCGATAAAGTAAAAACAGTTAAGGTTTATCCTCGTGATAAAGAAAGATCAGTCTGGGACTGGAGCTGCAGTCCAGCTGGAAGAAATTATTATCTGGTTTGTATCAGTTATGGAGAAGATGCATTGCCTGCACACCGTCCCACACCGCTGTGTCACGGAATCGTTGTTGGTGCAGAAGATGCAGAAACTTTCATGAGTAATCCTGAGAAGTTTATGTCCTTTTCCAATACAAACTTTATTTATGAATGGGATGCAAAAGACCTGACAAAAAAACAGCTCCCTGAACTGAACGGACTGGCTCTGGACTCCGGTTATCATTTTTCCATGGATGGAATTCAGAAAAAATATCAGTTATCTGATGAGCAGTTTAAGAGTCTGTTATACCATATTTATGAAATTCTGCTGTCAGATGGGAAAATTGAAGCATTTTCCTTTATCTGGGATGGACCGAAGGCCAGCTACATGGATGTCATGCGTGACATGATGTATGTGGTTTACAGCTCTGTACCCATGATGCTGAAATCCAGAATCTCTTTTGCCAGCGATCGCCTGGAGGGTATGGTGAACCGGATGTTTACTGTGGCAAACAGTGCGGAAACCGGTTCCTGGTTTGATTTAAATACAGGAGAAAGCAGCACTTTACAGGAAATCAACGAAGACAATTTTTATCGTGTGGCATTTGTGGAATATCTGGCTGCGCATGCTGGAACTCCGGATGCAGCGGAGCTGCTGGAGTGGATGGATGAATTTGCACAGCGGATTTACCGCCGTCCTGATGTAAAAAGCGGCACTGCGCTGATGAATGCCATGTCAGCGGCTTTCCTGACCTGGAAGAAAGAAATTGCACAGCAGTACTTTAAACCCGGCCAGCTGGTTCGCGTGGCTCATTCCATGGTGATTCTCCGTGCAGATGATAGAGAATTTCTGGATGATAAAGCCGGAGAGATCCTGCAGCAGGCTGTTATGAGCGGCGGAAAGATCAACAATATTCAGCTGGAGAATATGCAGAAGCTGTATGTGGCTACCAATTCCCAGATTTATCGGAATGCCTATCAGATGGCAGTGGCTTTAAAGGATCAGGAATCTGTATATAAGTCTCTTGTAAGTGCTCTGAAAGAGCAGTCCAATGAAGTAACCGATAATTTTATCGCTTTTCTGCTGGAAAAACTTCCTAAAACAGCAGAAATACAGACTCAGGAAGTCATGGATGGGCTGAACAAACGGTATTATGTAACCGACAATACGTATCTGCAGGACTACTATCTGGAGTATGTGGAAGCTAAATATCAGCAGGAACTGTCAGATGGAGCCATTGACGCGATGATCCTGCCTGCATTCCAGAATCTGGCGCAGCAGGAACAGGGAACAAAGGCTTATGAAAGAGCGTCACGTTATCTGCAGTATCAGATTGATACGCTGTTCACCAAAAAACGGAAAGCATCCGATGCAGTGCTGGAAAAGATGGCGTCTGAATTTGGCAAGCTTCCCAAAGGTGAATTAAGAAGCCTGATCCGCAACTATGCCCTGAATTGCTATCTGGGCAGATCCGAAGACGAAGCCGTAGAATATTATGAAAAACTGCGGACCATCGGCGGACCTTTATTTGAAGAAATCAAAGACATCTTCTATTTCAACGAAAACAGAGTGCTGGATCTTCATTTTGTCCGCAAACTGTATCCGAAAATGTCTGATAATACGTTCGGTACCCAGATTAAGGCCATGGAGACTGTTGTAAAGTTCCCCATCTGGGATGAATCCGGTGACGCGATTCTTGGTAAAATGCGTAAATTGTGCGTTCAGATGATGCAGAAGGAAGCTGGTGCTGTCAGCAAGGCTGGCAAAGATGGCAGGGAAAGCAAAGAAAACAAAGAAAGCAAGGAACTGGAGATTCCTCTGTCAGAGCATCTGCATGATATTTATGTTTCTATTGATGAAGCACTGATCGAGTTGAATCAGATTGGCGGAAGCAAGCTCTCTTCTCAGATCAATGAAATCAGAGAAGCATGTAAAAACGTATACTGGGATTCTATGGAAGTGGGTATGAAGACAAGAAACTGCCTGAAGTACAGAGAAATGTACTGTGATCATCCCAACTGCCGTAAAATCTATGATTATTATAAAGTATTGGAAGAGTTGGAAGACTCTGTTTCCATGGGCCGTTTTGACCTGTCCGAACGTTGTCTTGAACTGCTGACTACAAATACATTCTCCAACAATGCAAAGATAAGAAATCATCTCATTAAGAAACATCTGACGGACCGTATTCAGGAGTATCAGAAACCTACGATGGAAGCAGACTGCCTTCTGGTTATGAATTATGATAACGAAAAGGATAAATTTGCCAACACTGCTTTCCTGAAGGATATGACAAAAGAACAGTGGCAGCAGCTGGAAATGGGCAGTATCATGCTGCAGCTTCATCCGGGATTAAATGCGGAAATGGAAGCTTACCAGAAAAAAGCATCCAGAGCTAATAAATTTAAGAACTTTTTCAAAAATCCCAAGGCACGTATCGGGCTGCTGGCAGCAGGTCTTGTGATCCTCTTAGGCGGTGGAACTGCCATTGCTTTGAGTGTCATGGGGGGTGATAAAGGTGATGTGAATGATACAAAAGCCATTGCACAGACCGATGACAGTGCTATGAACTCTGTAAAAGAAACAGAATCTCTGGCTGTGGGAACCTCAGAAGGGACTTCTGAAGGTGAAACTGAAGAATCCAGCACAGAGGAAAGCAGTACAGAAGAATCTTCTGCAGAAAGCACCGGTGCGGATACGGAAAATACCTTCCCCGGATCTGAATATGAAGCAGCATTTATGGTCACATTGGGTGAAAATCAGTTTGGACTGGAAGATAATCATATACGTAATATGACAGCTGGAAAAAATCTGGCAACCAATGGTTATTATTCTCATCTGAAGACCGATGGGACTTATCTGTATTGTGTGAAAGATAATAACGAACTGAGAAGATATGACAATCCCGGGAGTAATCTGCTGAACACAGAGACCTTAAAAAAGATTACTGTGGCAGGCGGAACCAATACTGTTACCGCTTATGAAGTGATGGATGATGGTACCGTTTGTCTGCTGGCTTCTGACAATAAAGTATATACCATTAATATGGAAGATGGATCACAGCCTGTGGAAGTTCTGGACAATGTAACTGCTATTGCATATGATAACGGAAATCTGTATGCAGCACAGGAAAAAAAGGTAAGTTGCTATGCGTCCGACAAAATCGTAGTGAGAAACGAAATCAACACCTGTGATTTGCCCGAGAATCCCAATGAAATGTTTGTAGAAAACGGCACCATTGGATATCTGGTTTCCGGTGCGTTTTATATCTATGACCAGCAGAATAGCACGGCAGAAGAGTATGTGGCATTGGATGTAAACCAGCCTTACAATATGGTCGACGGATATCTTTACGGTGCTATGAAAAAAGCCGGTTCAGAGGATGAATATAAAGAAGGACGTTTTACTCTGGCAGATCAGACCATTAGCTGGATTGCAGAATAATTCAGAGGGGATACCATGTTAGAATTAAAGAAAGGAAACTTATTGATCAGCAGTTTTTACTGCGCCAATGTGTATGAAATCGGCGATCCTGTCGGAACATTTCAGGACGGAAGAGTGTATCGGGTAAAGCTTTGCACGGATCAGAGCAGTTACATTGCGGTATGTTACGATTATTATGCGGCAGATACGACGGATGACAGGAAAATGCAGCTTATCCGCCAGATCTGTGAGCGTACTTATGGCGGTCAGTTTTATGGAAATGACTGCATTGCACCGGTGGATTATGCCATAGAGGGCACCTTCAGCTGTGAAAATCATAATACCCTGATCCTGATTTATCCGGAGTACGAAGTATATGACCTTCAGCCGGTTTCTGAGATCCTGAATGCAGGAAATGTAGTCAGATACATAAAAGGGCTGTTGACGATTGTGAAAAAGCTGCATGCACAGGGCTTTGCAGCTGGTGGTTTTAATGAATATAACCTTCTTCTGGAACGAAAAAGCGGGAAATTAAAACTGGTACTGGGGGCCAATCTGGCCTCCGGTGTAAACGGTTACCGGGAAAAGGTGCAGTATGGAAAAGCCGGTGATTTTTCCGAAGAATCCAGAGGATTCCGCAGAGAAAAGCTGCTGGGACTTCCCAAACACAGCTGCTGGGAGCAGTTGAATCTGGTGGATTACGCAAAATGTGCCGATATTTATTCTATCGTAACACTGGGATTTCAGGCACTGATCGGTTATCATCCGCTGCAGGGCGGCCTGTGTGACGGTATGGAATCGGATGAGCTGCGGCAGGAAATTTATCAGCAGCATCCCGTATTTATCTTTGGTGCCAATCGAAAAGAGAATTCCTTTGGTTTATGGGAAGATGAAATGGAAGCGGAAGAACGCTGGATGGTATTTCCAGATCCCTTGAAAAAGCTGTATCAGGAAATCTATGCATTTCCTAATTTCAGCCAGTCGGTAGCAAGACAGAGTGTAAGAAATATGGAATGTTTTTCCATTGGTAACTGGTTGGAGGCGCTGAAATTACTGGAAGATAAGTAACAGTTCAGTTGTTGTTGAACTGTTATGAGAATAAGTGATTTTTCTCCAGCTCTGGTTATTAAAAACAGGAGAAGATAATGAAAAATTATATAAAAATTGTTGTAGGAGAGAAGGGGACTTCTGTTCTGACAGACCCAGCAGCTGTTGCCCGTCTGCTGAGAGAAAAAACAGAGCCGGACAGTTCCTATCCCCTTCAGATGGAACTGCTTTTAAAAGTGGTTAATATCGGGCAGTTGGTTCAGGAGCCTCAAAAACTGAAACAGCTGGGTCGGGCTGCATATAATACCATGGTCATGCGTGCCGTGAAAAAGACCGGTTTCACTATTGATCTGACAAAAGAACTGATGAATCATGTGATCACAGCAGCAGGTATCCGTATGGAAGATGTTTATCAGACCAGTGTGCAGGATCTGAAGAAACTGGCCATATTATCTGAGGATTCAAAAGGAGAAGTACGGGGCAGAGAAGCATATGACAATGCTAAAATGCTGCTGCTGGGTGACGTGAAAAAGGATTATGTAACAGCAGACCTGGCCGATGCCGGTACTCAGAAACAGGCTGTTAAATTCCTCAGAATCGCAGCAGCGGATGGATGCAACGTTGCCCATGGTCTGCTGGCCATCTGTTATTTTAACGGAATCGGTGTAAAACGGGATTACGAAGAAGCGTATCGCTGCATTATGATGCCCGAAGCTCTTTCAGAAGATTTTCTGGATCAGAAGCGGAAAATGATCGGAAAGCTTTACATGATGCGTCAGGATATTCAGAAGAAAAAGACATTTTCTCTGATCCTTTCTGCTGTCACGCTGGTCATGATGCTGATGATGAATGTGGTAGCAGGAGGCGGTCTGGTGGGACTTCTTCTGATCGTGGCAGCCATTGCCAATCTTGCGCTGGGTGTATATCAGCTGATCATCAAAAAAGGCAATCTGGCATTTGTTGAGCGGCACTCTGCTTTATCTGCGGCCTTGTGGTGTCTGGCATTTCTTTTGTGTATATAAGGAGGTAATTGGTTATGAATTCAAAAATATGTGATCAGATTACCTGCGGAATCATTACTGGGATCCTGTTAATCAGTGCCATAATGAGCAAAGAGCTGTTATTTACAGCGGCAGGCGGAATATTATGCGGTATTATGTGGGTTTCTATTCTGTATGGTAATGGAGCAAAAGGTAATGTCAACTTTGCGGGTACAGCCCACAATACCAATATGTATCTGGTGGTTCTGCTGGGGATTTATATCTTTTATACCAGTGGACTGACCTTAGCTGTTTTTCCTGTTATTAAAGAGTTTTTCCTGAATCCGGTGATCATCGCCTGGATCGTGGTTATGATTCTTGGCAGATTTGCCATCAAGATATTTTTTAATACAGGTTATATCAGAAAGATTCTTGGCGTATTGTTAAATTCTGTATTCAATGTGGCAGTGGCATGGTTTTTCACCGGTGCAGACAGTGCCGTATCCAAGGTGATGCTGGTTGTAACCGTGTATGCAGCTTTGCTGAGTCTGTCCCGTGTCCTTCAGAATGCAGCTTCTGCAGCTGTAGTTGATACCAGCTGGGTGGTAATTGTAATGCTCCCTCTTATACTGGTAGATACAGTTATGGGAAAAGGTGTGCTCTATTCCTGGCTTGTGCTGGGTAAATATACACTGCCTGTATGGTGGGTAACTCTTGCCCTCATTGCCATGGCAGCAGTTAATTTATGTGTGGGACTGGCTTCCTGGAAGAAAGCCTCCTTTGGTGCTTCAATCATTCTGTTTGTGGCAGCTCTGTACTATGGAGAAATCCTGGGCACCGGCTTCCATCTGGGAATGGTCATCATCTGTGCACTTCTGGCAGATTTGACTGTAAAACACCTTATTGGAAAGAACATTATTAAGAGCAAAACTTATGAACTGCTGATCGCCTATGCGTTCTTCGTACCGGCAACTCTGGTGTTCTCTGCAATTGCAGCAAATCATAATGATCTGGTCCTGTGTATTGCAGCGGTATTGTTACTTGGTGTATTTGCCGTGGTAAACTGGAAACTTCCCATAGATTCTTCTGTCGGTATTTTTACTTTCGGTATGGCCTTTACTGCATTGTTCCTCAGTGTCCGTTATGTAAGCGGTGAGGCAAGCACCAGTTTTCTGGCTGTAGTTGCCGTTGTTTTCTGGGTAATCTTTGCTCTGGGATTCGGACGGAACCGTTTATATAAAACAGCGGTCGAAGATATGACCATGACAGGTATTATGAAATATGTACTGTATCTCTTTGCCGCAGCCGCACTGTGCATCTCCCTTTACACCGTGACCCAGATGAAAACCGTATTTTATCTGGAAAAACAGCCCGCAGCTGTTACATTTGAACTTAAAGAAATCGGGGAGATTTTAGAAGGTGAAGATGCTTCAGAGGAGGGAACCTCCGAAGAAGCTGCAGAAGGGGAAGCAAAAGAGAAAGAAAAAGCAGAAGCAGATGCGGAAACAGAAAAAGAAGCAGAACCTGTAATCGTAAAAGGCGTGATTAAAGGTGATGCAGCAGAGATCAAGTCCATTACCATGCAGTGGGATAAAAAGAAAGCAATTACCTGTACTGCAGAAGAAGCAGCAGCATACGCAGTGGAAGTTCCCTCTTCCAAAGTAAAGATCATCGTGGAGATGAATGATGGAAGCTCTTACGTAAATCAGCAGTATTTCTTTGTCGGAAAGAAGGATGCGGATGCAGAAAAAGCGTCAGAAGCATCTAAAGAAACGGAAAAAACATCCGAAAAGAAGAAAGACAGCAAAAAAGATAAGTAATAGAAAGAATAACCGTTCAGTATAAGAACTGTTTAAGAAGAATAAGAAGAAAAGGAAACGAACTATGAACAGGCAACTGTTTTCTTATCTGGATTCCAGGCTGAAAAGCGCTTTTGAAAGAAGCGGCTGGGAGGACAGTGTGGGAAAGTCCTTTCAGGATAAGGAATTGCAGCAAATGTCAAAGAGCATGAAAAACATGGATATGCTGGTGGGAGACATTGCGGAATTTATGAAAAAAGCAGAAATTCTTATGAAAGAACAGCCTTAAAACGCAATCGTATGCGCAGTGTACAAAAAAGGATATCCCGTTGTATACTGAGGCAGCCTTAATGTAAAAAACTGGTAACTGTAGGTCGCTAAACAGTTACAAAACTTGTAACAGGAGAAGAAACCATGAAAAAGGTAACTGGTCAATACCAGACAGAATATGTACTGGATACAAAATCAAAGCAGAGTGCATCTGACGGGGATATTTACCGTGTTTCCGGCAACAACGGACTCTGTGTTAAAATCTTAAAAAACCCTTCCAAGACCATGCAGCTGGATCTGGAAAATGCCATGCAGGGCGGTGTGGCCATGGGAATTTATGAAACTCCCATGGATATCGCTTACTCAAGAGGTAAATTTGTAGGATATATCTATCGGGGAATGGAGGAACCTGAGTCAGAGCCGATTACGGATCCCATTCCATCTTTTGATGAAGAACTGGAACCAAGGAAACCGAAAACTCAGCTGGATGGTACCCTTTTGGATAATATGGGATTTAAGGTTCTGATAACGGTAATCATAGGACTGATACTAGCTGTTTTAAATACTAAGGTATTTTACTGGCAGTATCTGGAATTTGTTGCTGGCAGATTTTCCACAGATACTTTAAGTGGCTGCGGTATGCTGGGACTTTCCGGTATTACCAGTACCGTTGGCGGTATTATCGCAATGGTTGCGCTGGGTACGGCCATTAAGAATTCAAACGGGCTGTTGTTTATTCCACTGGAAGCAGTCGCTTTCTTTGTGGGAATCCTTGCGGTGGATTTTATTATCACTATCATCGTAGCGCTTGTTCTGGGTGCGATCAGCATTTTCCTGGCAATTTTGCCTACCATATTTGCAATTGCACTTATTATCTGGATCGTGAAAATGTTTTTATAAGAAAGTTTTTTCGTAACTGTTCAGAACAGGTCGAAGTATTTACTGCTGAGACCGTAAGAATATGATTCACGCTTTTTCTAAGATGTGGGATTTAGGAGTTGGAGATGAGTACATATAATCAGTTTATAGAACGAATTGATAAGCTGGAAGAAAAAATTGAAGCTTATGAGCAGGAAGCATCGGAATGTGCGTCGCTGAAACGGGAAATTGATAATGCCAACAGTCTGAAAAGTCAGCTGTTTGAGAAATATCATAAAAAGTACGGCATTATTAATACAGTTGAGAATCAAAGATATTCTCTTCAGGAATTGGCTCAGATCCGTGCCGAACTGGCAGATACCAGTTTTCTGACTCTTCTGAAGCGTTTTCTGGGTATTGGTAAGAAAAATGATGAGATTTATGCAGATCTGATGGGTAAGATCAGGGGTCTGCTGAATTATCTGAATGAACAGCTGCAGGAGCATGAACAGAGCATGAAAATTGTCGGTACGGCCATAGAACACCTGGCTGCGGAATATGAAAAAGCATATATGCAGGTGTTGGAGGCATCCGGCTGTACGGCGGAAACGGAATGGGGACGCTATCAGCAGCCCACAGAAGTAGCGGGAAATCTGTATCTGGGTGACATTGATATTTCTCTGGAAACAGAACTTCGATATTCTAAGGCGTGTATGGCAAAACAAATGAAACTTTCTTATTCAGACAGTGGTGTAACTTCTGGAATTGTCCGGGTACCGTATACCCGTTCTTTGCAGGAACCTATACATTTCTTGTATGAACATAAAGCAGATACGGCACTTCAGGCTGTTCAGTCTGTAAGATCTTTGATTTATCAGATTGTGCGTATGACCCCTGCTTATTATATGGAACTGCATCTGATGGACGGTGAGAAAACCGGAGCAGATTTTGCAGAACTGATGAACCTGCAGAAGGTAATGGATGGTGAGCTGATCAATCTGAATAAACGGGTAACCGGTGGAAGCTATAAGCTGGCTCAGACCTATCTGGAAAACAAAAATATTAGTGACGGACTGAAAAAACTGGATCAGTATATTTCCAGAGTAGCGGAAGAAATGGGTGGTTTTGAGTCCATTCAGGCGTATAATGCAGCGAATCAGGATATTAACAGTGGAAAGGGTATTATTCCCTATCAGATTGTTGTTATTGATAATTTCCCTACCGGATTTACTGATGAAGATATGAAGCTTCTGGACAAGTTGGTGAAAAACGGTGCTCAGCGTGGCGTTTCTATTATTCTGATGAACAATCAGGACACCTGGCTGGAAATGCAGCGCAAAAATCCTCATTCCAATAATCATACTTTCCAGGATAAGGTTTCAAAAGAGGCTTATGCTACTTTTGACAGAATTACTCTTGATAAAAATGCCATGGAGCAGAAGATCGCACGTTTGGCGGCTACCGATTGCTCTTCCACCTGTCGTCTTCAGATGAAGCTGAAAGGAAATCCGGATTATATCAACAGTGTTGTTTCTGTAAAAAATGCAGTTGCAGAAACGGATAATTACTTCCCTCATATAATTGATCCCGAGACTCCTTTTGGACGTCTGGATTCCATGAAGGGTCTGCGAATTCCTTTTGCACTTGATCGAAAAGGTCATATTATGGAATATTGCCTGGGTGAAGCCATGAATGCTCACGGTCTGATCTGCGGTGGTACCGGTTCTGGTAAGAGTACCCTCCTTCATATGCTGATTACCTCCATTGTCATGAATTATTCTCCCAGTGATGTGGAAATCTGGCTGGCAGATTATAAGATTACGGAATTTTACTCCTATAAAACCAATACACCGCCTCATATCCGTTTTATCGGTTTGAGTAAGACATCTGATTTCTCTTATGCATTTATCGACAAAATCACTGCAGAAATGGAGCGCAGACAGGAAATTATTGCAGAAGCGGATGTGGCGCTGAAACGGGAAGGCAAAGAAATTAATGTAACGAATTTCAACGATTACAGAGAAATCTTTGGCGTAGATTCTCTGCGCCGTCTGATCATTATTATTGATGAATTCCATGTAATGGCACAGCACGCTCAGAAAGAACCGGAATATAAAGAAAAACTGGAAAACCTGCTGGCAGAAGCCCGGGCACTGGGAATTATCCTGCTGTTCTCCGATCAGGCTATTGTGGATGGGCTGCGGGGATTATCAGAAAAAGGTAAGAAGCAGATCAAAGCCAGAATTGCGTTATCCAATTATGAAGATGAATTAAAAGAAACCCTGAATGAAAAAGACAGAGATAAGTTAAGACCGTTCCTGAACATGAAGACAGGTGAAGTTGCGGTTCAGACAGTAACAGAAGAGCGGGATGAAGATGGTGTTCTGAAGGAAGTGACTCATATTGAAAGAGGTATGGGTATTTACATTGACGGTAAATGGCGTTTTGAAATGAATAAGCGGGCAAGAAAACTGTATCAGGCAGAAGATTATGTGTCGGATTCTTTTGATGATAAGGTTGTAGAAGCTGTAAACTGGGAATCCATCAACGAATGGGAAAAGACCGGTTTGAAGCCTCGCCGTCATGGTGATAAAGACATGCATATTTATCTGGGCCGCCCTCTGGATCTTCAGTTTAGTATGCACTTCCCTCTGCTGCAGCGAAAAGGCAGCAACATTATGAGCATTGGCGGAAGTGAAGAACAGCAGATGCAGATTCTGAAAGCAGTTACAGAAAGCTTTGTTCGTCAGCAGGATTATAATATTGTGGTTATGACCGATAAATTTGCCAGCCTGTACCGGGAATATGATGAGGATATTCAGAGACTGGCAGATGATACGCTGAACATGTCTGTATATGAAGATCTGGAAGATATCTGTTATCAGATCAATGTGCTTCTGAAAACCGTTAACAATCGTGCCAATACCACAAAAACGCTGGTAATCTGGCTGGGACTGGACATCATCGCGGATCTGCTGAATGAAGAAAGCAGCAGAAAACCGGAAGTGCTGGAGAAACTGGCAGATGAATCTTCTGGTAAGAATGGTAAAAATAAGAAATCCTCCAATGAAACCATTGGTGCTTCTAAGGCACAGGCCGATCTGGAGAGTATGTTTGATTCTCTGTTTGGCGGTGATGATTTTAGCTTTGATGCTGGTCTGGAAGACGAAGATCCCTACGCAGAAGAGGAAAATAAAGACGAAGCCGATGATGAAAGCTATCTTTACAATGCATGTGATGATATTGAAAAGATCATTCATATTGGTCCCTCAAGAAATGTATATAATCTGGTTATCTATGACACAGCAGCAGCACTTAAGGATTTCAGAGGTGCACGGACTTCTGATTTCGGCCACAAGATTGCATTTGCCATGAGTGACAATGATGCATCCGATTTTCTGGAGCGCAGTAATCTGGTAAGAACTCTGCCGGTGACTATGGCATTTTATTATGACGGCAGAAGCGGAAAGCGATTTATACCGTATAAGCTGTAGAAACAAAAGGGTTATGACACACTAAGGAAAGGAGATAGAATATGGTAAAGAGAGATTTGGAAAAGATTCAGGAGTTCTGTCAGAATTTCCAGAAAGAATGCCTGAAACCGCTGAGAGAAAAAGCAGATGAACTGAATGGACTGGCTGGAAGAATTACTTCTGCTCTGTCAGGAACAGACTATGCAACCAATAAAGCCAGAGCTGTCAAAGAAACTGCAACCAAAATACAGGATGCAGTAGATCAGGGTGAACAGCGGATCCGGGAAATTGAACAGAGAGTTCAGGAGCAGATTAATAAAAGAAAGCAGTTAGAATCAGAAGGCAGATAAATTCAGAAAGGGGTGTATTCTTATGGCAATGACAGTAGGCGAAAGCGGAGAAGTAATGAACATGGCTACTTCGTTGCAGGATATTCTTAAGGATATTATAAATGCCAATAAAAAAGGTGATTCTTTAATCACAGAGTTAAGTCAGACCTCAAAAGACGGATCCTTAAAAGTTGCTAAAAGTGTTGTGGATGAAGTGGCTTCTGTTGTATTAAATAACGCAAAAGACTGTGGTGAAACAGCAAGAAGTCTTGCATCCTATTCCAAGTTTTTGAAAGAACTGGAAGAAGATGGCTGATATGTCAATGCAAATTAACGCAGATCCCGCAGAATTGTGGGATCTGTATACTACAATAGGTGAAGTAAAATCCATGGCGGATGAAGAATGTGAAGAACTTCTGCGAGCTTTGGAGAAGCTGGCAGAACGTCTGGCCGAAAAAAAGGAAATGATTCAACGTCAGATTCAGGATCTGGAAGCACAGGCCGCTCAGTTAAAGCGCAAAGCACAGAATTCTGAATCTGGCAGTTCCGAAGATGAAGAGCTGGCGCAGGCGATCAGGAGCCGGATACAGCAGCTGGAAATGCTGTGTGCGGAAATGAAGAAGTATGCTTCTAAGGTTTCATCCTGCAAAGCCATGATTGAGAAAGGGAAAAAAGCCTATACAGCTTCCCTCCGGGGCGGACGGAGAAAAGTGAATCGGTATATCAGGTTTCTGGAAGAACTCATGGAAGATGAAGATTTCGATGCCTATCAGGAATCGAAACAATCTGCAGCAGCAGGAGATTCCAACGGTAGTTCAGGAGGTTTCCATAAGATGACCTTTCGTGGAGTGGATTTTTACGGTGATGATTCAAAACTTGACCTTTCCCAGACCGATGGAAGGGGCAGGACGAATCTGCAGAGAATGCAGCGTGGCCTGGCGCCAGTAGGTTCAGATGGATTGCCTATGAATCTGCATCATATGCAGCAGTCCCAGCAGCGGGGCGGCATTATGGAACTTCCAGAATCTGTTCATAAAGAAAATCATGGGGCACTTCATATTAACACCAATGATATTCCAAGCGGGATTAACCGCTCTACTTTTAATGTATTGAAAAGCAGCTACTGGAAGCGCCGGGCTGCATTTATAAAGAGAGAACAGGGACTGTAGTGTTTGGAGGAGAAAATATGGTAGAACGTGATCTGGAGATGCTGGAGCAGTTTTATGAGGAATTTTCGTATAAATATGTGGAAACCATGAAAAAAGAAGCTTTCGTCATGGAGCAATATGGCGCGCGTGCGGCATCCATTCTGGGAGATACTGAATTTGGAACAAATGCCCAGAAAGAAATTGTACAGCATGCCCGCAATATCCAGCAGATTCTGGAGGAAGGGGAATCGGATATCCGGAAGAGACTGGCTCTGGTAAGAGAGCAAATTGAGAAAAGAAAAATTTTTGAACAGACAGGGCGCAGTCGTTAGGCGTTTGAACGGTTACTCTGGAGGAAAGAAAGCATGAGTCAGATAATAGGCGATAAAGATGAGGTTTGTAAACTGTCACAGAATTTAGAGGAAACGCTCAGAGATATGGTGCAGCTTAATAAATGGGCAGCCGCAAGTTTAAATCAATTAAGAGCGTATGCAAAAGATGCATCCTACGACCGTGCAGAAGCCATGGTGGCAGCAGTAGCCAATCAGATTCTGCAAAGCGTGCAGGCCTGTAAAGAAACCACTGTGAAGTTGAATGAATATGGCAAATTTTTAGGCGAGCTTGAGGATGAAGGATGAAAGAACTGGATCAGATAGACAGAATCATGAAGAAATATGAAGAACATACCGATTTTTCAGGTCCGGTTTCCGATTCACGGATTCAGCAGGAAGAAGCAGCACTGGAACTGAAATTTCCCGTGGACTATCGGCATTTTCTGAAACAGTATGGAGCAGGAGTTTTTGAGGGTTGTGAAATTTACGGAATTGTTCCGGAAAAAGACACAAAAGCCATTCCCAACGGAATGTGGGCAACGGCTTATTTAAGAGAAAAAATGCAGATGCCTCAGGAATATATTGCCATTGGATTTGATGGATTTGGCGGTTATTACTGTATTGACACATCCTGTCCGGGAAAAGATGGATTATGTCCTGTAGTATTGTTTGTAAGCAGTCCCAAAGACGCAGTCCCTGTGGATGAAGTCTCTGTGGATGATATTGCTTCCCATGTGGATATCTCAGAAAATATGGACGCAGATGTGGAAAAACGACCGATTGTGGAAGCTGAGAATTTTGCAGTTTTCCTGCTGGAGCAGCTGAAGGAAGAGATTGATCGGATTATTTAGGCAAAAAAAGTAACAGTTCAGCACCCGCTGGACTGTTACTTTTTTGTTATTGAAGCGGACTTCTTTTTATTGCAATTAATTCAATATACCGTTACAATAAAAGACGAAACTTGAAATCAAAAAGAGAGGAAAAAGCATGAAATACTGTGTTTGTGGTGCAGCAAACCCATCCGATGCAAAGAAGTGCAGCTATTGTGGACGGGATTTGACCAATGTAAAAGCAGATGATACGGATTATCTGGAAGAACAGCAGACTGGCTCCGGGAAAAAGAAAGACCGTCAGGGGCGGACTGTTATTATAAAGGACAGAACCGGGGGAGGCAGATCCGAGGTTCTGGCAATGATCGGCGGTATGATCATTGTGCTGCTGGGTATTATTATTTATCTGCTGATATCAGGTAATAATCCGCTGCGGTCATCTGAACAGCAAAACGTGGCACAGCAGCAGAACGAAGTACAGCAGCAGAATGTGGCGGGACAGCAGAATACGGTCAGTCAGAGTTCATCAGGATTAGCTGCGGCTGAAAGTGGAACTACATCACAGGCATCCTCCGCGGCTACAAATCCGTTTTACAGTAGTCAGGAGCTGGAGCTTCCTTATGTAAATCCTTCTGCCAGTGGGTTCTATGCGGATAATCTGGACCCGGCTCAATATTATACATGGAAATATGATAATACATTTTATTTTTCCTATCCTGCTCAGCTGTATCAGCGGGTAGAAGGAGATAATACTCTTTTTGATGTGCTGGATGGCAATAATGAGATACGCTATGATTTTTACTCCAATGAGGAAGGGGCACATCTTTGTTATCAGAAGATCAATATTAAAAAAGGAATTTCTCATGGACAGGCGGCTTCTGAGTGGTTTGACAGCGAGTGTGGTTCTTTGTACGATATAGAAGTGATTCTGAAGAAGATTGATGGGGATGAAAAATCCAGATGTATTTTTACCGGTTTTGTGGATTCAGCGAAAACAGTTTCTGTATATGAGGTGATTACTGCCATGAATGGAAATCTGTATCGTATGCGTGTGGAAATGCCGGTTCCTGTTAATTCTACCGACCGGTCTCAGAAGTTTTATATTACGGAGTGTCTCTACCGGGAGTGCGGATTTTCAGGAAGTACCAGCAATGGATGTCGTTCCTATCAGGAGTATTTGGAGGCTGAATAGAGATGAAATATAATAGGCAAACTGGATCAGGCAGATTCATGAGATGGATTAGCCAGACCGGACAAATCAGACAAATGAGACCGATCAGACAGTCGCTTTCCGTATTTTTGGTACTTCTTCTGGCGGTTATGAGTTTTGCAGGATGCAGTTTTTCAGGTGGTGAAGACGAAAGTCAGGCTGTGGCCGGTGAACAGACGGGGACAGATGGATCAGGAAATAATAAGTCGGGAGAAGGGGAATCTACAGAAGAAACCCAGGATTTTCTGCCGGATAAGATCCAATTTGTGGATGTGGAAGGCATTTCCTATACGGTTCCTTTTCAGAAAGAATGGAAATTACATAATTATAACTGGAATTATCTGAAAGACGAAAATGGTATCAAGTCCTATGCGGATCAGAATTATGAAACCCGTCTAGGTATTGATGTGTCCAAATATCAGAATGAGGTGGATTGGGACAGAGTAAAGGCCGCTGGTGTGGAATTTGTTATCCTTCGGATTGGGTATAGAGGCTATGGCGAGTCAGGTGTTCTGCGTCTGGATGAGCGATTTGTGCAGCATCTTGCCGGTGCACAAAAGGCCGGGCTGGATGTGGGCGTCTATTTCTTCTCTCAGGCTATTTCCGAGGAAGAAGCGGAGGAAGAGGCTGAGTTTGTAATTGAGCATCTGAAGGGCGTTGAGCTTCAGTGTCCTGTTTTCTTTGATCCGGAAAATATCAAGGATGCCGAGGCCAGAACGGATGATGTGACAGGTGAGCAGTTTACGGAAAATGCAGTTGTCTTCTGCGAAAAGATCAGGGAAGCAGGATATGAGCCCATGGTTTACAGCAATATGGTGTGGGAAGCGTATAAATTGGATCTTTCCCGGCTGGAGGAGTATGGTATCTGGTACGCAGATTATGAGGCCAGCCCTCAGACCCCCTATGAGTTTGAATACTGGCAATACACAGAAACCGGAACAATCGATGGAATTGACGGAATCATCGATCTGAACATTCAGTTTATCCCGCAGACGAACCCGGATCAGGCATTTGAAACCACTGCAAAGGGTGAAAGTGGGAAGACTGGGGACTCTTGCGGGAACCGGAAAATAGCGGAAAATAATAAAAATATTCAAAAACAGGCAGAAGCCATTCTGAAAAAAATGACGCTGGAAGAAAAAGCAGCCCAGCTGTTTATCATTACACCAGAGGCATTAACCGGCATTCAGACGGTGGTGCAGGCGGGAACTGCCACACAGGAGAAAATCAATCAATATCCGGTAGGCGGCCTGATTTATTTTTCACAGAATATGACCTCTTATTCACAGACGAAGAAAATGCTGGCCAATATCCAGCAGTACAGCGAAAAACGAACGGGTCTTCCTCTGTTCCTGTGTGTGGATGAAGAAGGCGGCACTGTGGCCCGTGTTGGCAACAATAGTGCATTTCAGGTAGAAAAGATCGATAATATGAAAAAAATCGGTGAATCAGGAGATGTGTCAAAAGCTCTGGAAGCAGGTGATACCATCGGAACCTATCTTTCTGATCTGGGATTTAATCTGGACTTTGCACCGGTGGCGGATGTACTGACTAATTCGGAAAATACGGTTGTAAAACAGCGTTCCTTCGGAAGCGATGCCCAGCTGGTTTCGGATATGTCTCTTTCGGTATTGGAAGGGCTCAATAACCACGGAGTGTATGGCACACTAAAGCATTTTCCAGGACACGGAGCCACCGCAGCGGATACGCATGAAGGATATGCTTATACCGATAAAACCAAAGAAGAATTGATGAAAAGTGAGTGGATTCCTTTCATAGATGGAATTGAGAATGGAACAGATATGATTATGGTGGGACATATTTCCGTACCTTCCATTACTGATGATCATACACCTGCATCTCTCTCTTCCGAGGTGATTCAGGATATTCTGCGGGATGAACTGGGATTTGAAGGTCTGGTAGTAACCGATGCATTAAATATGGGAGCGATTCAGAATTCCTACGGTTCAGCAGAGGCTGCGGTAAAAGCAGTACAGGCCGGTGTGGATCTGCTTTTAATGCCGGCAGATTTTAACAGTGCTTATAATGGCATTATTTCTGCTGTGAAAACAGGAAAAATCACGGAAGAACGGCTGGATGAGTCGGTTGTGCGTATTATTCAGGCGAAGCTGCGGCTGAATTGATGTGGTGTAAAAGAATATTTTCTGTTTGTATATGGAAAACATCAAAGAACAAAAGAAAGAGGATTGAGCTATGAAATGTGGAAACTGTAACCGGGAGATCGGTGAGGAAACCTCCTGTCCCTACTGCGGCTTTGACAATGCCCCCAGTATGGCAGCGGATAAGAAGAGAAATAAGAATAAAAACAGGAATCGAACAAAACCGGTCAAAACCGGCAGCGGCGGCGGTGGAAACAGTAAGCTGCTGCTTCAGGTGGGACTGCTGGGCGTAATCATGATCGTTATTGTATTTGGTGGAATGTCTCTTTTCAGTTCTCTTCAGAATGCGTCGGGGAATTCCGGCAATCAGGCATCTGCCGGCAATGCAAGCGGTGTTTTGAACAACGGGGAAACACTGGGATCAGGCACGGAAACTCCTGCAGCACAAACCATACTGGTAAGTGAATATAAGATTCATCAGGCGGATGTAAGCTGGGAAGAAGCAGCAGAAAGATGTTATGCAGAAGGCGGAAATCTTGCAGTTGTTACCAGTGAAGAAGAATTTAATGAAATCTGTCAGCTGGCAGAAAAGTCTGGCCTGGACTATATCTGGCTGGGTGCAAGTCTGAACAACTGCAGCAAATGGGAAGAATCCAACTGCTGGATTACCGGCGAGGAATGGACATTTTCCAAATGGTACCCCGGTGAACCCAGTTATGAAGACAGTTCCGATGGGGTGAAAGAAGCTTATCTGTGCCTGTGGAAGGCGAAAAAAGACGGTACAGATATCGGATGGACCATGAACGACCAGAGAAATGACCTGGTAGGAGCATTTTCTTACGTTTCGGGTAAAGTGGGATATATCTGTGAAATTACTAGTGAACAGGAAGTTGCTGTTGAACAGACACAGGCTGCTGACGGCGATTACATGATCGCTGACAGCAATTCCAGATATGTCACCGAAGCAGAGCTGGACAAGATGGCTGCAGCAGATATCCGTATTGCAAGAAATGAAATCTATGCCCGCCATGGACGCAAGTTTGACTCAGAGGATCTGCAGAGCTATTTTAACTCCAAATCCTGGTATAAAGGAACTATTGATGCCGCTTCCTTTGACGAAGGTGTTCTCAATGAATACGAAAAAGCCAATGCAAAATTCATGCGGGAATATGAGCAGAAGAAAGGGTATATTTAAGGACGCATTTATGAAAAAACATTTATCCGGAATGATAAAGCCAGCAGTTTGTCTGCTCGGCCTTATGATTCTGTTAACCGGGTGTGGAAATACAGGTGACATGAACAGCACCGCAGAAAGTGCATCGCTGGGGTCTGATTTACTGGAAAACAGCGAAGCAGAATCCGCACAGGGAAAAGAAAATACAGAGAAACACCTTCTGGATGAATCTGGTGATTCAGACAGCTCCGACAGTGAAGGCAATGAAACAAAAGAAAATAGTAGTGAGGAAGAACAGTCCATGGAAGAAGTGATTGAATGGGATTCGAACTGGAAATATGCGGAATTTTCCAAAATTCACACAGGCCAGGCAATGCTGTACCGCACATCAACAGATGTGAAAAAGGGAAAAATCATCTGTATCAATGCCGGGCATGGAACTTCCGGTGGAAATCAGGTCTATACCTTATGCCATCCTGACGGATCTCCCAAAGTAACCGGGGGAAGTACGGGTGAAGGCAAAACCCAGGCAACCGCAGTTGCGGGCGGAACCACCATGAATGACGGAACCCGGGAATCGGTTGTAACCCTGAAACTGGCATTAACCGTAAAAGATGTACTTCTGGAAAGCGGATACGATGTACTGATGATCCGTGAAACAGAAGATGTTCAGCTGGACAACATCGCAAGAACCGTAATTGCCAATCAGTATGCAGACTGTCATATTGCACTGCACTACGATTCCTCTCAAAGCGATAAGGGGCTGTTTTATATCAGTGTACCTGATATTTCCTCCTACCGCAGCATGGAGCCCGTGGCTTCTCATTGGCAGGAACATCACCAGCTGGGTGATGCCATTATTGATGGTATGGAGCAGCAGGGTGTAAAAATTTTCGGTGACGGAACTCTGGCACTGGACCTGACTCAGACTTCTTATTCCACCATTCCTTCTGTGGATCTGGAAGTAGGAGACCGGGCATCGGATTATTCCTCTGTTACACTGACCAGACTGGCAGAGGGAATTGCAGCAGGGCTGGACCAGCTGTATGGGTATTGATTGACTGGTGTTGATTAATTGATTTCAGGATTATTTCGGTTTTATTTTAGTACTATTTTACTACTGTAGCAAACAAGGCGTTATATAAGCTATGATGTGAACTGTAACAGTTATACTCATTAGAGTGGAAGTTTATTGACGCCTTTTTTTATTTATGGCACAATTATAGGTACTATAAAAGTCGTAACAGTTCAGCAAGAAATAGGAAGGAAATTTCCCATGCGATACATACCAAAAGAAAGTCTCAGTGAGTTATCGCTCACAAAAGGAACCTTTTTCTCACAAAAAGAAAGACAGGACTCTCTGCCCACTATTCTGATCGGTTCAGGCAGAACAGGCAGTCAGGTCATAAATGAATTAAAACGAAAAAATCAAAAAGAATGGGAAGAAAACAGTGATTTCGCTTATCTGGTCATTGATTCGGATGAGATTAATTTAAAAAAGAAGACCGAGCGGGGAGCCGGTGGATTTTTAACACAGGAAGAAGTGGTTGTATATGATGAGGAGTCCCTTCCCTGGAAGTTGGGGGAAATCTTTCATAAAAAATATTGGGAACTGAGAATGAGAACATATGGACATCCCGCAATACATATCATGCTTTTTGCTGACTTGTCAGAATGTGCGGATAAGGATTCCATAACAGATGTTTCCTATCTGATCCATCATATTCTGGAGTCCTGCGGAGTAGATCCTGCTGAATATTACTTCTCTGCGTATCTGCTTATACAGGATGAATCTCAAGGCAGTATCCTGCCGAAAGAAAAGAAGGTTCATCTGGCAGATCAGTATGCGGTTCTGAAAGAAATCGATTATTACATGAATCTGCACAGCAGCAGCGGTCAATACAACTGTAAACCCGGATGGGGAAATTATTCATCAAATAGAAATATCTTTCATTCTTGCTATCTTATAAATAGCATGGAAGCGACAGGAGTCACGGAATCTCCTGAAGCTGCGATTGACCGTCTGACAGATTGGGTTGGAATAGTTTTATCCAATCCGAAAGCCTGGACAGGATGGATTTCCAGTCCTGTTCTGAACCCGCTTTTTCAGGAGCCGCTTACACCTGCGCGGGAAAGCTGGCTTTATTCTGTTAAACATGATCCGGTTAAATGTGATCCTGCAAAGTTTCCGAGTAACGTGAATTTCTGTTACAAAAATGCTTCTATTCATACCGTTCGTGTACCAGCGGATAAAATTCAGGCCTGTTATATGAACCGGGTATGGAAACAGGTCGTCAGAGATTTAAAAGAGCCATTATCACAGGAAGAAGAAGAACTGTTTTGCCGGAAACTAAGTAATTTTCTGAAGCTCTCATCATTTGGGCAGAGATATCTGGATTTTATAAGAAAAAAAGGAATTCAAACAGATATTGTTATTGCGGATGAAGAGATTCCTCACAGGGCAGAATTCAGAGAAAATCCGGAGATATTAGCTAATCTGGCTCAAAAGAAAGCACATCAGCAATATGCTATGCTTCCATCTTTGTCTATAGATGAGCTGACAGACTGGTTTATGATAGTTATAGAAAGATATATAACGGATGTAATTCAGGACTATGGGATTTGCAGAGGAAGTATGCTTTTAAAGAAATATATGGTTGCTGCAATAAACAAGCTGGAACAGGAAATTCCGAAAAGAAAGGAATATTCAGAAATGCAGCTGAAACATATGAACGCAGACGCCCAGGAATATAAGGAACAGATTGTCAGAAGTATTCTTGGGGCTTTCAATGGCAGAAGAAGCCTTGCGGATTTAACAGGTCAGATGATTCAGTGCGGCAATATGGATTATTTTTTCTTTAAGCATATCCCTGCGGTTATAAATGAAATAAGATACAGGATAGTGAGCCGAATCCTGCCATACTGTGATATCTGGGCGCAGATCATGGATGATACAGAATCCCTTTTTGAGCAGAATCTGAAGGATATAAACAGGCCCGCTTCCTCTTACAGACAGCAGAAGGAGTTGATCAATTTTAAAGAAAACGAAACTGCCCGCTGGAAGTTAGAACATTATCTGGAAAAACTGGCTCAAAAACAGGCCAGCTGGCTGGAACAGATGATTACGGGTTCTTTTATAAAAAATATCTTTTCAAAGAATTCTGGAGTCGGTATAACAGGTGAAAAGGCTGTAATGGATATAATACAGGATTTTCAGAATGCATTAAAAGTGTTTCTGCAGAATGATTTGCGGAGGGGTCTGATTGAAAAGTCCATTTTGGCGGCATACGGGCCGCATGAAATTGGTATAAAAGAAATGGATTCCATCTGGAATCAGCCTGCTCCTGAAAAGGAAGCATGGATTGCCGATGCTGTTCAGGAAATCGTACATATGTTAGAAAAACACCATGGAAACCTTTACAGTCTGGAAAAAGGATATCAGATGGAGGACTTTATCCATCAGAAATTTATAATAGTACCTGATGAATTGCGGGAAATTTCCAGTGTGGTGGAGTCACTGGTTCGCCCTCGAGGAATAACTGTCGTAAGAAGCAATGTTTCTCAATTTATGCTGATACAGGAAGTAATGTGTATTCCTTTGTATTCTCTGCGTGGGATTTCACAGATGAGGGAAGCATATGAAGCAGTAGATGAAATAAATGAATGTAAAGCAGCATATAAGCAAGATACACGAATGAAATTCTGAATTTTTAACGATTCCATCAGGTAAGTAATTTATATGTAACAGCGAAGGTACCGAACAGTTACATTATGTACCATTTAAGATAAAACAAATGGAGAACGAAAAATGATCAATACTTATTACGCATACTATTATGAACAATTAAATGCCAGAGATCAGGGAGTATACCGTAAATTACTGATGTGTTTTCAGAATATGAGTGAGAAATGTCAGCTTTTGGGTATTCACGATATAAATTATGTAAGTCGAATGATAGAGATAATCCGCAGGGATTATCCGGGTATGTTTTATCTGCGTTCAGAGTATAACTATTCGAAAGATGCTCTTGGACTGAATCTTTCCTTTCGATACTATTATTCCAGAGAAACCGCCATGCAGCTGGAACGGCAGATCAGCAATTTTACCGAACAGTTCCGACGCCAGATTGCCACACCGGACCGCTCTGTTTATTACAGACTGCTGGCTATCCAGATGTATCTGCAGAGAAATGTAAAATACGATCCTGTAGTGGCAGCCGGAAATTATGGTACTCAGGAAGATTACACCATAATCGGTCCCCTTATTAAGAAAATGGGTGTGTGTCAGGGGATTGCTTTTACTGTAAAGCTGCTCTGTGATATTCTCAGGATCAAGTGTATCGTTGTTGCAGGAGAAACCAGACAATTGGGTATTTCCGGCAAACATGCATGGAATATGGTCTGGGTTGATGGAAAATCTTATCATATGGATCTTACCGGTGATTTGCTGAAGGAAAAAAACGCTATTTGCAAAGATCGGTATTTTCTGGTGGATGACAATCTGATCTCAGTGAACCATATATGGGATCGGAGTAAATACCCTGTGTGCAGATGGTCTGACCTGGATTATTACAGTCTGCGTGGAATGGTAGCATACAGCAAACCACAGATTCAGGAACTGTTATATCAGCAGATCTGCCGGGGAGAAAAGACAATCTCTTTCCGCTGCGCAATACCATACATATCTGACAATGAGATACTGGCTCTTGCGCAGGAAGCAGCAAAGAAATTCTGCAGAAATTATAATCGTTCCATCAATGAATTCAGAAGGATCAGTCTGCAGATTGACCGGGAATTTAAAATTGCATTGATTCAGTATAGTGACAGATAGTATATATAGCATAAATGGTATAAATAGTATGGGTGATGAAAACATATAGATGGCATAAAGTGGATAGACAACATAGCTAATATGGGCATTTATTTGGAAAGTTATACTCCCTCTCGAAAATTGCAGAACAAAGGAGGCATTTATGTACAGTTCATTATTATTAGACACCGGTGGAGGTATAAAAACAGATCGTTATCAGGCAGAGCGGAATGACATTCCCACACTGGTAATTGGTCTGGGGGGGTTGGGCACAGCAGCATTAAGTGTATTAAAAGGGAAAATTCGGGAAAATATCCGGCTGGATGATCAGAATCAGGGGCCGGGAGCTGAATACGGTAATATTCGATTTTTATCCATTGACACAGATCCGGAATGGATGCTTAATCAGAGATTTCCAGAAGAAGAAACTTTGTATATCCGTGATAATCATCTGGAAAATATATTTCATAATCCTCACATGCTTCAGAACATACAAATGCAGCCGCAGTATCGACAATGGTTTTCGAGCGAAATACCATTTCAGTTTCATTATGCAGCATACGGTGCCGCCGCAATCCGTCAGATTGGCAGATATCATCTGATTCACAGGATAGAGGACGTTTACATGCGGATTCATGCGGAAATTAATGCAGTATGTAATGCATATCATGTAAACAGGGAGCGTTTAACGATACATATTGTCACTGGATTGTCCGGTGGGACAGGAAGCGGTATTTTCGCGGATATATGTTATATTACCAAAAAAATTTTACAGGAAATGCATCTTCAACAGGCAAAAATATGGGGATATGCATTTTTGCCTGATGTAATAGAAAATCGGGCAATGCACGATCCAGCCCGGGTACACGCATTGCGCAGAAATGCCTATGCCAGTTTAAAGGAACTGGATTATCTGATGAATATGCAGAATACCGGCGGCTGTTTTAGACAAGAATACGGACCTTCTATTTATATAGAAACTTCGGAACCTCCTGTAGACAGATGTTATATGATATCGGCTGTTGATGATGATGGAGCGATGGTTTCAGCTCCTCAACAGTACTGTATGAATGTGGTCGCGGATCATATTATGGCAGCCTGTGTGAATTCGGACAGTTATGTATCAAATACATCACAGATCGATGCTCTGAACAGTATTCAGACTCCGGAAGGAAATTATGGCAATTATTGCATCCCCGGAGCAGCAGAAATCAAACTGCCCATTTCGCAGGAGCTTAACTGGCTGGCGGCTGCCTGCTGGGAACAAAGCGGCATTTGCAATAAGGCAGCTACAGATGAAGAAGTAATGCAATTTGCAGAGAATCGACTGCACTATACGGTTTCTGAATTAAGAAATGTACTGATGTCCAGTGTATCCATGGACTGCCCTGTATACAAACCGGAAATGCAAACGGTGAAAATGATTTCCGCTTCATGGGTTCATGCTGAACCTATTATAGGACCAATGGAGAACTGGTTACATCAGCAGCAGGGAAAATTGGAGCAAAAATTCAGAGAAATGAGTGGAGATTCATGGAATAGAGACTACTGTTACAAAGAAAATCCCATTTCCTGCGAAGAGTATTTATTCAATGAACTGATTCGGATCTGCCGCGACGGACAATATGGTCCCTATTATGCAGCCTCTCTTCTGGACGGTCCAAACCCTCGAACATTGATTTATCTGCTCGAGAGATTATATGCTGAAACCGAGATGCGGCAAAGAGATGCAAGACAACAATGTGAAAAAAGTATTAAAATTGCAGAACAGGCTAAATATGAGTTCTGTGTTTCTAAAAATACTTTTTTAAACAGAAGGAGGGAGTCAGATGCGTATGAAACCTATCTGGAAACCTTGAAGAAACTTTATCAGTCAAAACTGGAAGTTAGCATCTGGGAATATACAGGTAAATTGATCCTTACGTTAAAGCATCAGACGGAAGCAATGAACAATTTCTATTTTCATCCTCTGAAATGTATGCTGGAAAATCTGAATGATACCTTCCATATAAATCTGAATTATCTTGAAAATCAGCACGATTGGGAAACGTTTTATACCAGATTTCCTGCAAATAGCAATGAAGAAAGCTTTCAGAGCTGTCTGCAGCATATTTTGCAGCAGCAGGACAGGAACCAGTTTATACGGATATTTTCAAGATATCTGGAAGATTCCAGAGAAAGGTGGATGTATTCAGACGAAGAAAAGATTTCATCCATGATCAATCAGTTTATGGCAGATTGGTTCATTGACAGACTGGAAGAGCACCATCTTGCAAACTGGGACGAATACTATATGCAATTTCACGATCCAAGTCTTACCCCGCAGGAAACCCGGGTGCATTCAGAAGATATACTCTTTAGACCATTATATCGCAGAGCGGTTCCGCACTATCAGACTGCTCCTTGGACAGGAACACCTGCAGGTGCCTTTGAATGTGTATTAATATCTGTTCCTGCAAACGCATATCAGATTTCAGCAGGAGCCCAGTCATTTCAGGCAAATGTAAATGGCTGCATACAGCAGAGTATCCAACATGACAGAATTGCCATTCAACGCATTTATTGCGGCATTTCCATCAGTACCTATGCCGGACTGCAGCGATTAAAAGAAGCATATGACAGCGGTCCATCAGTAGGTCTTCACTTATACGAAGGCGAAACAAACTGGAGAGAAATCCTGCCGGAACTGCTTCATTAAAACCATTCCCCTGATCACTAATCGATATGTATTTTTCTGGTGGTCAGGGGAATAATAGTGTAAAAATAATGTCTACAGCCCACTTTTCAGCTATAAAAATGTATTTATTAAAGTACAAAGAAAATCGTTGACAAATGAAACTTAAAGTGATATTCTATCAAAGCTGTCAGCGATAAGTTATACGAGTTGCTGATACAAATCAAAGAAAAGAAACAATTCAGACACAATTCTGAAAGAAAACAAAAAACTTTGAAAAAAAGATAAAAAAGTGGTTGACAAACACAAAAGAGTGTGCTAAACTACAAAACGTTGCGGCTGAAACAAAAAAGAAACGAAAGCCACAGCGCAGGAACCTTGATAACTGAACAACGTAAGAAATAAACCTTTAAACTATCTTCGAAAGAAGATGGATTCCTGAAAATTCTTTGAAAAACATTTTAAAGAACACATGCCTGTACACTTAATGAGCACGAACGAAAGTGAGATGCGAATTTAGTGAACATGGCAAAACCGAAAAGGTAAAAACGGAAGATAAGCCATAACGTTTATCTGACCGATCAGATTTTTTAACGAGAGTTTGATCCTGGCTCAGGATGAACGCTGGCGGCGTGCTTAACACATGCAAGTCGAACGAGGCTCTTCGGAGCCGAGTGGCGGACGGGTGAGTAACGCGTGGGTAACCTGCCCTATACAGGGGAATAACTGTGAGAAATCACAGCTAATGCCGCATAAGCGCACAGTACCGCATGGTACGGTGTGAAAAGCTCCGGCGGTATAGGATGGACCTGCGTCTGATTAGGTAGTTGGTGGGGTAACGGCCTACCAAGCCGACGATCAGTAGCCGACCTGAGAGGGTGACCGGCCACATTGGGACTGAGACACGGCCCAGACTCCTACGGGAGGCAGCAGTGGGGAATATTGCACAATGGGGGAAACCCTGATGCAGCAACGCCGCGTGAGTGATGAAGTATCTCGGTATGTAAAACTCTATCAGCAGGGAAGAAAATGACGGTACCTGACTAAGAAGCCCCGGCTAACTACGTGCCAGCAGCCGCGGTAATACGTAGGGGGCAAGCGTTATCCGGATTTACTGGGTGTAAAGGGAGCGCAGGCGGCAAAGCAAGC
>JBGVFN010000023.1:0-2979 GCA_045121095.1 Lachnospiraceae bacterium | reverse complement strand
ATTCGAACTCTCGACACTACGGGTATGAACCGTATGCTCTAGCCAACTGAGCTATTCCGCCATATAATGGGGCCTACAGGGCTCGAACCTGTGACCCTCTGCTTGTAAGGCAGATGCTCTCCCAGCTGAGCTAAGACCCCGTAAATACATCAGGAACACTTCGCATGCGCTTCATCTGTAACAACCGCTGTGCTTAAGCGTTTCGCTGAATGCTTGTACAGTATACCCTTTGTTTTCGAAAATGTCAAGAACTTTTTCAGAAAAAATTAATAATTTAAGTAAAAAGTTTTTGAAAAATTCATTATGATTCTTTACAGGTGTGTGTTATACTAAGTTGACAACAAAGGTAACGTTTCAATTAAGGAGACGGATTTAGAGAGAAAGATTATGGAAAAGTACTATTTTATTATTAATCCGCTGGCCTCTTCCGGTAAAGCCGCTGTTGTCTGGCGAGATTGTAAGAATTATCTGGATAAGCACCATATTGGATATGAAGTATTTATGACATCATATGGAGGACATGCGACGAAACTGGCAGCTGATCTGACAAGTAATGAAGAACGAACCAGAGAAAAGACGATCATTGTAATTGGCGGGGATGGAACTCTGGGGGATGTGGTAAGTGGCATTAATATTTCAGCGCAGGTAACGCTGGCTTATATTCCCGGGGGATCGGGCAATGATTTTGCCGCAAGCAATCATATTTCCAAACGACCGGTGAAACGTCTGAAACAGATTCTTCGCCGGAAGAATGTTGTATGGATGGATTACGGAATCATTTCTTATATTCAGGGCGAATTGCAGCAGCATCGTTTTATGGTCAGCAGTGGATTGGGGCTGGATGCCAAAATCTGTGAAGGGGTGCAGGTCAGCCCCATGAAATCTTTCTTCAATAAACTTCATATTGGGAAGCTTGTGTACATTGAAGTTGGATTAAAAACTATTTTTAAGGAAAAACCGATTTCTGTACAGATGCAGCTGGATGGTGTACGTACACTGGAGCTGGATGATGTACGCTATATATCCATTCATGTGCAGCCAAAAGAAGGCGGTGGTTTTATAATGGCACCGCAGGCAGAAAACCAGGATGGATTATTTGATCTGTGTATTGTAACCTGCAAGAAGCGTTTGCAGCTGATAAAGATTTTACTGGCATCTTTGTTTGGAAAACATGTGAAGATGCGTGGGGTGCATATTATAAGATGTGCTTCTGCATCTTTTAAGACCAGTGAGAGGGTTTGTGTACATACCGATGGAGAAGTCTGTGGACATCTGGACGAATTTAACGTATTATGTGAAAAACGCAAGTTAAAGATGATCATGTAACTTATAATCGATCATGAACTTATAACCGATAAATGATAACAGGAGTCTGGTGCTTGATAATGGAAAGAAGGAATAATATGAAGGGCAGGCATTTTAAAGAAGAATTCAGAAGAAAATCCTGGGTATTTTTATATGGTTTCATATACTTTCCCTGGTTTTTTATACTGGAAAAACTTGTACAGGATCAGTATTATCTGATTGAATGTAAATTGGATCGTATGATACCGTTTTGTGAGTATTTTATCGTGCCGTATGTGTTCTGGTTTGCATATGTGGCAGGAAGTTTCTTGTGGTTTTTGTGGAAAGAAGACGATAAGCTGTTTTATAAATTTGCTGCGGTCATGTTTGGCGGTATGACAATTTCATTAATAATTTATACGGTATTTCCCAATGGGATTCACCTGCGGCCGGATATTGACCCTGCTAAAAACCTGTTTACCTGGATAACTTCATTGATTTATTCGGCGGATACCTGTACCAACGTATTTCCAAGCCTTCATGTGTATACCAGTGCGGTAATTGGAATCTTTTTCTCCAGAAGTCGGCTGGCGGCTGAAAAAAACTGGGTGAAACCACTTATGTATGGCATCAGCGGGCTGATTATTTTATCCACCGTCTTTTTGAAACAGCATTCTGCTCTGGATTTATTTGCGGGAACAGCAATGGCATGGGCATTGTGCAGTGCTGCGTTTGTGGAAGAAGACGAAGCGGGAGCAGCTTCTGTGAGAAAGAGCAGACATGGTCTGGCACTTCGATGAGATAATCTAAAAAAGAACACCTGTCAGATGTATGGATTTATCATACAATCAACAGGTGTTCTTTTGAGTTTGATACCGCAAATCTACTTTTCACGGATATACTTATTATAGAAGTATTGGATTACATCGCGGCGTTTTACGATACCAATAAAAGTATTGTCATCGTCTACTACCGGAACAAAGTTCTGATACATGGACATCTTAAATACTTCTTCCGCGGTGGCATGGATGTTGATCGGTTCATAGATACGGCGTACATCCAGTGTGGAAATCGGTATGTTCCTGGCATTGCTTAAATCGAATTCGAAGGTCTTTTTCAGGTTATAGAGAAGGTCACCTTCTGAAATAATACCGGAATAAACGCCTTTTTCATCGATGATGGGCAGAACGGAATGTCGATACTCTTCCAGGATATCAAGAGTTTCCTGAAGGGTTGAATCTGTCCTTACGTATGCCAGTTCACTTTTAGGTGTTAGAAAAAATAAAATATTCATCTGTGTTAATGCTCCTTCTGCAGTCTGATTCACGGGCAGTGGGATTTTCAGCGGACTGAAAATCAATCCTGTGTGAAATGGCTGATTGATTCGATGCAAAATTCTTTTATACGTGTTTACATTATACAACAAAATATAGAAAGAGCCAATTACCAAACTGTGTATTTTCTATAAAAAAAGTGTAAAATTGTAGCAGTTCAGCCTTAGAGCGAACATTAGTCGTGTGATTTTATAAGGTAGTGAAGGCTCCATTACAGACCTGTATTACACGGAGACGCGCTCTCGCTCTGCCCAAACGTAGCGGACACTAAACTCTCGTCTTTCTTTACAGAAAGCCGCTCGTTAAGTGCCGACGTTTGACCAAAGGTCTCCTTAGCAATGCAGGTCTGTAATTCCGCCAT
>JBGVFN010000022.1:0-5078 GCA_045121095.1 Lachnospiraceae bacterium | reverse complement strand
TAACATGCAAACAAAGCTCCAGTGAAGCTTTGTTTGTAGAGCGAGAGCGCGTCTCCGTGTAATGTAGCTCTGTAATGGAGCCTTCACTACCTTATAAAATCACACGACTAATGTTCGCTCTAATCTAAATTAAGAGGAATGCAGATATCCCCTTCCCAGAGAATTTCATTTTCCTGTCCCAGTAAAATGATTTCCTGATCATAATCACCAAGATAGAAGTAATAGTGATTTTCTGCGTCTGAATTCAGAGCCTTGGAGAAACCGGTATTGACGTTATAAGGATTCCCTGCGGAATCGTAGCAGGCGAAATTCTTTGGTGAAGAATCTTCCTCTGTGTAAGGCGTGGTGATGTCTAGAACGGTTCCTGATTTCTCGTGGGTAACGGTGATACTGGTGATATCATCTGGTAAAGAGGAAGTTTTTCCTGTTTTCAGATTGATCTCAATGGGATTGGTATCTTTTTCACGCAGGGCGGCTCCTGTAATATGAACGGTCAGCTGGCTGCTGTCAGCGAACCAGGGGCTTTCCAGGCGGCAGTAAAATTCTCTGGAATCAGAGGAGCCATATCCGGTGACGGCATTGACTTTTTCACCATAAATATTTCCATTTCCATCTTCTGCGTAGTAGTCAAGGGAAGTTGGATTCAGCAGGCAGGTGTTGGACGGATCACTTTCCAGGTTCATCTGTAAAAAAGTAGGATAGAATTCAACAGAATTTAAGGTGAAGTTCTGGTCACCCAGTTCAAAATCCTGCTCTACATCTATCATTTGTCCGGCTTTCAGCAGAGTCGGATCCAGTTTTAACGTGAAAGTAAAGGAAGCTGTGGTTTCATAATCTGCGGGATCGAGAGACGATGCATTTACTTCCTGATCCTGGAACTGTTCTACATTGCCAAAGTCCAGTTTTAAAATTAAGGTATCTGGAATTTCATTGGTTAGGAAATCCTGAGTAATGACTTCCATTTCTCTGGGATTGGAGGTTACAACGTCATTGGATTCACTAAGCGTAGTGCTGTGAAACGGTATTCCGCTGATTTTTTCACCATTTTCCAAATAAAATCCGTAATCTACAAGCGCCAGTTGTTCCAGCGGCAGCGGGGCATCTGCGTTGGTTTTTACGTAATAAAATACATTAATCTGTTTTTGATCCGCAACGATAGAATCCAGTGTAACTGTAACACCATTTTGCGTTTTGGTCATGGAAAGGTCCTGAAGGTAGCCATTTTCAATCGCAGCATTTAGTGAATCGTTAAATTGAAGGGTTTCCACCAGTTCTTTTAAAATCGGTACGCTGGAACAGGCCTGGGCAATGGGCAAAGAGACATTGATCATAAGGACAAAGCAGGCAAAAACAGCAGTCAGGGAAAGTGCCGGGGTAAAAATCCATTTGCGGCGGCGATTTCTGGCCTTTGCACGGGTCAGGGTATGTTCGGCAGCGGGATTAGGCGTTTCCAGTTCCTGTAATAATTTCTGATATTCTTCGTTTCGATTCATTACGCATCCTCCTCTCCTAAATCAAGTTTCAATAATGCCAGTGCTTTGCGCTGTCTGGTAGCGGCAGTTCCCTGGGGGATATCCAGTGCCTGTGCGGCTTCTGCCAGTGTATATCCGGAAAAATAACGAAGGATAATAAGATCTTTCAGATTTTGCGGCAGTTTCTGAATCGCCTCTTTTAAAGGCAGACTGTCAAATTCTTCCACCGCAGTTTCCGGCAGTTCGCTTAGAGGCCGAAAACGATTCTGACGTTTATGTTCCCGGTGACATTCATTAATAAGAATGCGGGTCATCCATGTAGTGAAAAATTCCGGCTGCCGGAGTCTTTTTGCATTTCGAAGCCCTTTGTAGACTGCCTCATCCAGCACATCTACGGCCAATGTTTCATTGCCCATATAAAGCAGGGCCGTTTTGTACAGCTTATGTTTAATTTCTGTAATGCGGAGCGCGAATTCCTGATCAGTCATAAATTCACTCCTCCTTTCTGTGTTTTGTTATGTAACTATGAAGGTTATGAAAATATTAAACAGTGATATTTATCAGCTGTGCGTGTCAGCAGATTGAGCTCAATATTGGTTTACTGACATACAAGAGGTTATTGTATCATATTTTTGCCCCTTTTCACTTATTAGACATTTGAAAGGGGGATTTTTATTTCATGCCTGAAGAAAATTATAAAAAACTGATAATAAATTTAGAAAGTAAAAAAAGCAGGAAAAATAGCAGCATAAAATAGTAATATGAGGTTGTCGCAATTCCAAAAGAAACCTTTTGCGTATCTACAGGGGATGTGATAGAATAAACAGCCGAAGGACGTGTTTTGCGGAGGTAATCACGAAAATGGAAAAAGACAGGATTAAGAAAAAACGAATCATCTGGTTTGTTCTGATGCTTTTTGTCATGCTCCTGATTTTTATATTTTCAGGGCAGGACGGTGAAGAATCTTCAGAGGTAAGTTCTCTGGCAGAACAGATTCTTGCTTTTTTGCGGATTGACTGGCTGATCACGCCGGATATGGTACATGGAATCGGTATCAGTGTCCGTAAATGGGCACATATTTATGTGTACATGGCACTGGGGATTACCTGTTCCATGTGGCTTGGAACCTGGAAATTGCCAATCTGGAAACAAGGTGGGCTTGGGGCACTGATCTGCTGTGTTTATTCAGCAACCGATGAATTTCATCAGAGTTTTGTACCGGGGCGATGTGGTACCTGGAAGGACATGATTTATGACGGCACGGGCTGGGCAGCAGGAATTTTACTGGTACTGGCAGTTTCTTTTATATGGAGAGTTATGAATAAAAAGTATGGGAAGCGTCTGTTGCAGCAGAAGATGCTGTAAGAAGTCTGCATAGGAAAAAACTCATAAAGGAAGAAACTCACACAGGAAGAAGCTTACGCAGGAAGAAGCCTACATAGAAAGACACTTACGCAGGATAAGAGGGAGAGAGAAGATGCAGTTTTACTTTGCCCCCATGGAGGGGATCACCGGATATATTTACCGAAATGTACACCGGGAATTATTTCCCGGAATTGATAAGTATTTTACACCCTTTGTGGTGGCAAATCAGACTTATGCATTTAAAACAAAGGAAAAAAAGGACGTAGCGCCGGAAAATAACCGGAATCTGTACGCTGTGCCTCAGATTATGTCCAACAAAGCAGAAGAATTTCTCTGGGCAGCAGGAGAAATGAAAAAACTGGGATACGAAGAGATTAATCTGAATCTGGGCTGTCCCGCAGCCACTGTCGTCAGCAAGAAAAAAGGCTCCGGATTTTTAGCCTACCCTGATGAACTGGATGCATTTTTAGATGTCATTTTCAATGGTCTGGAAGGAACCGGCATGAAATTATCCATCAAAACCCGAATCGGCAGAGATCATACAGAAGAAGCCGCAAGACTGATGGAAATTTACAATCAGTATCCATTGCATGAACTCATCGTACATCCCCGTGTTCAGAAAGATTTCTATAAAAATGACCCTCATATGGATGTATTTGAAATGGTAGTTCAGGTCAGCAAACACCCCATTTGCTACAACGGGAATCTGTTCACTCTGGAAGATTATGAACAATTTACCGCCCGTTTCCCGCAGATTCAGGCAGTTATGCTGGGCAGAGGACTCATCGCCAACCCCGGACTGGTACGCCACATCAAAGAACAGCGTCCCATCACCCGGGAAGAACTCCAGAAATACCATGACACCATCTACCAGGCATACAACAGCACCACACTAGGCGAAGTAAACACCCTGTACCGGATGAAAGAAATCTGGGCTTACATGGGACAGATGTTCCCCGAAGGAGAACGCCCCATCAAAAAAATCCGCAAAGCAAAACACGATGCCGAATACGAAATTGCAGCAAGAAACCTGTTCGCGGCCTGTGACCTGGGCGGAGCTTATAGAGGACATTAGACCTATCTGAAAAAATATTCAAGCAATCTGTGTACCTAAATGAAGTAGTTTTAGAGATTTTTTAATATTAATAAGCTGGATCCATAAATTACATAAACTAAGTAAAAAACGTAACGGCGGAATTATCGATATCCCCTGTAAAGGAGACCATTGGCAAACGTCGGCACTTAACGAGCGGCCTTCTGAAAAGAAGGTCGAGAGTTTAGTGACCGCTACGTTTTCCATTGAGCGAGAGCGGGTCTCCGTGTAGGGGATATCGATAATGGAGCCATCCATTACCTAAATTATAAGGAGCCTTATAACATGAAACTTTTTAAAGAAGATATGCGAAAAATAGACATCATTTCCACCCTTTTATGCCTGATTCCCTTCATCATCGGAATCTGCGTATATTCCATAATGCCGGACCAGATGCCTATTCATTTTAACGTCAGCGGTGAACCTGACAACTACGCCGGCAAAACCATGGTATTATTTGGATTACCTGCATTTTTTCTGGTGATTCATTTGATCTGCATCATTGTACTGGAATCCGATGTAAGACGCCAGAATGCAGGTCCGGCATTACAGATTTTAAGCCGTTTTCTGGTACCTGTGCTGGATATTGCGGTTACCATTGTAATTGTTTTATTTTCTATGGGGAAAGCTGTGGATGTGTCATCCATTCTTTCTGCGCTGGTGGCGATTATGGTGACTGTGATCGGTGTCTATCTGCCGAAATGCAAACATAATTATACCGTTGGAATCAAACTGCCCTGGACTTTGGCAGATGAGGAAAACTGGGATCGGACGCATCGTATGGCTGGAACAGTATGGGTTGTATGTGGTGTTCTTTCCATGGTTTCTATTTTATCTGGTGAACCCCAGGCCATGATCGTCTACATTGTAGCAGCTGTTATCGTGCCGGTGATCTATTCTTTTAGACTGGCGCATAAGAAGAACCATTAAAAATTTATAACAGTTCAGCAGACATTCATAATTTTCTTCGAAATACCCTACAGCGAACTTTACTTAGGTATTATGTAGATTTTTATAAAAAACGTAAATGGCGGAATTACAGAGCTACATTGCTAAGGAGACCTTTGGTCAAACGTCGGCACTTAACGAGCGGCTTTCTGTAAAGAAAGACGAGAGTTTAGTGTCCGCTACGTTTGGGCAGAGCGAGA
>JBGVFN010000021.1:0-4355 GCA_045121095.1 Lachnospiraceae bacterium | reverse complement strand
ATTTCCGGTGTTACTTTCATACTGTAATTAGACATTCGCATTACTCCTTTCTTTGTTCCAGCCTATGTAACCAGTATTTATCTCCCGTCAGAATCTGCTGCGGCAGATTCTTTTTCTCCCTCGTATAAAATGCTTTTTAACATATTAACTTTAAAAAGCAACTTATGCCATCCAGTATACCAGAAAAACCCTTTTTCGTAAACAAAAAGTGCACTGGTTCCTTTTTCCGGCCGCTTTCCGTATTCCTCTTGACAGTTCTTTTCCCAATCTTCTATACTTATTTCAAACCATCTGGAAGGAGCGTACGGCACGCAAAAACGCGTTCTGCCGTACATGTGACAAATTATGATTATTAAAAACGGTTATCTTATGGATCCCGCAACAAAAACGGAACAGAAGGCTGATATTCGTATAACAGACGGCATCATTGCAGAAATCGGCACTCTGACACCTGCAGATCAGGAGGAAATTCTGGATGCATCCGGCCTGACTGTCGCTCCAGGTCTGATCGACACCCATGTACACTTCCGTGATCCCGGACTTACCTATAAAGAAGATCTTCATACAGGCGCTCAGGCCGCCGCAAAAGGCGGTTTTACCTCCGTAATCTGTATGGCCAATACTTTGCCTGTGGTGGACAATACCGACACGCTCACGGACATCCTTTCCCGCGCAGCAGCAGAAAAGATTCATATTTATCAGGCTGCCGCTGTAACACAGGGTCTGAAAGGACAGATTATGAATGATCTGGATGCCCTTGCAGAAACAGGTGCCCGCGGTTTCACCGACGACGGATTTCCGCTCGTAAATCAGGCCCATGTCTATGATGCCATGAAAAAAGCGGCTCAATTGAATCTCCCAATCAGTTTTCATGAAGAAGACCCTTCCTTCATCGAAAATCCTGGCATCAATAAAGGAGCTGTTTCCGAAAAACTGGGAATCGGCGGCGCGCCGGCTATCGCAGAAGATGTTCTGGTTGCCCGCGACTGTATGCTGGCTCTCCACACCGGAGCACACGTGGTCATTCAGCATATCAGTTCCAAAAACTCGGTAGCCATTATCCGCGCTGCAAAAGAACTGGGTGCCAGTCTGCACGCTGAGGCAACACCACAGCATTGTACCCTGACCGAAGAAGCAGTTCTGGAAAAGGGCACACTGGCAAAACTGAACCCGCCATTTCGCACGGAAGCAGACCGCCAGGCCATTATCGCGGGACTGAAAGACGGTACCATTGATCTGATCGCAACCGATCACGCGCCACACAGTTCCCAGGAAAAAGACCGGGAACTCACGAAAGCGCCCAGCGGCATAATCGGCCTGGAAACCGCACTTGGCCTGTGTATCACATCTCTGGTAAAGCCGGGTCATCTGACACTGATGGAACTTCTTGAAAAAATGACAGTCAATCCGGCAGAACTTTACCATCTTCCGGCAGGAAAAATTCAGGTGGGGGCTCCGGCTGATCTGGTTATTTTCAATCCGGATGAAGAATGGATTGCAGATAAATTTGTTTCCAAATCCAGCAATTCACCATTTATCGGCAAAAAACTGTACGGAAAAATCCACTGTACCATTTGTAATGGAAATACCGTATATTCCATATAACAGAGATTTTTCCCCGACCAAAAAGAACCGATTCCCTAGGAAACCGGTTCTTTTTTTATTTCGTTGTTTAATACCAGCTGGAGTAACGCAAAGCACTCTGAAGATCGGATATAACAGATTCGCCCAAAATCATCACCACAAGCATCAAAACAATAGCCAGAATCACTTTAGCCAGCACATAACGGAATACTTTTCCGTTCTCATTGCTGTTGACAACACCAATATATGCAGCAAACTGTGCATATGGTACTATAAGGGAAACCGCGCATACGGCAAGAACAGCCAGCACGAGAAAGAATTCCACTTCCGCTGCAACACCAAGCATAAGAAACAGACCGCCGACTATCGTTCCGATCAGACCGTATACAACTCTGACGCTTACATTGACAGTCATAGACTTAAATGTCAGACTTCTGTCCCCTGACAGCACTTTCAGCAAAAGCGCATCCAGAAAATCCACCCCTGCAGTCAGAATCAAAGAAAGGAGAATGATCCGAAAATACGGAACATCAATTTTGACATATCCATATGACATATCTTCAATTTTTCCAACTGCAATCACTGTAATAAACAATAAAATCAACGTTTCCAGCACCGCTTTTACACTGATTATCTCGATTCCCATCAGTGTGTCTGGATTTGTAAACTGTTTTGCAGCGGTAACCGGTCTCTTCAGTATTTCAAAACCTTTTTGCAGAATATTTTTCGCCTCCGCAGCCACATCTGCCCCCTGCATTCTCTGAACTCTGCGCTGATACTGCTGATACTGACCTACATTCGGCGGAGCCTGGTAATACGGCTGGTTCATGTTCGGCATTCCCGGCTGATACGACTGATTCATATTTGGCGGCACCTGCTGATATTGCTGGTTCCTATTCGGCATTCCCGGCTGATACGGCCCATTCATATTTGGCGGCACCTGCTGATACGGCTGGTTCCTATTAGGCATTCCCTGCTGATACGGCTGATTCATATTTGGCGGCATCTGCTGATATTGCTGCTCCATATACGGACTCATCTGCTGATTTGTGTTCGAATCTGACGGCTGGTTCCCATTCGAATTCATCTGCCGGTCCATGCTCATTCCTGTCTGCTGACTTATATCCGGCGCTGTCTGCTGGTCCACAGTCGGATCTGTCTGCACAGCCATTTGCTGAAACGCTGCCTGCTGGCGGCAGGAACAAACTTCCCCTTCCTCTAATCGCTTGCCACACTGCGTACAAAATTTTGCCATCACTTTCTCCTCCTTTGACTTATATTCCATCTTCAGTAACTGCATTCATCTATATGGATATATCATACTACAATCAGCGTTTTTGCGCAAATAAATTCCATATTTTCCGCTATTTTTATCTCTTAACTACAAATGGTGAATAAGACGAGGAACAGAAGCATCATTCAGAAAAATATGCACGGTAAAAAGATTTCCGAAAACAAAACAGGAAACCCTGACAATTATAATTTTCTTTTTCCAGCCAAAAAAGAAAGCGGAAAGACTCCTACGGATATTATCTATAGTCATCTTTCCACAATTATTGGGATTTGTCATTCTTCCATTATTTTTTTCTGCTCATTTTTGCTGAATTTTGAAAAAACTGTATCATAGGCTAAATCTATCATATTTAATAATTCATCATCTGGAAAGTCATCTAAATATATTGTATTCCAATATGGTTGCTGAACAGTTGGACAATGATACCCTCTAACGACTTTTTGAGGATATACCATTCTATAAAACTGTCCTGCATCAGCGGTGCACTTCAATGTAATTTTATAATCATAGTCATATGGATATAACTGAGCAAATATTTTACCATTTAACTTATAACATATCGGAACATCACCAAACGGAAATTCTTCTGTAGCTTTATGTTTATTTTTGCAATATGTTTTTATCTCTTCACTCGTCATAATTCAACCTATTTGATAATTGTTTTATAGAAAGAATTATCCGATAACATTTTTCTAATTGATTCAAATTTGCAATCGCATAATCTTTCACATAAACTTAACACTTCATCGTTTACATAATCATTAACTTCATATCTTTTAAAACCGTTTTCTAAATGGAATAAAAATATAACTTTATCCTCTGTCAAATACTCGTTCCAATATTCCACTTCCAAATGCTCTTTTATAAATTCTTCCCACAATTCAGCTTTTGACTCTGGAAAAGAAACTTTATAATTATTTCCATCATTCTGAATTACAAAACCATGTTGCTCTAAACCCCAAATGCTATTATCTATCCCCATAACATATGTATGATACATTTTATATATCCTCCACAAATTCAAGTTCGTCTTCTACCATTATAGCACTCTTTCCAACATGAGCAATCAAAATTATTCATTCTTCTTAATCGTGATGTAAGTCGTTTCAATTCCACGTTCTTCATCTTTTACCTTTTTAATCTTCACTAGGTCTTTATTCTTGGAAAGAAGCAACTCCATAAATTTCAAATCTTCTTCAAATAGTGTTTCACTTTGTGGCTTGGCCAGGCTCTTGCTGCACAAATAGCGATGCTTTCTATTTTTTTTGTGGCGGTAGTGAAACCATATTTCATACTGTTACATCACTTACAGAAAAAGCGGATGTATTCGCCCAAGTTTTCAAGCCAAAGACGGTGTAACAAAGTGTAACCCAAAAATTTCATATAGGCAAAAAAAAGCCTTGAAATTCAAGGCTTTTTCTTAAAAGGTTACTGCGGAAGATGGGACTTGAACCCACACGATCGCATTGATCACAAG
>JBGVFN010000020.1:0-17827 GCA_045121095.1 Lachnospiraceae bacterium | reverse complement strand
GAGGTACTTGCCAAGGCTGGTCTCATTAGCTGTCTCGACTACTACAATGAGCGTCATGCTTTGAAGTTATGTTGAACCGCCGTATGCCGAACGGCACGTACTGGTGGTGTGAGAGGGCGGTTTAATCCGCCCTACTCGATTCGTGCCGTTTGCAGCTTCAAAACGTTCTGGACCGAAACAAAGCAGCATAAACTATTATGAAAAATAGAAAAGTCGGGGATAACAGGGGTGCTTGCTCAGGTCATATTGATTACATTTATTGCCGGTGTTCTGGGAACCGGAACCGGCGGTCTGCTTGGTGCTTTATTTTGCCGGGATTCAGATAAAGTGACCAGTCTTCTGGTCAGTTTTGCAGCAGGAATTATGCTCAGTGTCGTCTGTTTTAACATGATTCAGGAGGCCATTATGCCGGAAAATGCCAGCAGGCAGATGAGTATTCTGCTGGTGGAAGCGGGTATTGTACTGGGATTTTTTATGGTATGGGGGCTGGATCTTGGCATGTGGAAAACAGGAATCGGAAAACGATTTGACCTGGGGAAAGATTCCAGTCTGCTGACAGCCGGGATTGTTATGATTCTTGCCATTTCCATACATAATCTGCCAGAGGGAATGGTAATTGGCGCTTCCTATGCGGCAGATGCAGCTTCTCCCATTCCCGGAAGTGTATCAGCTGGTCTGATTCTTGCCATAGTGATCGGAATTCATGATATACCGGAGGGAATGGCGGTAGCTGTAGCGCTGGTAAATGGCGGTGTCAGCCGTCTAACAGCAGTGCTTTTGACCGCCTGCAGCGGCCTTCCCACAGTAATTGGGGCATTTGCAGGATGGAAACTGGGAACCATGGGTCCGGTCATGCTTTCCTTGATGTTAAGTTTCGCGGCAGGAGCCATGCTTTATGTGGTCATAGGAGAATTGATTCCAAAAGCAAGAGAAATGTGGGATTCTCAAGCAACTGGCATCAGCATGCTGGCCGGACTTTTAACCGGGATGGTGATTATATTTGCGTAGCAGTTCAGACTCTGCTGAACTGTTACGAAATTAAAAAGCTGTTACTGCAATTGTTGATGTTTATGATAGAAATTTTAATCGCTTTTGTTTGTGAAATAGTTTGTAGAATCTGTAGGAAGAAAAAGGAAAAAACTGGTACATTTGGCGATTCATGTATAAAGGACTGTAAAACTGGATATTTCCAAAGATAAAATGAAAAATCTTTGTGCAGTTATTACTTTTATGGAGTAGTACAATGGGTGAGTAGGCATAGAATTAGCGTAAATGAACATAAATAGTAAACGGAGATATCTGCTGACGCAGGCATCACCATAAATGAACACAAATAGCAAATGCCGCATACAGTCTCATTACATGAGGAGGAATAAACGATGATTAAAACAGTAGTATTTGGTATGGATGGTCTGATGTTTGATACAGAGCGTCTGAATAATGAAGCATGGAATTTTGCAGCGGACAAATTAGGAGTTACCATTTCAAAAGAAATGCTGGATTCCATTAAAGGTTTCAGCAACTTTAAATGCGATAAGATGCTTGCCTCCTGGCTGGGAGATAAGGTAGATGTGGCATATTTACGAAAAGTAAAAACCGATTATGTGGACAAATATCTGGCTGAGAATGGCGTTCCTGTGAAAAAAGGTCTGAAGCCGCTGCTTTCTTACCTGAAAACTCATGGTTATCGTACTGTTCTGGCCACCAGCACAACAGAAGACTGGGCAATGAAGATTCTGAAGCTGGCTGATGTGGAAAAATATTTTGATCATCTGATTTTTGCCAACATGGTTGAAAAATCCAAGCCCGATCCGGAAATTTTCCAGCTGGCAAGTAAAAAATCCTATACTGCACCTGGTGAATGTCTGGTTCTGGAAGATTCTCCCAATGGAGTGAAAGCGGCTCACGCAGCAGGCTGTCATGTAATCATGGTACCCGACGTGGTAGAACCGAGTGAAGATGTAAAAGCAATGGCTGATGCAGTGGAAGAATCTCTGGAAGAAGTACTGGAAATGGTAAAGCCCTGGAGTATGACTGCATAAAAAAGAGTTTTTTCTTATAAGTAAAAAAGCATATGCCAAAACAGATGTAAAATCTGATTGGTATATGCTTTTTTGTTATCCAAAAACAGTTATCTCAGATGTTTTTTCAACAACTGATAAACTCCGGCAGTGAGAGGTACGCCGATCAGCATACCGGGAATTCCGGCAAGCCCGCCGCCTACGGTTACGGCAGCGAAAACCCAGATGCCGGGCAGACCGATGGAAGCACCTACCACGCGGGGATAAATCAGATTGCCTTCCAGCTGCTGTAAAATGCAGAGGAAAATGATAAAGTAAACAGCTTTCATGGGATCAACGGTGAAAATCAGGATAAAACCAACAACACCGCCGATATAAGCGCCCAATACAGGAATTAATGCAGTTGCACCCACCAGAGTTCCGATTACAGAAGCATAGGGGAATCTTAAAATGGTCATGCAGATAATACAAAGCGCTCCCAGAATAACGGCTTCAATACACTGACCGCTGATAAAACTGGAAAAACTCTGATTGAATACGTCCGTTATTTCATAAAGCTTCTTTTTCCAGCTGGGTTTGAAAATGGCAGACAGCAGTCGGTCAAACTGAGCAGTCAGGCGTTCTTTTCCAGCTAGAATATAAATAGCAAAAATCAAAGCAAACAGCAGGTTGGCTACCTGGCCGGCAACCGTGCTGATTAAAGAAAAGGCATTGCCAAATGCGCTGGAAATACCGCTTCCTGCAAAGGCCAGCAGACGCTGAAATAAATTCTGCCAGTCAATATTCAGATTGACAATGTATTCTGTGATCATGGGAGAAAGTTCTTCATGCTCCAGCAGAAAAAGCTTAAAGTCTTCATACAGAGCTGGAACTGCCTGGGCTGTGGAAGCCAGAACTTCGCCTAATTTGGGAATAACCATAAAAATCAGAATCAGCAGAAACAGGAAAATCAGCAGAATAGAGCCAACAATACACAGAGCCCGGCGAAAACGCAGAGGCTTTTCTGTTTTGCAGAATCGGTGAACCAGGAATGTATATCCCTTTTCAAACTGTACCATGATCAGATTCAGTACAAAGGCAAAGATACAACCAAGAATCAAAGGCCAGATGACACGGAAAATCAAGCAAACCTGTCCCAGAATGGTATCAAAATAATGGAAGATCAGCAAAGCGGCCAATACAATCGCTGCATATTTTAAAAACTGAAATTCTCCAGGCATTTTTTCCTGAAATGAATTTTTTTGCTTTACTTGTTTTTCATCCATGTTTCAAGCTCCTTTCGTGTAGTTTGTATGGTTCCCTGAATCATCTCAGAAGAACCGCCGCCTTTTGCCTGAAACTGGCTGCGCAGCTCTGTGGCAATTGCCCGGCAATCCATATGGCGGCTGGCGATTACAAATCGATAACCATCTTCATCCGTTCCCACCAGAACCATACCAAGTCCATCATAAAGATCTGCCAGTTGATTTGCCGTATTGCGGGTGGCAATGGCATCCAGTTCTTTTGCAATAAGGAGTGCATGTCTGCTTTCAGAAGGAGAGGGCAGAGCCGCAATCTTTTCCTTCATAAGTGCAGCCTGCAGCGCGCAGATCTGTTCTTTCAGCCGCATGTTTTCGCCGCGAAGACGTTCCACCGCATCAGCAACCAGATCCGGTTTGGAAGAAAGCTGCATGGATATGGAAGATACACTATCCTGTTTACGGGTATAATCGGCAATTGCACGGTCGCCGCAGAGAATATTGACCCGCACACCGCCGCGGTGGGACTGCACATTGGTAATTTTGATCAAACCGATTTCACCAGTCCGTTCCACATGAGGTGCGCAGCAGGCACAAACATCATAGCCAGGGAAGGTTACAATACGGACCGAACCTTTTAATTCAATCTTGCTTCGATATTCCAGTGAAGCAAGGGTCTGTGCATCGGGAAAAGCAATCTGCACCGGGAAATTTTCTTTTACAGCCTGATTGGCTTTCTGTTCAATCTCCCGCAGCTGTTCTAAAGTCAGCATTCCATCAAAATCCAGTGTTACTTCTTCGGTTCCCAGATGAAAACCTACATTATTATATTGATAATATTGATGAACCAGTCCAGATACAATATGTTCGCCGGAGTGCTGCTGCATCTGGTCAAAACGGTGGTTCCAGTCAATCTGTCCTGTCACCTGAGAACCTGCTTCCAACGGTTCTTTTAACAGATGCAGGATCGTTTCGCTGCCGGTCTCCGGATTTTTTTTGATTTTAACATCCAGAACAGGCTTGCCATCCAGAAGTCCGCGGTCAGGCAGCTGTCCGCCTTCTTCCGGGAAAAAGGCAGTCTGGTCCAGAATTATCAGATAGCCTTTCTTTTTTTCATCGTATTCACAGGACAGCACCGTGCCGGAAAATTCCAGGAGACGGGCGTCCTCATCATAGAGTTTTCTTGTCATGAAATCAATCGCTTCCTTAAAAAAGTAGTGGTTCAGAGCCGCCAAAATGGATTTACATCTATTTGACGGATGCTGAAGAATAAAAAGTTTAGAGTATATTTTGCAAAAAAAGTATTTTTTAGAAATACTCCAGTTCAGGATAGCATGAAAATAGGGGGGAGTCAACGAGACACTTGCATTATTGTGTCGTAGAAATTATAATACAGATAATAAACGAAAGTAGTGGATGGCTCCATTACAGACATACCTTATACGGAGACACGCTCTCGCTCTGCCCAGACGTAGCGGCACATACGATTTTTCTGTCGCACTGCGTGCTCGGAAAAATCTAATGCCGACGTCTGACCAAAGGTCTCCTTTACAAGGTATGTCTGTAATTCCGCCGATTACGTTTTCACTTGTCCCATAGGTAGAAGTGATTTTGCAGATGAAAGTTTTGTGAGGAATTTTTCTTAAGATAATGGTAATGTAATCGGTTGTATTGATGAATTTGGAACATGTTAGAAATGTTTTAGATCAGTTGTTTTACGAAAAATTTAAGTTTTCTGAGCGGGAGAGTAGGAGTGTTAGTGAATATGAATGAGTTGTTTGAGTTAGTGGATCAGTTGGCTGAGAATGGGGATTTGCCGGATATGCAGCTGGGGCGTTTGATTACGGAACGGACTCCGGAGTTGGCGGCGTATCTGGCAGAGAAGGCCAGAGTGGTGCAGGATCGGTATTATGGGAAGAAGATTTATGTCAGAGGGCTGATCGAACTGAGCAATTATTGTAAGAATGACTGCTATTATTGTGGGATTCGGCGGAGTAATCGGCTGGCTCAGCGGTATCGTCTGGATAAGGAGGAGATTCTTGACTGCTGTAAGGCGGGATATGCGCTGGGATTTCGGACGTTCGTGCTGCAGGGGGGAGAGGATGGATGGTATACGGATGATAAGGTCTGTGATATTGTTTCTTCTATTAAAAAGGAATATCCGGATTGTGCAGTGACGCTTTCTATTGGGGAAAAGAGCAGAGAGAGTTATGAACGGTATTTTGAAGCGGGGGCGGATAGTTATCTGCTGCGCCATGAGACAGTTACGGATGTTCATTATCGGCAGCTGCATCCGGAAAGTATGTCTCTTTCCAATCGTATACGTTGTCTTCGGGATTTGAAGGAGATTGGCTATCAGACCGGTTGCGGTATTATGGTGGGTGCACCTGGTCAGACCGTGGAATATATTGTAAATGATCTGCGTTTTATGAAGGAATTTGAGCCTCAGATGGTGGGAATCGGTCCCTTTATTCCTCATAAAGACACACCCTTTGCGCAGGAAGCGGCCGGAAGTGTGGAACTGACGGTGTATCTGCTGGCAATAATCCGCCTTATGCTGCCGAAAGTACTTTTGCCGGCTACTACGGCGCTGGGAAGTATCTGTAAAGATGGCAGAGAGCAGGGCATTCTGGCGGGTGCCAATGTTATTATGCCCAATCTTTCTCCGGAGGATGTAAGGGAAAAATACCTTCTTTATAATAATAAGCTGCACACCGGTTCCGATGCGGCGGAAAATAAGCGCTTTCTGGAAGAACAGATGGCGGTAATCGGTTACCAGGTGGTAACTGACCGGGGCGATTACCCGGAAGGTATTTAATGTAGAATGCATTAAAAAAGAATAAATAATACTTATTAAAGTAAAGAAAAAAATACCGTAACGCTTGAAAGAATAAAAAAAATCAATATTTAACCTGTAAAGAGATGAATTTCGTGTATGAAACGCGGAATTCATCTCTTTATTTTTACAATTCAGTAAAGTGATATTATTTATATTTTACAAACACTTTACATAAGTTTTTCCAGAACGTGATAGTTGTGTAAAATGCATTGTGGTAAACTCTGAATCAGAGATGAGAAAAGAAAAAGCACTCATCCCTGAGGTTGGAAAAAAGTTTTTAAAAGAGTAAAAAAGTTGAAAAAGACTTCGATTGTGGAGGACGATTAAAATGAAAAAAAATATCTTAAGAGCATTGGCACTGGCAGGCGTTATGACATTATCACTGGGTATGTTAGCTGGATGCGGTGGCACAGAAAACACAAATGATACTACAGCTGGTGCAGGTGAAGCAACTACAGAAGCAGCTGAATTAAGTGGAAAGATTTCTTTATCCGGTTCTACATCCATGCAGAAACTGGCACAGGCTCTGGCAGAATCTTTCAATGCAAAATATCCCAATGTAACAGTTTCTCCCGAATTTACCGGTTCTTCTGCTGGTATTGAAGCAGTGGTTGCTGGAACTGTTGATATTGGTAACTCTTCCAGAAATCTGAAAGACAGCGAAATTGAAGCTGGTGCAGTTGAAAATATCGTAGCAATCGATGGTATTGCAGTGATTACACATAAAGACAGCAAAGTTGCAGATCTGACAAAACAGCAGCTGATCGACATTTACACAGGTACTACAACAAACTGGTCTGCACTGGGCGGCGATGATGAAGCAATCGTTGTAGTTGGTCGTGAAGCAGGTTCCGGTACAAGAGGTGCTTTTGAAGAACTTCTTGAAATCGAAGATCAGTGTGTATATGCAAACGAACTGGACAGCACAGGCGCAGTTCTGGCAAAAGTAGCATCTACTCCCGGTGCAATCGGTTATGTATCTCTGGATGTTCTGGATGATACCGTTACTGCTATGAATCTGGAAGGTGTAGAACCTACTGCTGAAAATATCAAAGCTGGCAACTATTTCCTGAGCAGACCTTTCGTAATGGCTACCAAAGGCGAAATCAGTGAACAGAGTGAACTGGTTCAGGCATTCTTCGATTACATTGCATCTGAAGAAGGTCAGGCAATCATCGAAAAAGTTGGTCTGATTACTGTTGACTAAATAAACGAATCTATTACATAGCTGGCAAGTAAAAAATATATACATCGGTTTCCAACCCTTTTCACAATTCCTGTATGGTTTTTAAGACATACAGGAATTGTTGTTGAAAAAGATGAAAGGAAAGTTCCATGCAAAAACAGAATTCAAATGAAAATGGCCACGTGCGCTCCATTCTTTCCGGAAGTGCCGGCCGTTCTGCTGTAGAGATTGCAGCACAGATTATTTTCACCGCATGTGGTATTCTGGCCATCATTGCGGTTGCGGTAATTACCATTTATATGATCATGAATGGCACCCCTGCACTGTTTAAAGTGGGAATCGGGGAGATTCTTTTTAATACCAAATGGGAGCCGGCAGCTTCCAATCCTTCTTATGGTATCTTATACATTATTTTAACTTCTATCATTGGTACTACTTTTGCCGTACTGATCGGTGTTCCCATCGGTGTTTTGACCGCAGTTTTTCTGGCAGAAACAGCACCCAGAAAGCTGGCGGCTGTTGTGCGCCCTGCAGTGGAACTGTTAGCAGGAATTCCTTCTGTTATTTACGGTCTGATTGGTTTGATGATTTTAAATCCTTTTATGTTTAAACTGGAAAAAATGATTTTTGCAGGTTCGGAAACCCACCAGTTTACCGGCGGCTCCAATATGATTTCCGCGGTACTGGTACTGGCACTGATGATTTTACCTACGGTGATCAATATCAGTGAATCTGCGTTAAGAGCACTGGATCCCAAGCTGAAACTGGCATCTCTGGCACTGGGCGCATCTCATGAACAGACCATTTTTAAGGTTCTGCTTCCTGCAGCCAAGTCCGGTATTGCCACAGCGGTGGTTCTGGGGGTAGGCCGTGCCATCGGTGAAGCCATGGCCATTACACTGGTTTCCGGCAGTGCCGTAAATCTTCCGTTACCGTTTAATTCTGTAAAATTCCTGACCACTGCCATTGTAAGTGAAATGGGTTATGCAGCAGATACCCATCGTGAGGTTCTGTTTACCATTGGTCTGGTCCTTTTTGTATTTATTATGGTTGTAAATGCTGTTCTGAGCAGTTTCCTGAAGAAAGGAGCAAAAGAAAATGAAGCGTAAAAGTGATAGAATCCTCAGCCTTCTGATTAATCTGTGCGCCTTGATCTCCGTTCTGGTTCTGGTGGGAATCCTGGGATATGTATTTTTTCGGGGAATTGGAAGTGTAAACCTGTCTTTCCTGCTGAATGAAACCTCTGTATTGAATGATACGGTAGGTATTGCAGGCAACATTTTAAATACCTTATATATTATTGTTATTACTTTGCTGATTGCAACACCCATTGGTGTGGGAAGCGCAATTTATCTGAATGAATATGCAAAACCGGGAAAATTGGTAAATATGATTGAATTTACCACAGAAACGCTGTCTGGTATTCCATCCATTATTTTCGGTTTATTTGGTTTTATTTTCTTTGGCGGGGTGCTGGGATTGGGATATTCCATTCTGACCGGTTGTCTGACCATGACTCTTATGGTACTTCCTTTGATTACCAGAAATACCCAGGAAGCACTGAAATCCGTTCCTGACAGCTACCGCAGCGGTGCCATCGGAATGGGTGCAGAAAAATGGTATATGATTCGAACCATTCTCCTTCCTGCAGCCATGCCCGGTATTGTTACCGGTGTCATTCTGGCCATTGGCCGTATTGTAGGGGAATCAGCAGCACTGTTATTTACCGCAGGCAGCGGATACGCACTGCCCAAAACCCTTTCTGCCGCAGGCAGCAAGGTGTTCCAGTCTGGTGGTACCATGACCATTCAGATGTATCTGAGCATGCAGGATGGTAAATATGATACCGCATTTGGAATTGCAGTCGTTTTGCTGATTCTGGTCCTGTTCATCAATTTCCTGACACATTATCTGTCAGATAAATTTGATGTACAGAAACGCAAATAATATAGAAATGTAAAAAATATAGAAGCGCAAATAATATAGAACCGTAAATAATATAGAAGCGTAAATAAATCGTTCAGCAGATGAAAGTTAAGTGCTTAAAAGCAAGTACGATAAAAGGCACAGATTGGGTGCCGTTGGAGGAAATTATGTCAGATATTAAAATCAGTACCAGAAATCTGGATTTATATTATGGAACGAACCATGCTTTAAAAGACATTAATCTGGATATCCGCGCCAATGCTGTTACCGCGTTGATCGGTCCCAGCGGATGCGGAAAGTCCACTTACTTAAAAACACTGAATCGTATGAATGATCTGGTGGATGGCTGTAAGATTACCGGTCAGGTTCTGCTGGATGGTGAGGATATTTATGGTCCCAAGGTAGATACTACGCTGCTTCGTAAAAAAGTAGGTATGGTATTCCAGCAGCCCAATCCATTTCCCATGAGTATTTATGATAACATTGCTTATGGCCCCAGAATTCACGGCATTAAAAATAAGGCACAGCTGGATGAAATCGTAGAAGAAAGTCTGAGAGGCGCCGCTATTTTCGATGAAGTAAAGGATCGCCTGAAAAAGTCTGCACTGGGTCTGTCCGGTGGTCAGCAGCAGCGTCTGTGTATTGCCCGGGCACTGGCTGTACAGCCGGATGTCCTGCTGATGGATGAACCGACTTCTGCGCTGGATCCCATCTCTACTTTAAAAGTAGAAGAATTAATGCTGGAACTGCGCAAGAAGTATACCGTAGTTGTGGTTACACACAATATGCAGCAGGCAACCCGTGTATCCGATGAAACCGTATTCTTCCTGTTGGGTGAAGTCATTGAAGCAGCACCCACAGAGCAGCTGTTTAACATGCCTAAAAACAAAAAGACCGAAGATTATATTTCAGGTCGTTTTGGTTGATATAGTTACAAAGATTTTACATGAATATCACAATTAGATGGTATTTAAATTTACAGAAAAGCCGTATTGTATGAGTGTACTTCGATTGATACGAAGATACATTCTCTCCTATTTTGCATGGTACTGCATGATATAAAACAATGCGGTACGGAGGAAAGCGGCGCCATAAAGATCAGTGCATGGGTCTGGCGCCGCTTCTTTATATATAGAAGGCTTTTTCAGCCGGAAAGGAGGAATGAATAATGAGAACAAGATATGAGAAACAGCTGGAACAGATGAACAACGCCATGATTCATATGGGCTGCCTGATTGAAAAGGCCATTGAAACAGCTCTGCAGGCGCTGGTAAAACAGGATGTGGAACTGGCGAAAAAGGTTATGGCAGGTGAAGAGGAGATTAATGAACAGGAAAATCATATTGAATCTCTTTGTATGAAACTGCTGCTCTGCCAGCAGCCAGTGGCTACAGATCTGCGAAATATTTCCGCTGCATTAAAGATGGTAACTGATATGGAGCGGATTGGAGACCAGGCTGCAGATATTGCAGAACTTTCAATACTGCTCCATGAACAGACCTACATTAAAAAACTGGAACATATTCAGGAAATGGCTGCCGAAACTATTCAGATGGTAATAAAAAGTATGGAAGCCTATGTAGAACGAGATCTGGCAAAAGCGCAGGCTGTTATTGATAAGGATGACAGAGTGGATGAACTGTTCAGTGCCGTAAAACATGAGTTGATCGAAATGATCGCCAAAGACCCTTCCTGTGGGGAACAGGCTGCAGATCTTCTGATGGTAGCTAAATATTTTGAAAGAATTGGTGATCACGCAACTAATATTGCAGAATGGGTCATCTATTCCATTACAGGAGAACATAAATCACAGAATTAGTATACGGATGTGCAGGATCTTCTGTTTTTGTGATGATTCAGTTTTATAGCTGAGTTGTTATTTTCTTGTTACAATTTTTCGCCCGGAAACATATAGTGATTATATGGGTCCGGGCGTTTTTGGAGTTTATCAGAAATTCAATATCTGCTGAAAGTTTTAAGTCTTTAATCAAATGGGAGTGGGATAAAATTTTACAGTTGACATCCAAATATGCCGTGATTATAATATGATTGTTAGATGACTTACAGTCAGTTGGCGAACAGTTTGATGGGAAGGTGTTACATAAATGGAATTTAAGGTGGGAATGTACATCAGAACATTATCAAACTTGATCAAAAAAAGGATAGATCATCTGTCTAAAGAGACGGGTCTGACCGGTTTTCAAGGGTATCTGATCGGATATCTGATTGCGGAAACTGCCAGACGAGATGTTTTTCAGAGGGATGTGGAGAAGCATCTGGAGATTTCCAGGGCTTCTGTAACCAGCGTGCTCCAGCTTCTGGAAAAAAATGGATTTATCCGGAGAGAATCAGTTCTTGATGATGCTCGTTTGAAAAAAATTGTGGTAACAGAGAAAGGGGTTCGTGCGGATGCCCAGATTAAGGCAACGCTGGATGATCTGGAGGTTTCTCTGCGGGAAGGTATCTCTCAGGAAGAGTTTGAAATCTTTCAATCTGTTATGCAGCGAATTAAAATGAATCTGGATACGCTGGAAAAACAGTAGTCATTGAATGGGCTATTGTTCTAAAATGGTAACTGTAAAGGCAGTTACATGAAATGAAAAGGAGGCAAGTAATAACAATGCTCAAGACATTACTGGCTCAGGTAAAAGAGTACAAAAAAGCTTCCATTTTGACGCCGGTATTTGCAGTACTGGAAGTATTTATGGAAGTATTGATTCCATTTCTGATGGCAAAAGTCATTGATGAGGGAATCGGAAAAGGCAATGTGAGCTATGCGATCAAGATGGGCCTGCTTATGTTTGTGATGGCAGTGCTTTCACTGACATTTGGTGTTCTGGCAGGACGTTTTGGTGCGCTGGCCAGCTCCGGTTTTGCCAGAAATCTGCGAAAAAGCATGTTTGAAAATATTCAGACATTTGCGTTTTCCAATATTGACAAATATTCCACTGCCGGCCTGGTTACCCGTATGACCACCGATGTAACCAATCTGCAGAATGCTTACCAGATGATTCTGCGTATGTGCACCCGTGCACCTGTTACGTTAATCTGCGCATTATCCATGACTATTATGATCAATGCGAAATTATCCAGCGTGTTCCTGGTTGCCATTGTGGTCCTGGGAGCTGCCCTGGCTTTCATCGTTACACAGGCATTTCCTTTATTTAACAAGATGTTTACAAAATACGATAATCTGAATGCAGGAATTCAGGAAAATGTAAATGCCATCCGCGTGGTAAAATCCTACGTGCGGGAGGATCATGAAATCAGCAAGCTGCAGAAAGCCTGTGCAGAGCTGTGTCTGTTTTCCATGAAAGCAGAGCGGATCGTCTGTATGAATACACCGATTATGCAGCTGACGGTTTACGGCTGCATGCTGTCCATTTCCTGGTTTGGTGCACAGCTGGTTGTTTCGTCCAGCATGACCACCGGTCAGCTGATGAGTATGTTTACATACGTGATGAACATTCTCATGAGTTTGATGATGCTTTCCATGATTTTTGTTATGCTGACCATGTCCAAAGCTTCCATGGAACGTATTGCAGAAATTTTAAATGAGAAGGCAGATATTGTAAATCCTGAGAACCCGGTGAAGGAAGTTGCTGATGGTTCCATTGAATTTGAACATGTAAATTTTGCTTACCGTAAAGACAGCCGCAACGTGCTGAAAGACATTAATGTGAAAATCCATTCCGGAGAAACCATTGGTATCATCGGTGGAACAGGCGGTTCCAAATCCACCTTTGTACAGATGATTCCCCGCTTGTATGATGTCGCAGAAGGAAGTGTGTCCGTAGGTGGTGTGAACGTTAAAAACTACGATCTGGATACCCTGAGAAATGAAGTTTCCATGGTGTTGCAGAAAAATGTCCTGTTCTCCGGTACCATTAAGGAGAATCTGCGCTGGGGCAATCCGGACGCAACCGATGAACAGATCGAGCATGTGTGCAAATTGGCTCAGGCAGATGAATTTATCCAGACCTTCCCGGATAAATATGATACCTGGATCGAGCAGGGCGGTACCAATGTTTCCGGTGGACAGAAACAGCGTCTCTGTATTGCCAGAGCCCTGTTAAAGAAACCCAAAATCCTGATTCTGGATGATTCTACCAGTGCAGTAGATACCAGAACCGATGCCATGATTCGAAAAGCATTTCGGGAGGAAATTCCGGATACAACCAAGCTGATCATTGCACAGCGTATTTCTTCCGTACAGGATGCAGATCGTATTATCGTACTGGAAGAAGGGCAGATCAATGGAATGGGAACCCATGAAGAACTGCTGGAATCCAATGCAATTTATCGTGAAGTTTATGAATCACAGGTGAAGGGAGGTCAGGAAGATGAATAAACCGAATGCGTCTATGAAACCCGGTCCCGGAGGCCCTGGCGCTCCTGGTGGACGAAGAGGTCCCGGAGGTCCTGGAGGCCCTGGTGGAAAAGGCCCCGGAAAGAAACCTCCCATGGGTAAAATGATGAAACCCGGCGAAAATACCGGAAAAGTGTTTAAACGTCTGGTGGGATACATTCTTCAGTATTATAAATGGCACTGCCTTCTGGTTATCGGTATGATCTTTTTCAGCGCCATAGCCATGATCAATGGTAACCTGTTCCTGCAGAGCCTGATCGATGACTATATTACACCGCTTATGGGGCAGGAAAATCCGGATTTTGGCCCGCTTTTGAAAGCAATCATGCGCCTTGGCTGCATTTACGCTGCCGGAGCATTATGTACATTTGGCTATAACCGTATTATGATCACTGTAACTCAGGGAACACTGGAGAAACTGCGTATGGAAATGTTTAGCCATATGGAAAAATTGCCGGTTAAATATTTTGATACCCATACCCATGGTGATATTATGAGTATGTACACCAATGACGTAGATACCCTGCGTCAGATGATCAGTCAGAGTTTCCCTCAGATTGTCAACTCCTGTGTAACCATCGTAGGTGTACTGATCTCCATGATTTCACTGAATATTCCGTTAACAATCCTGACGCTGTTCATGTGTGTATTCATGGTCAATGTAACGAAATTCCTGGGCGGCCGCTCCGGCAGATACTTCATGGAGCAGCAGCGGGCACTTGGTGAGGTAAACGGTTACATTGAAGAAATGATCTCCGGTCAGAAGGTCGTAAAAGTATTCTGTCATGAAGAACAGAATATGGATGATTTCAATAAGCTCAACGATATGCTCCAGGAAAAAGCAGACAAGGCAAATACCTTTGCCAACATTGTTATGCCCGTAAATGGCAACCTGGGTCATGTCAGCTTTGTACTTTGTATCGTAGCAGGTTCCTTTATGACCATTACCGGATTCAGTGGGCTGACACTGGGTAATCTGGCCAGCTTCCTGCAGTTTAATAAGAGCTTTAACATGCCCATCACACAGGTATCACAGCAATTTAACTCCATTATTATGGCACTGGCCGGTGCAGAACGTATCTTCAACCTGCTGGATGAAAAGACGGAAGAAGACGAAGGCTATGTACAGCTGGTACGTTCCAGAATGGATGAAGATGGCAACATTAAGGAATCTGCAGAACGGACCGGAACCTGGGCATGGAAACACTACCACCAAGCAACGGATACCACCACTTACCAGCCCATGGCAGGTGACATTGTCATGGAACACGTAGATTTCGGATACAATCCGGATAAACTGGTGTTAAAAGACATCAGTCTCTACGCAAAACCCGGTCAGAAAATCGCCTTTGTAGGTGCAACAGGTGCCGGCAAAACCACCATCACCAATCTGATTAACCGTTTCTATGACATTAATGATGGTAAAATCCGTTATGACGGCATTAATATCAATAAATTTAAAAAGAGTGACCTGAGACGTTCTTTAGGTGTCGTACTTCAGGATACGCACCTGTTCACCGGTACCGTTATGGAAAACATCCGCTACGGTCGTCTGGACGCCACAGACGAACAGGTCAAAGCAGCAGCTCGACTGGCAAATGCAGAATATTTCATTGAAAATCTGCCCCAGGGCTACGACACCATGCTCACCGGCGACGGAGCAAACCTCTCCCAGGGACAGCGTCAGCTCCTGGCCATTGCCCGAGCCGCAGTAGCAGACCCGCCCGTCCTCATTCTGGATGAAGCAACCTCCAGTATCGACACCCGTACCGAAAAAATCGTACAGGAAGGCATGGATCACCTCATGGAAGGCAGAACCGTATTCGTCATCGCACATCGGCTCTCCACCATCAAAAACTCCGACGTCATCATGGTACTGGATCACGGCAAAATCATCGAACGCGGTAACCACGAATCACTCCTGGAAGAAAAAGGCGTGTACTATCAGCTCTACACCGGTATGCTGGAGCAAGAGTAGGGGTAGATTTATGCGGTTTGGCTGGGCAAGAGAGTAGTGTTCGGCCAGCCTGATGGTTTGTGCGGCCTGGGAAGGAAAATACGAAATTCTTCCGGGGACTGGAAATGTCCCCTACAGAACTTGTATTTCTCCTTCCCAGGCCCTTTTTGTTTTTTGCGCTGGCCGGGATAGACGTTATTGCAGCAGATAACCGGGATAAATCATGGGGGAGAGGGGGAACGGTGAATTGTTTGGCGGAATGAGCATGGAACCTTAGCAGGGACCATCACAAACACCGGCACTTAACGAATTGGCCTTGCGTAGCAAGGGCAAGAGTTTAGTACCGCTGCGTTTGTGGTTAGTATGCCCCAAGCTAATTAATCAGCTGTTTCACTTGTCTAAATTTCCATCTGCTGCGTTGTCGTCAATCGTCGTAGCCACCGCTACGACTCATTCCTCCGCCTTGCAGACTGAAAATTTATCCTGTGCGAAACAACCGACTAATTAGCGTGGGTCATACTAGAGCGGGTCCCAGATAAGGTTCTGTGCTCATGAAGCCATCCAACATCTATCGTTTTACACAAAAAGAAAAGGCCGGTTCCGCACCAGCCTTTTCGTATTTTATTCTTCAGGACCGGACAGGTCCCACCATCTTATTCCTCAGCGTCCAGTTCCACTGTAATCTTATTCAGATGCCAGATATCATCTACATAATCCTGAATGGTTCTGTCAGAGGAGAATTTACCTACGTTTGCTGTGTTGCGGATTGCAGCTTCTGCCCACCAGCTGGTGTTCTTGTAAGCGGCTTCTACGCGGCTCTGTGCTTCTGCGTAAGAGCGGAAGTCTTTCAGAATGAAGTAGGTATCTGCTTTGGAAGTTACGTAAGTATTCAGCAGAGAGTTGTACAGGTCTCTGAAACGTTCCGGATCATCGGGTGAGTAGAAACCGTTAATTAACTGCATTAATACCTGACGGATTTCCATGTCGCTGTTGAAGATATCCATGGGGTTGTAACCACCGTTGTTCTGGTAGTCGATAACTTCCTGTGCGGACAGACCGAAGATGAAAGCGTAGTCAGAGCCAACTTCTTCTACGATTTCTACGTTTGCACCGTCCATGGTACCCAGAGTCAGAGCGCCATTTAACATGAACTTCATGTTACCAGTACCGGAAGCTTCTTTACTTGCAGTAGAAATCTGTTCGCTGACATCAGATGCAGCAAAGATCCATTCTGCGTTGGATACACGGTAGTCTTCGATAAATACAACCTTGATCTTGCCGTTGATGGATGCGTCGTTATTTACCACGTCAGCAACGCTGTTGATCAGTTTGATGGTCAGCTTAGCCAGTTTGTAGCCTGCTGCAGCTTTTGCACCGAAAATGAATGTTCTGGGGTAGAAATCCATATCGGGATGTTCTTTGATCTGGTTGTACAGATACATAACATGCAGGATGTTCAGCAGCTGACGTTTGTATTCGTGCAGACGTTTAACCTGTACGTCGAAGATGGAACGGGGATCTACATCGATACCGTTGTGCTCTTTGATGTACTTAGCCAGACGAACCTTATTCTGGTATTTGATCTGCATGAATTCTGCCTGACATTTGGGATCAGAAGCGTAGATTTCCAGACCTTTCATCTTGGACAGATCTGTGATCCATTCATCACCGATCTTGCTTGTTACCCAGTCTGCCAGCAGGGGGTTACCGTGCAGAAGGAAACGACGCTGTGTGATACCATTGGTCTTGTTATTGAATTTTTCAGGATACATTTCGTAGAAATCCTTCAGTTCCTGATTCTTCAGGATTTCAGTATGTAAGCGAGCAACACCATTTACAGAGAAACCTGCAACGATTGCCATGTTTGCCATACGAATCTGTCCATCGTAAATAATTGCCATTTTAGCAACTTTTTCTTTGTAGCAGTCAGGGTATTTCTGCTGCAGCTGGAGACAGAAACGACGGTTGATTTCTTCCACAATCTGATAGATACGGGGCAGCAGGCGGGAGAACAGCTCGATGGGCCATTTTTCCAGAGCTTCTGCCATAATGGTATGGTTGGTGTAAGCACAGGTCTTGTTAGTGATTTCCCATGCTTCATCCCATTCCAGACCGTATTCGTCAATTAACAGACGCATCAGTTCGGGAACAGCAACAGTAGGGTGAGTATCATTCAGCTGGAAGCAAACCTTTTCAGGCAGGTTGCGAATATCTGTGTGTTTGGGGTTCTTCAGATATTTCTTCAGTGCAGTCTGAACGGAAGCAGAAATAAAGAAATACTGCTGTTTCAG
>JBGVFN010000019.1:0-20463 GCA_045121095.1 Lachnospiraceae bacterium | reverse complement strand
GAGGTACTTGCCAAGGCTGGTCTCATTAGCTGTCTCGACTACTACAATGAGCGTCATGCTTTGAAGTTATGTTGAACCGCCGTATGCCGAACGGCACGTACTGGTGGTGTGAGAGGGCGGTTTAATCCGCCCTACTCGATTTACAGAGAAAGTTTTGAGGAGGTAGAGCATGTTTGAAATTTATAATAATTTTATATTTATCTTATCTCATGTTTATTTACAAACAAATGTTTGTGTGGTAGAATGAGTTTACTTTTATAGATGGAAGGGACTTAAATACATTTTTAAATGGAAGGGAAGGTGCAGCATATGCATTATGTAATGTCAGATATACATGGAGATTTCGAGCATTTTCTGGAGATGCTTTCAGTAATCGCTTTTTCACAGCAGGACTGGCTTTATATTCTGGGGGATGTCATTGATCGTGGACACCAGAATGTAGAGATGCTGCAATTTTGCCGGGATACAGAACATGTGGTTTTGCTCAAAGGAAATCATGAATATTTTATGGAACTGGCAGAGAAAGACCGGCTATTTGAACGGCAGTGGAGGGCTTATGGAGGACGCAATACTCTTTATCAGCTTGGCAGGATACCGGCTGAAGAAAGAAGCGGACTGCAGGACTATGTAAGAAGTCTTCCCTGGTATCTGGTATTGACACCGAAGGAGATTCCGGTTCTGGATCGCCCGTATTTACTGACTCATACAGGATTTTTACGCCCTTCTCCTTCCTGGAATGCACCTGATTTCTGTTATCCGGATTTGTCCGGTTTGATTCCTTTTGATGTGGAGCGGGCAATTTGCTGGGCATTTAAAAATAAACCATGGGAATATAGTATTTCCAATGATTTATATGATCTGCCCCAGTCTGTACGTTTTGATAAACGGCTTTTGGTGGGACATGTACCTGTGATTGCCGGATTTGCTTTTGATGCGGTTCCATATATGCTGCAAAGAAGAGAGTATATTGATCTGGATTGTGGAAGCGGTTATCGGCACAAAGGCGGCCGGCTGGGCTGTCTGAGACTGGAAGATATGAGGATATGGTATGTATAGGCATACTCTGCTGAATCGTTATGAAAAATACAGTTGTTATATTTTGAGTGAAATAAGGGGGATTACATGAAGTTATTTCATATATCAGATCTGCATATTGGCAGATCATTACATAAATACAATCTGGCAAAGTGTCAGCATGAGATACTGAACCAGATCATAGCGCTGGCTTGTGAGGCGCAGCCGGATGTTATGATGATTGCAGGGGATATTTTTGATAAATCTGTTCCTTCCGGGGAAGCGTATACGATTTTTGATACTTTTTTGAATCATCTGACGGAGGCACTTCCAGAGATGACTGTACTAATTATCGCAGGCAATCATGATTCGGCAGAACGGCTGCAGTATGCCAGTTCTTTTTTGCAGCGCCATCATATCTATATTTCTGTGCTGCCGCCTTCGGGACCGGAGGAATATTTGAAGAAAGTTACTTTAACAGATTCCTGGGGAGAAGTGGATTTCTATCTGCTGCCCTTTACAAAACCTGCTTATGTCAGAAAATTGTTTGAAGAAGGCCAGAGTATCACCTGGTCACAGGCCGTGGAAGAAGTACTTCGCCGGGAAACGATTGACTGGACCAGGCGCAATGTGATTCTCTCACATCAGTTTTATGCGTCAGATGGCTGTGAACCGGAAACTTGTGAATCAGAACAGACCAGTATTTCGGTAGGCGGTATTGACCAGGTTCATGTGGATCTACTGGCAGAGTTTGACTATGCGGCATTGGGACATCTTCATGGTTGTCAGAAAGTGAAGTATCCTCATGTACGTTATTCGGGGACCCCGTTAAAGTATTCCATCAGCGAGGAACACCACAGGAAGTCTGTAGTTCAGGTAGAACTGGAAGAAAAGGGGCAGCCTGCCCGGATTTCATTTTTACCTCTGACATGCGGACAGGATGTGCGAACCGTAAGGGGAACTCTTCAGGAAGTTCTGGATGCGGCAAAATCTGCTGCTTCAGACCAATATGATCGTTGCCAGGATTATGTAAGTATCATTCTGACAGATGAGGATGAGGGGTTATTAACAGATGCCAAAGATAAGTTAGAAGAGTGTTATGAGTATATTCTGGAAATACGTGTGGATAACCAGAGAACCCGTGCGCGTTTTGAGGAGACTTCTTCCGTCCAGGATGAATGGACGCTTTCTCAGGCATTCTCTCACTTCTTTGAGGAGATGAATCAACGTTCCATGAACGAACAGGAGATGGCAGTTATGGAAAAAATATGGAAAAGATTGGAGGGCAATGACTGATGAAACCCATTAAGATTGTAATGTCTGCTTTCGGTTCTTATGCAGGGCGGGAAGAAATCAGTTTTTCCGGTACAAATCAGGGGATTTTTCTGATTACCGGAGATACAGGTGCAGGTAAAACTACCATATTTGATGCCATTACATATGCGCTTTATGGATTTACCAGCGGAAATCGCAGAACAGGGAAGATGATGGGGAGTCAGTTTGCGGCTTCCAAAGCAAAGACTTATGTGGAATATACATTTGAGGAAGAAGGAAAGATCTATACGGTAAGCAGACGGCCCGATATTGCAGGGCAGACCGGTAAAGTAGAGTTGATTTTACCGGATGGAACGGTTTTTCCTGGTAAAGTAAAGGAAACAAACAAGAAGCTGGAAGAAATTGTAGGGCTGGATATGGATCAATTCTGTCAGGTTGCCATGATTGCTCAGGGGGATTTCAGAGAATTGCTTTTAGCTTCCTCCAATGATCGAAAAGCTATTTTTGAGAAGATTTTTGGCACGGATTGTTATAATCAGGTACAGATACATCTGAACGAATACTGCAAGAAGCTTTATGGGAAACGGGCAGATCTGCAGAAGTTTAGTGAAAGAGAACTGGCTGGTGTGCAGGTACCAGCTGACAGTACGTTTACAGAACAGTGGGAACAACAGAAAAAAGCGGGTATTTCTGAAATTAGCAATGAAGAATTATTTACTTTTTTGGAGAAGCTGATTGAAGAAGAGCAACTGCAGGAAAAACAGTTCGCTGAAGAAAAAGATGAATTGGAGCAGCAGATTCGCCAGATTCATGGACAGATTACAGCAGGAAAAGCCGTCAATGAATTGTTTGAACGTTTACATCTGGCAAAACAGAGCGCAGAAGATCTGCTTGCTCAAAAAGAGGAGTTTGAAAGTCTTGGCGGGCGATGTCGGGCGGCGCGCAGCGCTTTGCTTGTAGATGATAAAGCCAAACAGGTTTCTGAAAGTAATACACAGTTTCAAAATTTAACTGCTGAGATGGAACAGCTGGAGCTGGATAGGAACCGTCTGAAACAGCAAAAAGAACAGGCCGATGTACAGCTGCAGGAAGCTTTTTCTCAGAGAGAAAGAAAGATACCGGGTCTGCAGCAGGAAAAAGCTGCCCTTGAAACCAGTATGGAATATTATGAACAGCTTCATTTAAAGAAAAAGGAATTGGAAAGGCAGAGTGGAGAGCAGGTTAAACTGCAGAAACAGGACGCACAGCTGAAGAAAAAGATAGAGGAGCGAAATGCTTTACTGGAACAGGCCAAAAATGTGCAGGAAACCTATGAAGGATGTCAGGAATTTTATTATCAGGCCAGGGATTCTTATGTGAAAATAGTGGATAAAGAGAAAGAATTGACTCGGATTTGTGGAAAAAAGGATCTTTGGAAGCAGCTGCAGGGGATATCTGTTAAAGAGAAAAAACAGATGAAACAATTATTAACTCAGTATGAGCAGGCTGTCACATCCTATCAGCAGGCATATCATGCATTTATTGCTGAACAGGCCGGTTTGTTGGCAGCAGATCTGGAAGAACACCAGCCCTGCCCTGTGTGTGGTTCCCTGACTCATCCGAAAAAGGCAGCTTTATCTGAGCATGCAGTCACACAGCAGGAAACCGAACAGAAAAAACAGGTCATGGACTGTTTGGAGCAGCGGCTCAATCAGCAGAAAGATATCTGTCAGGAAAAAGACAGGGAATTGGTGGCTTTTCAGGTCGAATTAAAAACGGCGCTTCAAAGTTTGGAAATTGCTTTTAACGAGCCAGAAGGAATATATGAAATCAGTGAATCTTATGAAACAAGTGAAACACATAAGGTGAATGAATCTTATGAGATAAATGAATCTTTCTGGGAGAAGCTGGGAAACCTGCTTACAGACTGGAAAAAAGAATGTCTCTGTGTTGAAAAATCGCTGAAACAGGCAGAAAAGCAGAAAAAACAGTATGAAGAAGCGCAAAAACAACAGAAAAAGCTGGAGTTAGAAAATCAGGCAGATCTGGATATGCAGGCTGTGCTGGAACAAAAACTGGAACAACAAAATATTGTATGTGTAAAATTGCAGACTCAAATTCAAAGCCAGCAAAATCAGCTCAAATACGAAAACAAACAGATTGCTCAGCAGCATTTAGACATGGTACAATGTCAGATACAAAAGCTGGAGCAAAATCTGGTCAGAGCACAGCAAAATCAAGTTCAGATTACGAATAAACTGCAGGAGATCAGTGGCAGGTATCAGGCACAGTCAGAGCAGAAACTGCAGGTAAAAGTGCAGCTGTCTCAGGCATATGAACTGTTTTCCAACAGCCTTAAAGAGCATGGATTTACAGATAAACAGAGTTATCTGAACAGTCGTATGAAACCGGAACAGATTCGAAAGATGGAGGCAGATTGTGATGAATATCATCAAAGATGTACCCGCGTGCAATCAGAGGTGGAAACGTATACCAGACAGCTGGATGGAAAAACAAGAGAAGATCTGACCGGTTTACAAAAACAGGAACAGCATTTGCAAAAACAGCGGCAGGAAAAAGAAGAACAGGAGAAAATGCTGTTCAGCATTCTGGACAATAATAAAAAACGTCTTTCTGTGTTACGCAAATTGCTGAAAGATTATGAACAGGTAAAAGAAGAGTACAATGTGGTATACCATCTAAATCGAACAGCCAATGGCAAACTGGATCTGAAGCTGGATTTCCAGACCTATATGCTGCGGCGGTATTTTGAGGAGATCATTTATGAAGCGAATAAGCGATTGCGAATCATGACAAGAGACCAGTTTATCCTTCAGTGCCGCAGTTATGAGAATTTCAGTGGTAATGCAGCAGCTGGACTGGATTTGGATGTATATAGTCTGGTTACAGGAAAAACCAGAGATGTGAAAACACTTTCCGGTGGAGAATCATTTATGGCAGCACTTGCTATGGCACTGGGTATGGCGGATATGATACAGAGTCGGGCAGGAAAAGTACATCTTGATACCATGTTTATAGATGAGGGCTTTGGCTCTCTGGACGATCAGTCCAGAGAAGATGCTATTCGTGTATTAAACGAACTGGCAGGACAGAAACGGCTGATTGGTATTATTTCTCATGTTACGGAGTTGAAAGAGCAGATTGAACAGAAATTAATCGTAACCAGAGATGAAAAGGGCAGTCATGCCCGTTGGGATCGCTAAAGAGAAAGAAAAAGAGAAAGAAAAGGTAACAGTTCAACAGGGGCAGGGATATACGGTCATGCTCTGTTGAGGCAGATACGAAAAGTAAAGGAGAAACACGTTTTATGAAAAGAAACGTAGATATGCGGGAAATTTCCGATGGAAAATTATATGGTCTGAATGACATGGTAAAAGCAGATTGCGGAGACTGTAAAGGCTGTTCTGCCTGCTGCAGAGGCATGGGCAGTTCCATTATACTGGATCCTTTGGATCTGTATCGACTGGAAACAGGTCTGCATACAGATTTTCAGCGTCTGATGAATGGCTATATCGAGTTGAATGTAGTAGATGGGATCATTCTGCCCAATTTGAAGATGGGCGGTTCGGATGAATCCTGTGCTTTTCTTAGTCAGGAGGGGCGTTGTCAGGTACATGCAGTTCGTCCGGGCATCTGTCGTTTATTTCCTCTTGGACGGATTTATAAAGAAGAAGGTCGTGGATTCGATTATTTTCTTCAGGTTCATGAATGTAAAAAAGAGAATCGTTCCAAAGTAAAAGTACGTAAGTGGATTGACACACCGGATGTGAAACAATATGAACAGTTTATTATAGACTGGCATTATTTTCTGGAAGATGTGACTGCGCAGGTAAAAACTATTTCTGATGAAGCAAAAGTTAAGGAAAAAATTATGTATTTGCTGACTGTTTTTTATGTGCAGCCATACGATGGAGCAAAGGATTTTTATACACAGTTTTATGAGAGGTTGGAAACGGCGAAAACAATTTTGGGTTAAAATATTGTAACAGTTCGGCGGGGCTGAACTGTTTTGAATATATTCAGCAGAAAAGGATATGGTGCAAAAGAGTATGATAAAAACAGTGAAGGTGCGTAATACAGTAATTGGAGAAGGGATTCCTAAAATATGTGTTCCAATAGTAGGTGTTACGAAAGAAGCAATTTTAGCAGAGGCCCAAACTTTCCATGAAATTCCCGTAGATGTGGTGGAATGGCGTGTTGATTGGTTTGAAGATGTATTTGATCTTGAACAGGTACTTGAAGTTTTAAAGGAACTGCGGGGAATTCTTGGGGAAATCCCTCTTTTGATGACATTTCGGACAGCAAAGGAAGGTGGGGAGAAATCCATCAAGGATGATTATTATGCAGAATTAAATATAAAAGCAGCTCAATCTGGCTATGTGGATTTGGTTGATGTGGAGATTTTTACAGGGGACGAACCTGTTAAAAAAATTATAGAAGAAGTTCATGCCAGTGGAGTGAAAGTAGTAGCATCCAATCATGATTTTTTTAAAACACCTGAAAAAGAAGAAATTATAAGACGGTTGTGTAAGATGCAGGAAATGGATGCTGATATTCCTAAGATTGCAGTGATGCCCCAGAGTAAAAAAGACGTATTGACTTTGCTGGCTGCCACGGAAGAGATGCATTCTCAATATGCTGACAGGCCGATTATTACCATGTCCATGTCCGGAACCGGTGTGGTCAGCAGGATTTGTGGTGAAGTATTTGGTTCAGCATTAACTTTTGGAGCGGCAAAGAAAGTTTCTGCACCAGGCCAGATGGAAGTACATGAATTAGATACAGTATTGAATCTTCTCCACAAAAGCCTGTAAATGAGGGTCCTATCTGATATGAGGGAATGTTGCACTTTTTTCTGAAAATGTTTATACTAATAAACATCGTTTAGAGATTATCTGAAACAGTAAGAGTTCAGCGGCAGACAACTGTCTGCTGAACAGATATGTGAAAGAATGTTTGTAATATTACAATAACAAACAAAATACTGTATTTAGAAATATAGGGTGAGGGTTTAACATGATTACACGATTGCTTTTTATTGTAAATCCTGTTTCCGGGAAAAAAACAATTACCGATCATATGATTGATATTTTAAATCTGTACTGCCAGAAAGGGCTGGAAGTATCTGTACTGATTACCCAGTATCAGGGACATGCCGCAGAATATGTAAAGGCGAACAGTCAGCGTTTTGACAGGATTGTATGTGCTGGCGGTGATGGTACAATCAATGAGGTCGTATCAGGTCTGAGAGAAGCCTGTGACTACAGGACATTACTGGGGTATATTCCCTGTGGTTCTACCAATGATTTTGCTTCTAATTTTGGTTTGACCGGTGATGTATTGGAAAGTGCGGAACGGGCTGTCAGTGACCGGATTATCAATCTGGACAGTGGAGTATTGAATGACCATTCTTTTTTATATACTGCCGCTTTTGGTATGTTTACAGATGTTACTTACAGTACGCCGCAGTCTTTTAAAAATGTGCTGGGACATCAGGCATATGTGGTTAGCGCATTGAATCATCTGGCCACTATCAAACCCATTAAAGCGGTAGTAGCTTATGATGATCAAGTAATCGAAGATGAATTTTTAATTGGTTTAATCACTAATTCAGAACGGGTGGCAGGTTTTAATAACCTGTATAATGGGGAAGCCGATTTGACTGATGGATTATTTGAGGTTCTTTTGATTAAATATCCCAAATCAGTGGTGGAGATTAATGATACATTAACCAGTTTTGTTATGAAGAACTGGGATTCTAAAATGTTTTATTATTTTAAAACCAGAAGGCTGAAAATCTGGTCGGAAGAGAAGATTAAATGGACGCTGGATGGTGAATATGGTGGAGAGTACAGTATTACAGCCATCAATAATCGCCATGGTTCCGTACGATTCTGTATTTAATCATTCATGATTTTTTCAAACACGCTCTAAAGGGCACATGGTCATGCCTGGCTGAATCGTTACGCAAAATACAAAGTATGGGGAGTTTAGGGGGAATATGGTAGTAAATAATTTGTTTCATACAGCAGAAGTATCTAAGGTAGTTTCTGAAGTTGCTGTTAACGCAGATGGAAGCAGGATGGACGGTGAGTGCCGCATCGTTAGTGAGCACTTTATAGAACTTTATATCAATGAACAGCTGGTATTAAAAGTGGTTTGTACGCCCTCTAATCTGGTGGAACTGGTGATGGGAAGGATGATTTCTGAGGGCTATATTGAGTCAGCTGATGATGTGGAAAGCATTTATATCTGCAGCAGCGGCAGACAGGCGAAGGTTTTCCTGAAGGAAAATGCAGGTGCTGCATTAAACCTGACTCATGTAGTAACAGAAGTGCCTACTTGTTGTACAGATAATCAGATTTTCCTGCGAAATATGAATTCGAAGAATGTGGAATTGCAAAATAACGGGCAATGGAGTAAGGAAAAGATAGAGATTCGCAAACTGCAGAAGGCAGAATGGAAGTCCGAATGGATTTTTGAACTTGCCAATGAATTTGCTTCCGGTTCCAAAATTCATAGAGCAACACAGGGAACTCACAGTTGCTATTTAAGTGTAAAAGGGGAGATCCTTTTTGCCAGTGAGGATATTGGAAGACATAATGCCATGGATAAAGCGATTGGTTACGCGGTAATGCAGGGATTGAAGAGGGAAGAGTGTATCCTTTATACAACCGGCCGTGTTCCAACAGATATGGTAAAGAAAGTGGTAATGTCACGAATTCCTGTGCTGGTGGCAAAGTCAGTACCTACAGATGCTGCCATCGAAATGGCTCGTGCTTATAATCTGACACTGATCTGTAAAGCATGGCCCGATCGATATGAAATTTTCCATGAAGCGAAAGAGTTCATATAGAAAAAACTTATTGCAGAAAACAGGCTATAGCAAAGCATCATAGTTTAAGGTAAAGAGCAGGACATAACGAAACAGTGAAGTCTGAATAGTTACAAAATTTTCGGAGATACTAATTATATTTCTGAATACTGGTGAAATATGCAGAAAGTGAAGGGAATCTTCTATTGAAACAGTTTAATACTATGAGCCAACTATTACAATTTTTGATTGCTTAATGTATGAAAGTCTGGTACAATACTGCATAGATGCATTCCATAAGATTATATATTTTACTGTATCGAAAGCCCTAAGGGGATTGATACCAATATGACAATGAAGGAACTGTTGAAAACATGACAGCAGATCCTGTGAATTCTGAATTGTTTCGTATGAAGAGAATGATGGAGAGCGGCCTGGACATCAAGAAATTGATGAATATCCTCACTGCGGAACTTATAAAGTTGCTTCAACCTGTACGGATCTGGATAAGATCTGGAAGCAATAAAGTCAGAATTCAGGGAGATGCTTTATTGTTTTGTTCATCTATTTCAAATGAGCGCATCGTTTGTTATAAAGAGTATTTGTTGAGGTATTAATAGGGGCGGGAGCACAAGGCATGAGGTACATGCCAATATGCGGATATCGGTATAAATATGGAGGATGGAATTATCGCCAATTTTCACGTATGGGATTAATCGTACAGGCAGATTATAATCCGGGCTGTTGATTGATTCTCATCAAGTAAAGAATTTTTTAAGAAAGATGAGGTAAAATCACATGAAATCATTTAATTATGTAATCAAAGACGAAATTGGTATCCACGCACGTCCCGCAGGACTTCTGGTAAAAGAAGCAAAGAAATTTGAATCTGCAATTACTCTTGAATGTGGCGGCAAAAAAGCAGCAGCAACCAAACTGATGGCAATCATGGGTATGGGTGTAAAAACTGGTAATGAAGTAACTGTTTCTGCTGATGGTGCAGATGAAGATGCTGCAATTGCTGCAATGAAAGAATTCTTCGAAGCTAATCTGTAAGATTTCTGCTGGGGTGTAATATATGGAACAGTATACAGGTAAATCCATTTTTAAAAAGATTGCAATTGGCAAAATCTTCTTCTATGAGAAGAATGAGTATCAGGTAAAACGAGAAAAAATCGAGAATCCCGAAGATGAAATCAAACGTGTGGAAAGTGCAAAAGTTGTAGCGATTGGCCAGCTGGATAAGATTTACCAGAAAGCGGTAAAAGAAGTTGGTGAAGATAATGCAGCAGTTTTTGAAGTTCACATGATGATGCTGGATGACGAAGATTATCTCGATGCAATTTACAATATAATCAGAACAGAAAATGTTTGTGCTGAATACGCAGTAGCAACAACAGGTGACAATTTTGCCGCTATGTTTGCTGCTATGGATGATGCATATATGCAGGCAAGAGCTGCTGACGTAAAGGATATTTCTGAACGTCTGGTGGCAGTACTGCTGGGACGTGACACCGATATGGGTTCTCTGGATGAACCGGTGATTCTGGTAGCAGATGATCTGGCTCCCAGTGAAACTGTACAGATGGACAAGTCCAAACTTCTGGCTTTTGTAACAGAACATGGTTCATCAAACTCTCATACAGCAATTCTTGCACGTACCATGAATATTCCTGCGTTGATTGGTATTCCCATCAGCAAGGACTGGAAAGGCAAATTGGCAGTAGTTGATGGCTATACAGGAACAGTTACAATTGATCCTGATGAAGACTATGTAGCAGAGATGAAAGCCAAGATGGAAGAAGATGAAAGAAAGAGACAGCTGTTAACGGAGTTAAAGGGTAAAGAAACTGTAACTGCAGACGGTAAGAAATCCATTCATCTTTATGCAAACATCGGTAGTGTAGCAGATACTGCTGCTGCCATGGCAAACGACGCAGAAGGTATTGGTCTGTTCCGAAGCGAATTCCTGTATCTGGAATCTTCTACTTATCCTACAGAAGAAGAACAGTTCCAGGCTTACAAGACAGTAGCACAGAACATGGGCGGCAGAAAAGTAATCATTCGTACTCTGGATATCGGTGCAGATAAACAGGTAGATTACTTCAATCTGGATAAGGAAGAAAATCCTGCTCTTGGTTATCGTGCAATCCGTATCTGTCTGACACGCAAAGATATCTTCAAAACTCAGCTTCGTGCGCTCCTGCGTGCAAGTGCTTTCGGTAACATCTCTGTGATGTTCCCCATGATTATTTCTGTAGATGAAGTACATCAGATTAAAGCAATTCTGCAGGAAGTAAAAGACGAACTGAAAGCAGAAGGTATTGAATATAAGGATGTGGAAATCGGTGTTATGATTGAAACTCCTGCTGCTGTTATGATCAGTGAAGAACTGGGTAAGGAAGTTGATTTCTTCTCTGTTGGTACAAATGATCTGACACAGTATTTACTGGCGATTGACCGTCAGAATCCGAAACTGGATGAATTCTATGATCCTCATCATCCCGCTGTTTTAAGAGCATTACAGATGATTATCGATAATGGTCATAAGGGCGGTGCATGGGTAGGTATCTGTGGTGAGTTAGGTGCAGATCTGTCTCTGACTGAAACCTTCCTGAAGATGGGTGTTGATGAATTATCCGTATCACCGACCTTTATCTTACCTGTAAGAGATGTGGTTCGGAAATGCGATACCAGTAAATGGTAATTAAATTGCTATAGAATCATTCGATTCAATCGTTAGATTTTAGTCCCTGTTTTTTCGAAAGCAGGGACTTTTTTCTTTACGTGATGGACGTTCTATGTTAAAATGTCTCTGTTATTGGAGCGGTTTTCACTTTTTGAAGCCTTCCGCTTCACAAATATTAATGTATGAAATGATATGAAGGAGAAAAACGTTATGATCAATCAAAATTACTTGAAATTACCCGGCAGTTACTTATTCGCAACTATTGGTCGTAAAGTAAAGGAATACTCCGAAGCCAACCCCGATAAATCGATTGTTCGCCTTGGTATCGGTGACGTTTCATTGCCTCTGGCTCCAGCCATTGTAAAAGCTATGCATGAAGCGGCAGATCTTATGGGACAGGAAGTGAAAGGATATCCGGATTATGAAGGATATGCTTTCCTGCGTGATGCCATTGTTGCTAATGATTATAAGACAAGAGGTGCAGATATTGCTGCAGATGAAATTTTCGTCAATGACGGTGCAAAATGTGATTCTGCAGATCTGGGAGATATTTTCAGTCTGGATTGTAAAGTTGCTGTTTGTGATCCGGTATATCCTGTATATGTGGATTCCAATGCGCTGGTAGGCCGTGCAGGTGATTATATGAAAGATGCAGGAAAATGGAGCAATCTGATTTATATGCCCTGTTACGCTTCCAATCATTTTGCACCGGAATTTCCGAAGGAAAATCCTGATCTGATCTATCTGTGTTTTCCGAATAACCCCACTGGTGCAACCATTACGAAAGCACAGCTTCAGGAATGGGTAGATTATGCAAACAGAATTGGTGCTGTAATCATTTACGATGCAGCTTACGAAGCATACATTTCAGAAGCAGATGTTCCCCGTACAATTTATGAGTGTGAGGGTGCAAAAACATGTGCCATTGAAATGCGTTCCTTCTCTAAAAATGCAGGTTTTACCGGTACCAGACTTGGTTTTACTGTAATCCCCAAAGAACTGGTTCGTGATGGTGTATCTCTTCACACATTATGGACAAAACATCAGGAAACAAAAACCAATGGTGTATCTTATATTGTTCAGGCGGCAGGTGCAGCAGTTTATACACCGGAAGGAAAAGCGCAGACAAAAGAACAGGTAGCATATTATATGAAAAATGCCAGTACAATTCGTGATTCACTGGCTGCAATGGGATATACCGTATCCGGTGGTGTGAATGCACCTTATGTATGGCTGAAGACCCCCAATAATATGACTTCCTGGGAATTTTTCGATTATCTGCTGGAAAAAGCGAATGTAGTAGGTACACCTGGTTCAGGATTTGGCTCTTGTGGTGAAGGCTATTTCCGTCTGACTGGTTTTGGCAGCCAGGAGAATACCGCAGAAGCTCTTAGAAGAATAAAACAGATGTAAGAACTTGTGATTTTCTGTGAAATATCCAATGCATTTCCCTTGATTCTGTGATAAGATGATAAGACGATAAGATGATACAAAGGTCAAAAGGCTTCTGTTTTTACAAAATAGACTTTTGACCTTTGTATTGTAAGATGTAAAACCAATAGCACAATAAACAGAACAATAAACAGAATAACAAAAAATAAAAAACGGACAAATATTAAAATAGATGCATACAAATACAGAAAAAGAAAAGGGAAAGGCAGTCATGGGTATAAACAGTGAAGAACGAAGAAAAGAAATCCTGCATACATTTCGTTCTGGTAATGGACCGGTTTCAGGTGGTGCTTTGTCAGCCATGTTTGGTGTAAGCCGCCAGATTATTGTACAGGATATCGCATTACTGAGAGCGCAGGGAAATGATATTATTTCTACAAACAGAGGATATCTTTTAAAAACTTCTCCAAAAGTATCAAGGGTGTTTTTTGTAAATCATGCGGATGAACAGACGGAAGAAGAGTTGAATTCGATCGTAGATTTGGGCGGCAGTATAAAAGATGTTTTTGTAGAGCATAAAGTTTATGGAACGATTCGTGGAGATCTGAATGTCAGTTCCAGAAGGCAGGTAGCTGTATTTTTGGAGGAATTGAAGAACGGCAGATCAAGTCTCCTGAAAAAAATCACCATGGATGCACATTATCATACGGTTGAGGCTGAAAGTATAGAGATTCTGGATGAAGTGGAAAAGGAATTGGAAGTAAGAGGTTTTCTGCTGAAGAAAGAACGAAATGATTAGGCCATGGTCAGATGGATAATAGAAAGAAGATAAGAGATTTTAACACAGAAATAAAAAATCTGAAAAAAATAAAAGATCTGGAAAAGAAATAAGAAATAAAAAAGGATAGACATTTCTGATACAGATATCATATCTGCAGAGAGAAGGTCTATCCTTTTTATGTATATCATGTTATGTTTTGGTTCAGTACCTCTGAATAATTATCGACATCATTTCGGTGTTTTCAGGTAGTATACCAGATATTCGATAAATTCCCGATCAGCTACACTTTGTACCGGATTAATATTAAAGTTTGCCTTGATTTTATTAAAACGGAAGATCAAGGTGTTTTTATGAATACCCAGTTCCTGGCTGGCTGCATTCATATTGTAATTGTGCCGCTGAAGAGTATCCAGTGTTTCGATGATTCGATGCGTATATTCTTCATCGATATTTTCAGCTACAGCATTGTAGATACGGTGAAACTCCGGCAGTGGTGTAATATTTTTTACATAACTGCCAATGTTATCGTAAAAATAGTAAATCTGTGCATGGTTTCTTTCTGAAATTTTCTCACAGAAGCCAAGGAGTCGGGTGGTATCTTCCAGCTGGTTCTGCAGCCAGAGACAGTGATTGAAGCTGCTTCGGTAATAACTGAGACGATTCTGGAATGTACCAATCAGACAGGAGCAGGCCAATGCGTGTTCAGGATCGGCATGATTGGAAACCTCTTCCAGAACAGGTTTCAGAAAATCCTGGATGGTCTTGCGATAATCTTCAAATAATGCTTCATCACTCATATCAGGGAAGCTCTTGAATACCAGAACCTGTCCAATGGTAAGTTTAATAACGATATCCTGATCAGAAACTCTGCTGCAGCATGCCACCAGGGTATTGGTGAAATCATGCTGTGTGTCCATATGACAGGTGATCAGAATCGGGATTCGCTTCATATCAATCCGATAGCCCAGCTGTGTACTGAGAAAAGATAACTCAGACCGGGTATGGGCAGTATCTTCGTAAAGAAGCATATGAATAAACTGTGTGCGAAGATTTCCACGATAGTTGTCATTATTTTTGCCCAATTCATATTCCAGCATCTGTTCCAGTGCAATGCGAAGAAGGGAAATCATATCCCGGACTTCATAAGGGTTACCGTTTAAACCGATTACGCCGATTTTCTCGCCGTGATGTAAAACAGCAGAGTTTACACCATATTGAACGCCAATGTAGTTGTTGGCATCGTGTTCTGTCAGAATCATTATGTTGTCTGTTTTGAGAATCTTATAGGCGACTTCGTGAAATGCACCTACGCGGGATTTATCACTGCTGGCAATGATAATACCCTTTTCATTCATAATATTAATCTGATAAGGGATGTACTGAATAAAACGCTTAATAAAGCTTTCGGCTAATTCCGTAGTTAACATAGCTTCCTCCTGAGAAAATACTGGTTGTATCAGTAAGGGGGCAAAGCAGGAGATAAAGTGAGGAATAAGGATTGAATCTCCTGAACCTGAATCAACCAGGTGAATAATAATACCTGATTCTATCATAGCATAGCTTTTGGGATTCTACAATCAAGAAAAATTTTCTATGAAGGGGAGATTAAAAAACATCAAGGTCGAAACTTGATGTTTTTTAATCTGTCAGAAAATACCAGTTTGTGCCTTTGAACAGATAAAATTCGATGTGATTTCTGTTAAAAACAGGACGGATTTATACAAAAAAACTTGACGATGGCGCAAAAAAGAATAAAATAATATTATTTTATAAACAAAAATGATAAAAAATAATCGTCAAAATGCTTAAAATGCAACAATTTAAAGTATAATATTTACAAATAAAAAGGAAAGTTGTATAATCTCAACGTAGCCTTTTTAAGGTAATATGAAAGGTCGTCCGAAGGGCAGCAGTATATGAGTGCCCGGCCCGGGCAGAGGATAGTTCGGCATTTGCTGACTTTTGCTGAACTGTTATGATATTTTTAGGAAATGAGGGAATAATATGAGCTACACAGAAGAGATTTATGCAAGAGTTATTGAACAGAACCCCGGTGAACCGGAATTCCATCAGGCAGTAAAAGAAGTTTTGGACTCTTTAAAGCTGGTTATTGATGCAAATGAAGATGAATACAGAAAACTTGGTATTCTGGAACGTATGGTTGAGCCCGAACGTATCATTTCTTTCCGCGTACCGTGGGTAGATGATCAGGGTAAAGTTCAGATTAATAAAGGTTATCGTGTACAGTTTAACAGCGCAATTGGACCTTACAAGGGAGGTCTTCGTTTCCATCCTTCCGTAAACCAGAGTATTCTGAAATTCCTCGGTTTTGAACAGGTATTTAAAAACTCCTTAACAGGTCTGCCCATCGGCGGTGGTAAAGGTGGTTCCAACTTTGATCCCAAGGGTAAATCTGATCGCGAAGTTATGGCATTTTGCCAGAGCTTTATGACAGAGTTGCACAAATATATTGGTGCAGATGAAGACGTACCTGCTGGTGATATCGGTGTAGGCGGAAGAGAAATCGGTTTCATGTATGGACAGTACAAACGTCTGACAGGTCTGTATGAAGGCGTTCTGACTGGTAAAGGTCTTACATGGGGTGGTTCTCTGGTTCGTACACAGGCTACAGGTTATGGTCTGGTATACATTCTGGATGAAATGCTGAAAGCAGCTGGCAAGACTATGGAAGGTCAGACCGTTGTTGTTTCCGGTTCCGGTAACGTAGCAATCTACGCTGTAGAAAAAGCTCAGGAACTGGGTGCAAAGGTTGTTGCTATGAGCGATTCCAACGGTTATGTATATGATCCCGAAGGTATCAAACTGGATATCGTAAAAGACATCAAAGAAGTAAAACGCGGACGTATCAAAGAATATGCAGAACGCGTTGAATCTGCAGTATATACAGAAGGCAAAGGTATCTGGACTGTGAAATGTGACATCGCACTGCCTTGCGCAACTCAGAATGAACTGAATCTGGATGATGCAAAAGCTCTGGTTGCAAATGGCTGCTACGCAATCGCAGAAGGTGCTAATATGCCTACTACAAGAGAAGCTACTGATTATGTTCAGGAACAGGGCCTGATGTTTATGCCTGGTAAAGCAAGCAACGCAGGCGGTGTTGCTACTTCCGCTCTGGAAATGAGCCAGAACAGTGCTCGTTTAAGCTGGACATTCGAAGAAGTAGATGAAAAGCTGAAAGGTATCATGAAAGATATCTATGCAAAGGTTTCTGATGCAGCAAGCCGTTACGGTGTAGAAGGCAACTTCGTAGTTGGCGCTAATATTGCTGGTTTCGAAAAAGTTGTAGATGCTATGAAAGCACAGGGTATCTGCTAATCATTTATTTGGATAAATACCGAATACGATGTTCAATCAAACGTACTGTTGGAGGCGGGCCGGACGCAGTAAGCTTGTCTAAGGCCATGCGTTGCTGAATAGTTACGAAAAATGGATAATTACAAATAAAAAAAGCGTCCGAATTTCATATATTTGTGGGATTCGGATGCTTTTTTGCATACAAAACAAAAAATAAGTTGCAATTTGTGCAGGAGATAATATAATGAAAGAAGACACTGGCAATTTTCTTTGAAAATTGCGGGCTCTGTCGCTTTCAGTGTACGAAAGATACATGTTCTTTGTACATTGCTGGCAGTACTCAAAAGAGTACGGCGCAAAACTATGAGTTTTTTGTTTAACTGATTTCATTTGAGATGGCAGATCAAATGATAGTCAGAACAGGAGGTAGTAATGAACAAACTTGAACTTCAGAAAACAGCAAACGAAGTCCGCAAGGGCATCGTTACCGGCGTTCACAGTGCGAAAGCCGGTCATCCCGGCGGATCTCTTTCCGCGGCGGATATTGTTACCTATCTTTATTTTGAAGAGATGAATGTAGATCCTGAAAATGCCAAAGACCCTGAAAGAGATCGTTTTGTCCTGTCTAAAGGACATGCTGCGCCTGCATTATATGCAGCACTGGCGGTTCGTGGATATTTTCCGATAGAAGATATGACAACTCTGCGTCAGATCGGTTCTCATCTGCAGGGACATCCCTGTATCAATGGCACACCCGGTGTGGATATGTCTTCCGGCTCTTTAGGACAGGGCGTTTCTGCAGCAGTAGGTATGGCCATCGGTGCAAAACTGCAGGGCAAATCTTTCCGCGTATATACTATGCTGGGCGATGGTGAAATCCAGGAAGGTCAGGTATGGGAAGCAGCTATGCTGGCTGGTTATAGAAAACTGGACAATCTGGTTGTTATTGTAGATAATAATGGCCTTCAGATCGATGGTAATATTGCAGATGTCAACTCACCCTACCCCATTGATAAGAAATTTGAAGCATTTAACTTCCATGTAATCAATCTGGATGATGCGCATGATTTTGATAAGATTAAAGCGGCCTTTGATGAAGCCAAAACTGTTACCGGTAAACCGGTTGCAATTATTGCAAAGAGCGTAAAGGGTAAAGGTGTTTCCTTTATGGAAGATCAGGTAGGCTGGCATGGTGTTGCCCCTAATGATGAACAGTACGCAGTTGCTATGGCAGATCTGGAAAGGATTGGTGAAGAATTATGTCAGAAGTAAAGAAATTAGCTACCAGAGAAGGCTGGGGTAATGGATTAAAGAAACTGGGCGAGATGGATGAAAAGGTAGTTGTTCTGGACGCTGACCTTGCAGCAGCAACCAAGACCGGTGTTTTCCAGAAAGCATTTCCGGAACGTCATATTAACTGTGGTATCGCAGAAGGTAATATGATCAGTGTGGCAGCTGGCCTTTCTACTACTGGTATGATTCCCTTTGCAAGTTCATTTGCCATGTTCGCAGTTGGCCGTGCATTTGAACAGATTCGTAACTCCATCGGTTATCCTCATCTGAATGTAAAAATCGGTGCAACTCACGCAGGTGTTTCTGTAGGTGAAGACGGTGCAACTCATCAGTGTAACGAAGATATCGCGCTGATGCGTACAATCCCCGGTATGACCATTATCAATCCTTCAGATGCTATTGAAGCAGAAGCTGCAGTTATGGCTGCATATAAAACGGAAGGCCCTTTCTATTTAAGATTTGGTCGTCTGGCTGTTCCGGTTATCAATGACCGTCCTGATTACAAATTTGAAATTGGTAAAGGTATTGTTCTGAAAGAAGGTACTGACGTATCCATTATCGCTACTGGCCTGGAAGTAAATGAAGCGCTGCAGGCAGCTGAAATGCTGGAAAAAGATGGTATCAGTGCAGAAGTAATCAACATGCATACCATCAAACCACTGGATGCAGAACTGGTTACAGCAACTGCAAAGAAAACCGGTAAAGTTGTAACAGTAGAAGAACATTCCGTAATTGGCGGTCTGGGCAGTGCAGTATGTGATGTACTCTGTGAAACAGCACCTACAAAAGTACTGAAGATCGGTATGAATGACGAATATGGCGTATCCGGTCCTGCAGTCAAACTTCTGGCAAAATACGAGCTGGATGCAGCAGGTATCTACAAGAAAGTAAAAGCTTTTCTGTAAGATTCAGAGACATTTTTAAAGCATTTTTCGGAGGAAATCATGAAGCTTTTTTTAACCAGCAGTCCCTGCAATGATGATGTACCGGAAGGGGTACACATTCCCTGTATTTTAAATGAAGCCAATCAGTTTGTGAGTCAGATGACCAGATACTGGAAGCCGGACTCCAGAGGATTGATTATCAGTTCCGATCCGGATAATTATGATTTAAACGATGAAATGAGAGATACTTTTTATAAGGCATTTTCTTTTCATGGTCTGTCTCTTTGCCGTCTGATTCTTTGCGATTCCAGAAACGAAGCGGATATTGCTCAATTAGTGGCTGACAGCGATATGATTATTCTGGGCGGAGGACATGTGCCCACACAGAATGCGTTTTTTAAACGTATGGGATTACGTGAACTGGTTCAGGGATATCAGGGGATTATCATGGGGATCAGTGCAGGTACCATGAATTGTGCCGATATGGTTTATGCGCAGCCCGAAATGCCGGGTGAGTCCATAGACCTGAATTATCAGCGCTTTATTCCGGGGCTTGGTTTAACAGATGTGATGATCCTGCCGCATTATCAGCAGGTGAAGGATTATACGCTGGATGGTATGCGGCTGTTTGAGGATATTACTTATGGTGATAGCTGGGGACACCAATTCTATGCTTTGGTGGATGGGAGTTATGTGCTGGCCGATGAATACGGCACAGAGCTTTATGGTGAAGCTTATCTGATCCAGGATGGGCAGATTTCTCAGGTGTGTCATAAGGAAGAGAAGATTTCCTTGAAAATGTAGATAGTTTGATCTCTATAACATTCTATTTTTGAATATAGAACAGGTCTGTGTATTGGCAGAAATTTATGTTTGCCCATATGCGGGCCTGTTTTGTTTTATCTAAATTCAGCAAGCATTCATAATTCCTACGGAAATTATGCTTGGCTGAATAGTTAAAAAAAAAAATTTTTTTTTTGAAAAAACGCTTGACTTTTTCGAA
>JBGVFN010000018.1:0-33755 GCA_045121095.1 Lachnospiraceae bacterium | reverse complement strand
CTAGAGCGTGTTTGAAAAATCATTCACGCAGTCTGCACACCCCAGTTTTGGCTAAATTTTTCTCAGATTCAGTCAGCGTAGCCCGCTACGCCTCCTTCATTTGAGAGAAATTTATCTCAAAATGGGATGCACATCCTGCATAAAGCCTTTTTCAAACATGCTCTAGTGTTTCGCTTCAAATTCAGCCATAAATTTAACCAGCGCTTCTACACCTTCGTAAGGCATTGCATTGTAGATGGACGCTCTCATACCGCCAACGCTTCTGTGGCCTTTCAGGTTTTCAAAACCAGCTGCTTTTGCTTCTTTTACAAATAAAGCATCCAGTTCTTTATTGCCAGTTACGAAAGGTACATTCATCAGGGAACGGTCTTCTACTCTTACAGTACCTTTGAACAGATTACTCTGATCCAGATAATTGTACAGTACTGCAGCTTTCTTTTCGTTCATCTCTTTCATAGCAGACAGACCGCCGTTTTTCTTCAGCCATTTAAATACCTTACCGCAGATATAAATGCTGTAGCAGGGCGGTGTATTGAACATGGAACCGTTGTCTGCATGTGTTTTGTATGTCATCATGGTGGGTGTTCCCGGCAGAACATCGTCTGTGATCAGGTCTTCACGGATAATTGCGATTACAACACCGGCAGGACCTACATTCTTCTGTACGCCGCCATAAATCATGGCATAGTCTTCCACGTTCACCGGTTCGGATAAGAAACAGGAAGATACGTCAGAAATCAGATCTTTACCCTTGGTGTTGGGCAGTTTTTTATATTTGGTACCATAAATGGTATTATTTTCACAAATGTATACATAATCTGCATCAGGACTGATAGGCAGATCGGAGCAGTCAGGAATATAGGAAAATGTTTTGTCTTCGCTGGATGCGATGCAGTTTGCCTGACCAAATTTCTGTGCTTCTTTCCATGCTTTTTTAGCCCATGCGCCAGTTACAATGTAATCTGCAACACGATTTTTCATAAAGTTCATGGGAATCATAGCGAACTGTAAAGATGCACCACCCTGCATAAACAGAACTTTGTAGTTGGAAGGAATACCCATCAGCTCACGGATATCTGCTTCCGCTTCGTCAATGATATTCTGGAACATGGAGGATCTGTGGCTCATCTCCATAACGGACATGCCGCAGCCCTGATAATCCAGCATTTCTGCTGCTGCTTCTTTTAATACTTCTTCCGGTAAGACAGCCGGACCTGCTGAAAAGTTATATACTCTTCCCATAGCTTACGCCTCCTCATATTCTGCCGTCCGCGCCACTGCATCAGCGCAGATGACCATTTTTTCCTTATGTTAATTTATGCATCAATTCAGCTGAAACAGCTGCATCAGGTCGGTTCGTGAGCAGCTGTTTCTATCCTGAAATAGCAATCATATTTTATGCTCTGTTTTATTTGCCCAGTACGCTTTCCAGATCTTCTTCTGAGAATGCATCTGCGATATTACCGCCGGGAGATACCATGGGGAATACCTTTTCATCCTGGTCAATATAACAGTCAATTACAACAGGACCCTGATATGCCAGAGCCTCCTTTAATGCAGGTTCTACTTCTTCCATCTTTGTAACACGAATGCCTTTTACACCCAGACCTTCTGCTACTTTAACGAAATCAACTGCATCACTTAAGATTGTATGTGAATATCTTTCTCCGTAGAACAGTGTCTGCCACTGTCTTACCATACCAAGTACGTGGTTGTTGATGCATACCTGGATAATGGGAATATTGTAACGGGATGCGGTTGCCAGCTCGTTCATATTCATACGGAAACATCCATCACCTGCGATGTTAATAACCTGTTTTTCGGGCACGCCTACCTGAGCACCGATTGCTGCTCCAAGGCCGTATCCCATGGTTCCAAGACCACCGGAGGTCAGGAAAGTTCTGGGATATTTATATTTGATAAACTGAGCAGCCCACATCTGGTGCTGTCCTACGTCTGTAGTAATGATTGCTTCCCCTTTGGTCAGTTCATTAATCTTTTCAATGACATAGGAACCGGTCAGTGCATCCTTCTTATAAGTTAAAGGATACTGATTTTTCAGACGGTTTACCTGGCTCATCCATGCAAAATGATCTGCCTGCTCCATACGATTGATCAGGATTTCCAGTACCTTCTTGATATCACCAATAACAGACACATCTACTTTTACATTTTTGTTGACTTCTGCAGGATCCACATCAATCTGCAGAATCTTTGCATTGGCCGCAAACGTATTGACATTACCGGTTACACGATCAGAGAAACGGCAGCCGATTGCCACCAGCAGGTCACATTTGGCCACACCAAAGTCGGATGCTTTGGTTCCATGCATACCGATCATACCTGTATAATTCAGGCTTTCACCATCAAATGCACCTTTACCCATAAGAGTATCGCAAACGGGTGAATCCATCAGCGCTGCAAATTCAGCCAGTTCATCAGATGCTTCAGAAATAACAGCACCGCCGCCCACCATAATAAACGGTTTATTGCAGTTGTTGATCAGTTCCAGCGCTGCCTGCACATCTTTTTCCTGGATGCTCTTGGTAACACGATATACGGGCATGGGATCTGCCGGTTCGTATTCGGTGACTGCCGCAGTTACGTCTTTGGGAATATCGATCAGAACCGGGCCAGGTCTTCCTGTTTTTGCAATACGGAATGCATTGCGGATGGTATCAGCCAGATTGCGGATATCCTTTACAATATAGTTATGCTTGGTAATAGGCATGGTAATACCCAGAATATCAATTTCCTGGAAACTGTCTTTACCCAGAGCAGAAACACCTACGTTACAGGTAATTGCTACTACAGGAACAGAATCCATATAAGCGGTTGCAATACCAGTTACCAGATTGGTAGCACCAGGACCGGATGTAGCCAGACATACGCCCACTTTACCGGTTGCTCTTGCATATCCATCTGCCGCATGGGATGCGCCCTGTTCATGGGAGGTCAGTACGTGACGGATTTCCGGATGTTTGTAAAGTGCATCATATACATTCAGAATTGCACCGCCCGGATAACCAAAAACGGTATCAACTCCCTGTTCTTTCAAACATTCAATTAAAATTTCAGAACCATTTAATTGCATTAATCTATTCTCCAACTCTATGTTAAATTCTTTGAAATTATTCGGCAGAGCGGGATCCTCCTCCCTGCCAAACGATTACATTTCTATTTATTCAGATTTCAGAACTGCTCCGTGACAGCTGTCTGTAACCAGTTTTGCATAACGTGCTAAATAACCTGTTTTTACCTTAGGCTCTCTAGGCTGCCATTTTGCCTTTCTTGCTGCCATTTCTTCATCAGATACACGTACATTCAGGGTGTTGGCAGGAATATTTACTTCGATGATATCGCCTTCTTCGATGAGAGCAATGGGGCCGCCTACTGCTGCTTCGGGGCATACATGTCCGATGGAAGCACCACGGGAAGCACCGCTGAAACGTCCGTCTGTAATCAGTGCTACGCTGGAGCCCAGACCCATACCTGCGATAGCAGAGGTAGGATTCAGCATTTCACGCATACCAGGACCGCCTTTAGGTCCTTCGTAACGGATCACAACTACATCACCAGCAACGATTTTGCCGCCCTTAATAGCTGCAATTGCATCTTCTTCACATTCAAATACGCGGGCAGGACCAGCATGAACCATCATTTCGGGAACAACTGCAGAACGTTTTACTACGCTGCCTTCCGGTGCAATGTTACCTTTCAGTACAGCAATACCGCCTGTCTCACTGTAAGGATTGTCAATGGGACGGATGGTTTCCGGATCACGGTTCAATGCATTGGCAATGTTTTCGCCAACAGTCTTACCGGTTGCTGTGATCAGATCGGTCTTTAACAGGCCTTTCTTGGACAGTTCGTTCATAACTGCATAAACGCCGCCTGCTTCATTGAGATCTTCCATATAAGTATATCCAGCCGGTGCCAGATGACACAGGTTGGGAGTTCTTGCGCTGATTTCATTTGCCACATCCATGTCGATTTCCACACCTGCTTCATGAGCAATAGCGGGCAGATGCAGCATGGTGTTGGTGGAACAGCCCAGTGCCATATCTACAGTCAGAGCATTCATAAATGCATCTTTTGTCATAATATCTCTGGGACGGATATTTCTTCTGTACAGTTCCATAACCTGCATACCAGCATGTTTTGCCAGTTTGATACGCTCGGAATATACTGCGGGAATGGTACCATTGCCTCTCAGACCCATACCGATTGCTTCGGTCAGACAGTTCATGGAGTTTGCAGTGTACATACCGGAACAGGAACCGCAGGTAGGACATGCTTTATTTTCAAATTCTGTTACATCATCTTCGGTCATAGTTCCTGCTGCATAAGAGCCAACCGCTTCGAACATGGAGGAAAGACTTCTCTTTTCACCCTTTACATGGCCAGCCAGCATGGGACCGCCGCTTACAAAAACAGTGGGAACATTCACTCTTGCGGCTGCCATCAACAGACCGGGAACATTTTTATCACAGTTGGGAATCATAACCAGCGCATCAAACTGATGTGCCAGCGCCATACATTCGGTGGAATCTGCGATCAGATCTCTGGTAACCAGAGAGTATTTCATACCAACATGACCCATGGCAATACCGTCACATACTGCAATAGCGGGGAACATAATGGGAGTACCGCCTGCCATAGCTACGCCCAGCTTTACAGCCTGAGCGATCTTATCCAGATTCATGTGACCGGGAACAATTTCATTATAGGAACAAACAATACCAACCAGGGGTTTTTCCAGTTCCTCTTTTGTCATACCAAGTGCATTAAATAAAGAACGATGGGGCGCCTGCTGCATCCCTGTTTTCACTGCATCACTTTTCATCTTTGTATTCCTTCCTTTATATAAAATCGGTAACAGTTCAGCAGATGCTGAACTGTATTTATCAAACCTGTTATCTATACTCTTTCTGCAATCAGATCGCCCATCTTTGTAGTGCCTACCTGTGTACAGCCATCTGACATAATATCGCCGGTGCGGTATCCTTCTTCCAGTACTTTAGATACTGCTGCTTCAATGGCATCTGCTTCCTGATCCATATCAAAAGAATAGCGAAGCATCATCGCTGCGGAAAGAATGGTGGCAATGGGGTTTGCCAGATCCTTGCCTGCAATATCGGGAGCAGAACCATGACTGGGTTCATACAGACCAAGTTTTGTTTCACTGAGACTTGCGCTGGACAACATACCGATGGAACCGGTGATCATGCTGGCTTCATCAGAAAGAATATCACCAAACATATTCTCTGTCAGAATGACATCAAACTGTCCGGGATTCATAACCAGCTGCATAGCACAGTTATCAACCAGCATATGTGTCAGAGTAACATCGGGGTAATCCTTTGCCACTTCCTCAGCTACCTGTCTCCATAATCTGGAAGAATCCAGCACATTGGCTTTATCTACACTGATTACTTTACCTTTTCTCTTTCTGGCAATTTCAAATGCCTTAATAGCAATACGGCGGATTTCGTTTTCATCGTAGGTTAAGGTATCAGTTGCTTTTCTGACACCGTCTACTTCTTCGGTATGACGTTCTCCAAAGTACAGACCACCGGTCAGTTCGCGCATGATGACCATATCAAATCCTTCTCCGATAATGTCTTCCCGCAGAGGACATGCTGCTTTCAGTTCTTTATAAAGATAAGCGGGACGGATGTTGGCAAACAGACCCAGACCTTTGCGGATCGCCAGCAGACCAGCTTCGGGACGCAGGTTAGGAGCTACATCGTACCATCTGGAATTACCCACATTGCCGCCTACTGCACCCAGCAGAACGGAATCGGATGCTTTTGCAGCTTCCAAAGTTTCATCAGTCAAAGGTACGCCATATGCATCAATGGAGCAGCCGCCCATCAGCAGCTCTGTATATGTAAATTCATGTCCGTATTTTTCACAAACCCGATCCAGTACTTTCCGGGCTTCTCTGACGATTTCCGGTCCAATGCCATCACCGGGAATCAGTGCAATGTTCTTCTTCATAATTCTTCTCCCTCCAGGTTCTATATCCAGATTATGTAAGTCTGTTACATTCTATTTAAGAATAATCCTTCACAACTCGGAATCATTCGCTGCAATGCAGAATTATTCGTCGTAAAACAAAACTGTCTCCATATTATAATATAGAATATTCTCACAATCCAGATTCGAATTTATCTATTTTACCCCTTCAAATTTAAACTATGCATTAAATAATATCTTATTTCTTGAAATATTTCAACCTTTTCTGTCATTTGACGAAAAAAAATTCCGTTCTATTTTTAGGGGAAATTGTATGATTTTTACAATTTCGTCTTTAGAATTTCTCATGTAGAAGTTTGAAAATGATATTTTTTTATTATTTCAGCAAATAAACCTGACACCTCCTTTCTCTCAATATGGACTCTTACGGGCTTTTTCTTTCCCAAATCCCGTATTTGCCCGGACAATTTCCATAATTTAATGCAAATTTAATGATTCTTTCCTGTTCTTTTTAAGGTTTTTCCGATATACTGTATCATATATTTGATAATCTTACATTATCTCTGTGTCTCAAAGAGATGCCCATCAGAAAGAGGTCGTTTTTAACATCTGCTGTATCCTCTTCATTTTACATTGAACTGGAAGATTTTCCTTCAGCAGATGGAGACTTTACTGAATGATTCTTATTTTTAGGAGGATTTTATATGAAAAAACAAAGTTTTTCCGGTACTCTATGGCGATTTTTGATTTCCGCCATTCTGATCTTCATTCTATATTATATAGAATTGCCGCCCCTGCACCCGCGCAGCGAAAGCTTCTGGGGCTTCTTATTCCAATGTATTTTAATTCTTTTGGTTATCAATGGTTTTGGTGTCATCCGTAATATTTTTACCACCATCCATATGGAAGGAGTCCACGGTGTCCGTTCACTGAATCTTCGCCAGACCAGCAAACCCTTTCTCATGGGAGCAGCCGTTCTGGTTCTCATTGTGATCATTCAGTTTGTAGGCGGCATTATTGGACATCCATTCTTCCATTCCCGTGCTTATGCTGATCTGATTTCCGTTGAGGAAGGGGATTTTTCCACTGATGTGGCTGAGCTTTCCATGAATCAGATTCCTGTGGTAGATAAGGACTCTGCCCAGAAGCTGGGTAACAGAAAACTTGGTGAGATGTCCGATCTGGTATCACAGTTTGAAATCATGGACAAATATACCCAGATCAATTACCAGGGTACGCCTTACCGGGTAACGCCTTTACAGTATGGCGACCCGATCAAATGGTTTTCCAACCATTCAGAAGGACTTCCTGCCTATGTAATGGTCAATATGGTAACACAGGAAACCTCTCTGGAACGTCTGGATGAAGGTATGAAATACTCCACCAGTGAATATTTCTTCCGCAATATTAACCGTCATCTGCGTTTCTCCTATCCTACTCTGATTTTTGATTTTGATGATATTTCCTTTGAAGTTGACGAAGATGGAACTCCTTACTGGGTAGCACCGGTCATTGACTACAAGATTGGTTTCTGGAATGGGAAAGATATTTCCGGCGCAGTTCTGGTTAATGCAATTACCGGCGAAAGTACCCATTATAAATTAGAAGAAATCCCCTCATGGGTGGATCAGGTATTTATCTCAAATTTAATTATCACTCAGCTGGATTATAATGGTATGTATCAGAGCGGTTTTATTAACTCCATGTTTGGTCAGAAGGGTGTGAAGCAGACCACCGATGGCTATAACTACATTACCATTGGGGATGATGTTTACCTTTATACCGGTATGACCTCTGTTACCAGTGACGAATCCAACACCGGTTTTATGCTGGTTAATCTGCGCACCAAGGACGCTAAATACTATTCTGTTCCCGGTGCTACGGAATACTCTGCCATGACTTCTGCTCAGGGACAGGTACAGCAGATGAACTATGAAGCAACCTTCCCCATTCTGCTGAATATTTCTGACAGACCTACTTATTTCCTGTCACTGAAGGATAATGCCGGCCTGGTTAAAATGTATGCCTTTGTAGACGTAGAACAGTATCAGGTGGTAGGTACCGGCTCCACTGTAAAAGCCGCCATGACCAACTATGAAACTGCCCTTGGCATTGAATCCGGCGAAATTTCTGCAGAAGATACACAAAACAATAACGAAGACCAGACTAACAACGAAAATACCACTGCAGAAATCCCTCAGGCAGATGCCAGCATAAGCAGCATCATTGTAGATGTCTCCTCTGCTGTAGTAGACGGCAATACACAATACTACTTCCGTTTACAGGGGCAGATGCATATTATTTATACCGCTTCCATTGCCGTAGACCCTGGGCTGCCATTCTTAAAAGCAGGTGATACCGTCACATTTGATTACGCAGGAAGCGGCGAAGTACGAACGGTCTGCAGCGTCATATTAGAACAGGAAGAATAAGTTTCTGAATGATATTGCGAGCAATTTAGGGAACATCTTATCAAATAGTACTACGTCGAACATTGATCGTGTAATTTTATTTTATAAGGTAGTGAAGGCTCCATTACAGACCTGTATTACACGGAGACACGCTCTCGCTCTACAAACAAAGCTTCACTGGAGCTTTGTTTGCATGTTAACGATGCCCAAACGTAGCGGACACTAAACTCCCGTCTTTCTTTACAGAAATCCGCTCGTTAAGTGCCGACGTTTGACCAAAGGTCTCCTAAGCAATACAGGTCTGTAATTCCGCCATCTACGCTTTTTATAAAAATCCAGGCAGTACCTGAGTAAAAGTTCGCTGTAGTACTACAGCGTGTCTGAACAACCGAAACACAAAAAGCCCGGAATATACACTCAGCAATGATTAAAACCCTCATTCGCAAAAGTGTAGTTCCGGACTTTTTTTATTTTTACGCCTGTCCACATTGTTTAATCTCTAACGGTTCATTTCCCCCATTTTCCGAACACATTTCACAAATTATTTTTTCTATTTATTGTTCCTCAAAAAAGTCAAAATTAATAAGTACCAAAATGCGCCTCACTTTTTTGTGCAGTTTTTTATCCATTTTTTGTCAATCCTCTAACATGCCTCTGCATAATTCATGTAAAGTCCATGAATATTCCAAAATCTTCATTCATCATACCGATTGATTTTTGGGGTTCAAAACACTATAATGCAAATACAGCTTGAGAGAAGAGTTCACCACTGACCGGACTCTTCCAACCAATCTCGAGCTTTCAGATACACAGCAATTCATTAATTCATAAAAAGGAGTTGATCACAGTGAATGCATGTAAAGTTAAATTAAATACTTTGGAAAAGGTTAAGAAATTCGTTAATGAAATTTCAAAAACTGATAAGCAGTACAGTCTGGTTTGCGGAAGCTATTGTGTAGACGCACGATCCGTCCTCGGCATTCTGAGTATGGATCTCACAAAACCCCTGGAATTAAAAGCCAAAGAAGGTAATACAGAAATCCCTGAAAGCATTCTCGCTTTTGTGGCTTAATGAAACGCAGATGTGACTGTATATTTTATATCCCTGTATGTTAGTCGTTCATACAGGATGATTCGTACCGCTTCCCAAAAACAGGCAGGAAGCAATGAAATTCAATAATATATGCCGTTTATCATAGATTTTACACCTGCTTCCCAGGAACGGGCAGGAAGCAAACATTTATATAGATAAAGAGCCATACCGCATTTTACAGCAGTATGGCTCTTTTTTACTCACATTTTGAAAATTTCATACCTGTCCGGCAGAGTATATTGGGAGATAAATCCCTTTAAATCTTCAAATTATCCTAACATTTCTATGGAAACAACGTAACGGCGGAATGAGCAGATACCTTATAGAGGGGACCATCACAAACGCCGGTACTTAACGATTGGACTTGCAAAGCAAGGACAAGAGTTTAGTATCCGCTGCGTTTGTGGCCGAACGAGAGTGTGTCCCCGAATAAGGTATCTGCTCATGGAGCCCTCCACTACCCATTTTCTTCCGTCTTATAAACTGCTTCCTTTACTTCCTGCTTAAAATCTCCTCCACAATCTGGTTCACCATCTGCGGATTTGCCTTTCCTTTCATGGCCCGCATGGTCTGACCAACGATAAAGCCCATAGCCTTTTTCTTACCGGCTTTGAAGTCTTCTACGGATTTGGGATTTGCATCCACAATCTTCTCGATCTCTGCACGAAGGGCACTTTCATCGTTGACTGTGTTCAGTCCATTTTCTTTGACATACGTTTCGGGATCGATATTTTCATCGAAAACCTTCTCAAAGACTTTTTTGGCTACCGTGTTATTGATGGAGCCGCTGTCGGCCAGTTCCACCAGTTTGGCAAAGTTTTCCGGTGAAAAACGAATCTGTTCCGGTTCCATTTCCCGGTCTTTTAAGAGACGCATGGTTTCTACCATGAGCCAGTTGGATACTTTTTTAGGTTTCTGGCAAATGGCTGTGGTGGCTTCGAAAAGGTCGGCCAGTTTTTTGGAGGCAGTGATGATTTCAGCGTCATAGTCAGGGATTTCGTACTGCTCTTTGTACCGTTTTAATTTTTCGGTACGGAATTCCGGCTGTGCGGCACGGATTTCCTCCAGCCATTCGTCGCTGATAACAATGGGCACCAGATCGGGATCAGGGAAATAGCGGTAGTCCTGGGCATCTTCTTTGGAACGCATGGCATAAGATGCTTCTTTGGTATCATCCCAGCGTCTTGTTTCCTGTACTACCTGTTTTCCTGCTTCCAGCAGGTCAATCTGACGCTCCTGTTCCCCTTTAATAGCTCTGGTAATGGCTTTGAAGGAGTTCAGGTTCTTCATCTCCGTTCTGGTTCCGAATTTTTCAGCGCCTGCTTCCCGAACAGACAGGTTTACATCTGCACGCATGGAGCCTTCCTGCAGTTTACAGTCTGATGCACCCAGATACTGGATGATCATCTTTAATTTTTCCAGATAAGCGATAACTTCTTCTGCGGAACGCATATCCGGCTCGGATACGATTTCAATCAGAGGAATACCGGAGCGGTTAAAGTCGACTAAGGTGCAGTCGGACCATTCATCATGAATTAATTTGCCTGCATCTTCTTCCATATGGATTTCATGAATGCCAATGGTCTTCGTTCCGGCTTCTGTTTCGATTTCCACGCTGCCGTCATGACAGATGGGCAGATACAGCTGAGAAATCTGATAGTTCTGCGGGTTATCAGGATAAAAATAATTTTTGCGGTCAAATTTGGAATACTGGTTAATCCGGCAGTTAGTCGCAAGTCCTACTGCTACCGCGTATTCCAGCACCTTTTTATTTAAAACAGGGAGTGAACCGGGCATACCGGTGCAGACGGGACAGGTATGTGTATTGGGTTCTCCTCCGAATTCTGTACTGCATCCACAAAAAATCTTGGTTTTTGTGGCAAGTTCCACATGTACTTCCAGACCGATAACGGTTTCATACTGTTTGCTCATCTTACTTCACTCCTTTCTGAGACATCTTTCCTGCCAGTTCTTCCTTTGCCAGATTACATCTGATATAATCTCTGGACTGTTCAAAAGCATAAGCTGCCCGCAAAATTGTATTTTCCTTAAAGCAATCTCCTAACAACTGTGCACCGATGGGCAGGCCTTTGCTGTCCACACCGCAGGGTACGGTGATACCCGGCAGACCAGCCAGGTTAACAGAAATGGTGTAGATGTCGCTGAGATACATCTGCATGGGGTCACTTAAGCTTTCTCCCAGACGGGGGGCAGTAGTGGGCGCAGCCGGCGCCAAAATCACGTCATATTTTGCAAATGCCTTGTCGTATTCCTGTTTGATCAGGGCTTTTGTACGAAGCGCTTTCAGGTAATAAGCATCATAGTAGCCGGAGCTCAGTACAAAGGAACCCAGCATAATACGGCGTTTTACTTCCGGTCCGAAGCCTTCCGAACGGGTCTTTTTATACATATTATGAAGATCTGTGTAATCTTCTGTACGATAACCGTATTTGATGCCGTCAAAGCGGGAAAGGTTGGAGCTGGCCTCTGCGCAGGCAATTACATAATAAGCAGGGATTGCATAATCGGTAACCAGCTTAAAATCAAATTCTTCTACTTCCGCACCTTTGGATTTCAATACTTCTGCCACATGAAGTACGGCTTTTTTCACATCTTCATTGAGACCTGCTCCAAAAAAGTCACTGGGAATCCCGATTTTCATGCCTTTTACATCATCCACCAGTGCTGAGGTAAAATCATATTGGTCCCGTTTTACACTGGTGCTGTCTTTGGGATCGTAAGAAGCAACCGTTTCCAGAATGGCTGCACAATCGGTTACATCCTTGGCAACGGGACCGATCTGATCCAGAGAAGAACCGTAAGCGATGAGACCATAGCGGGAAATAGTACCATAAGTAGGCTTAATACCGGTTACACCGCAGAATGAGCTGGGCTGACGAATAGAACCGCCTGTATCGGAGCCCAGTGAAAAGCTAACTTCTTCGGCTGCTACTGCTGCACAGGAGCCGCCGGATGAACCGCCGGGTACATGCTCCAGATTCCAGGGATTTTTAGTTTCTCCAAATGCAGAGGTTTCTGTGGTGGAACCCATGGCAAATTCATCCATATTGGTTTTTCCTGTCATAATGGCTCCTGCTTTTTCCAGATTTATCACTGCTTCCGATGTATAAGTAGGGACAAAATTGCCCAGAATACGGGAGCTGCAGGTGGTCAATACGCCTTTCGTACACATATTATCTTTAATCGCCATGGGAACACCAGCCAGAGGACCTGTTAATGTTCCTGCTTCAATCTGTGCCTGCACCTTTGCCGCCTTTTGCAGCGCATTTTCCTCGTCCAGATTTACAAAAGCATGTACCCGTTCTTCCAGCGCTCTGGTTCGTGCCAGAGACTCCTGCACTGCTTCTACAGCAGATATTTCACCTGCCTGAATCTTTTTACCAAGCTCTACTGCTGTTAATTCCATTAAACTCATGTTCCTACCTCCTAGTCAAATGTTTTCGGAACTGTAAATGCCCCATCCTGTTCGGAAGGTGCATTGGCCAGAATCTGCTCTCTATCATCTCCATTGGTTACCACATCTTCACGAAATACATTTTTTACAGGAAATACATGGGACATGGGTTCCACACCGCTTGTATCCAGTTCATTTAATTTGTCGATATAATCAAGCATTTCTTCCATATCCTTTTTTGCCCGCACCTTTTCTTCGGGGGATAATTCAAGCTTTGCCAGGATTCCAACATATTCAATGGTTTCATCTGAAATTACATTTGCCATAAGTAAACCTCCTCACATTATTATGATACAAAGTTCAAAAGCCCTTTGAATCATATAAAAAAGGGGCCCAGAGCGCAGTATCCCTACTGCACTCCGGAGCCCCTTTGCTCACGCTTTTCGATATTTTATGCTTTTTCTACTTCCACGATAGAAGACTTTTTCATGGGAATTCTGCAGTTTTTGTTGCTGCCGAATTCAACGATAACCATTTCTTCTTCCATGCCGATTACAACACCATAAAAACCTGCGGTGGTGCATACGCTGTCACCAACCTCCAGACTTGACAGCAGAGCTTCCATTCTCTTCTGTTCTTTCTTCTGAGGTCTTACCATCAGGAAATACATCAGTGCAATAAGAGCTACGATGTATATAACCATAATGATTGCTTCATTCATTGATTTTACCTCCTTTATTGATTTGATAACTGTTCTGAACAGTTCATGATGTCTGCCTATTCGCCCTGGGTAAGCTGATACAGCGCTTCATCCTTAAATGAAGCATATCTGTCTTCTTCAATGGCCAGACGAATATCTTCCATTAAATGATTATAATAATATAAATTGTGCAAAACTGCAAGACGCATTCCCAGCATTTCTTTTGCTTTTAATAAATGACGGATATAAGATCTGCTGTAACGTCTGCAGGCAGGGCAGCCACAGCCTTCTTCGATGGGTCTGGGGTCTGTCTCATACTTTGCATTGAACAGATTTAATTTACCATGTTTTGTATAAACATGTCCATGTCTTCCGTTCCGGCTGGGATATACACAGTCAAAGAAATCCACACCGCGGTCTACTGCTTCCAGAATATTGGCAGGTGTGCCAACACCCATCAGATAAGTGGGTTTATTTTCCGGAAGATGAGGAACCGTACAGTCCAGAATACGGTACATATCTTCGTGAGATTCGCCTACCGCAAGACCGCCTACTGCATAACCATCCAGATTCATTTCGGAAATCTGGTCTGCATGACGCATACGGATATCTTCGTAAACACCACCCTGATTAATACCAAACAGCAGCTGATGCTGGTTAATGGTATCCGGCAGGCTGTTGAGACGATCCATCTCCTGTTTACAGCGGGCCAGCCATCTGGTGGTCCGGTCTACGGAACGTTCCACATATTCTCTGGTGGACGGATTGGGAATACATTCGTCAAATGCCATGGCAATGGTAGATGCCAGATTGGACTGAATCTGCATACTTTCTTCCGGTCCCATAAAGATTTTTGCACCATCAATATGAGAATGGAAATGTACGCCTTCCTCTTTGATCTTGCGCAGTCCTGCCAGGGAAAATACCTGAAAACCGCCGGAATCGGTCAGTATGGGCTTGTCCCATGACATAAATTTATGAAGACCACCCATCTGCTTGACAATCTTATCACCAGGTCTTACATGCAGATGGTAGGTATTGGATAATTCTACCTGGGTTCCAATCCGTTCCAGGTCTTCCGTAGCTACAGCACCTTTAATAGCTGCCGCTGTACCTACATTCATAAAAACCGGGGTCTGAATGGTGCCATGAACGGTCTGAAACTCAGCCCGTTTGGCCCGACCACTTTTTTTAATGATTTTATACATAAATTAGTTTTCCTCTTTGCTCTTCATGGTATGCCACAGGTTTCCTGCCAGACATACGGAAGAGAAACAGCCGCAACAAATACCAACTAACAGCGGTAAAGCAAATTCGCGGATGGATGATACACCAAAGAGCAGGAGTACCAGAACCATAATACCGGTTGTAACGGAGGTATTGATGCTTCGTGACAGTGTCTGGGAAACACTGATGTTGATGATATCTTCCAGACTTTCTCCACGTTTTCTATTAGCCATATGTTCACGAACACGGTCAAATACAACGATGGTATCGTTGATGGAGTAACCTACAACCGTCAGCATGCAGGCAATAAATGTATTACCTACCGTCCAGCGGAATAATGCATAGCAGGTCAGTACAACCAGTACGTCATGCAGCAGCGTCAGTACAGTACTTGCTGCAATACGGATATCTTTGAAACGGAACCAGATATAGATCAGCATCATGATGGCTGCTACAAGAACCGCTACGATCGCATCACGTTTCATTTCCTGGCTGACAGTAGCAGAAATACTTTCTTCCTGAATCTGTTCCTGATCGATCTCATACTTCTCGATCAGGCTGTCTTCCAGTGCCAGACGCTGTTCATTGGTCAGTGTTTTGGTCTTGAAAATAACCTGATTGGAGCCTGCAACCTTCTGCACCTGAATGTCATTGTCGCCAGTTACTTCTGAGAATAAAGGAATGACTTCATCATTCAGTTCTTCAATGGTGTAATCTTCATTGAATGTTACAGAGGTAGAAGTACCTCCCTGGAATTCCAGACTGTAGTTCAGGATATTGCCGCCTTTTACAGGACCATTGTAGATCATGCCGCCGATACCGCACAGGATCACAACAGCTGCCAGTGCAAAAAATACTTTCTTTTTCTGTACAAAGTTGATGATCCTAAGCTTTCTGGGAGTTGCTTTCTTACCATAGAATTTCGGATCGCGGAGACCGATTTCATAAAGACCGGTCAGAATAAACCGGGTTACAAATAATGCGGTAAACATGGACAGTAAGGTACCAAGAGCCAGAGTTGTTGCAAAGCCCTTAACAGAACCGGAGCCCATCAGATACAGAACCAGGGCTGCGATCAGTGTGGTAATATTACCATCTAAAATTGCAGACAGCGCCTTGGAGAAACCATCTTTACGCGCCATGCGGACAGATTTACCTTCTGCCAGTTCTTCACGGATACGTGAGAAAATAATAACGTTCGCATCTACCGCCATACCAATGGTCAGGACAATACCTGCGATACCAGGCAATGTCAGGGTGATCTGGAAGGCACTCAGCAGACATACGATCAATGCCACATAAATTGCCAGAGCCAGGGCTGCTGCCACACCGGGAATCAGATAAAAGACGATCATAAACAGCATAACCAGTACAAGACCAATTGCACCTGCTTTTAAACTGGTGGAGATGGCATCTGCACCCAGCTTTGCACCAACTACGTTGGAGCGGATCTCTTCCAGCTCCAGTTTCAGAGAACCGATACGAATAGTGGAAGCCAGCTGTTCTGCTGCCTCATAATCTTCCATACCTTCAATATAACATTTACCACCGGTAATTGCTTCATTAACTGTAGGAGCGCTTACAACTTCTCCATCATAAACAATGGAGATATAGCTTCCTACGTTTTCTGCTGTCAGCTGTGCAAATTTCTCTGCACCTTCATCCGTAAATACCAGATTTACCACGTATTCTTTACTGTTGCCGCTGTCATCACTGATAATTCCTGCTTCTGCGGATTTCACATCAGAACCGGTTAGCACGTCATTGCCTTCATCATCCTGGAATACCAGTGAACCGGGCTGACCCAGATCCTCCAGGATCTCATTTGCATCGGTAACATCCGGAATATCAACATTGATCCGGTTGGTACCTTCCTGATACACTTCTGCTTCACTACTATAAGTCTGTGCTCTCAGCTGCAGTTTGTAAATCGTATCCGCCATATCGGTAGCGGAAGGATTTTCATCAACTGTCTGATAAGTAATGCTGACACCGCCTGCCAGGTCAAGACCCAGCTTAATGTCATGAGCACTACCAGACTGCTCAAATCCCAATCCCAGCACTGCAACATATGTGAAAAATACCAGTGCCAGCACTGCAGCAGCCAGACGGAGCACACCGCTGGTTTTATTGCCAGCTTTTCTGTTTTTGCTCATTATAAACCTCCTGTAGCCCTTTTTCAGGCTCCTTATCTACTGAATCCATTATTCCTCGTCAGCCAGAGCCGCCTTGATCATAATGGCACATTCAATACGTTTCTTCTGCATTTCACAGCCAATATCATATGCATCGGTAATCTTACCATGGAACTGGTAAGAGTTCGCTGCACAGCCACCGCTGCAGTAAAATCTTGCAAAACAGTCTCTGCACTTTTCCTTTGCATATACATTGCACTGCTTAAACTCTTTCTGAACCTCTGTATTCGTAATGCCATCATCCACATTACCCAGCAAAAATTCAGGAAGTCCTACAAACTGATGACAGGGATAAAATTCACCGGTAGGAGTGACTGCCAGATATTCTGTACCTGCACCGCAGCCGGATAAACGTTTTGCCACACAGGGTCCCTGATTCAGATCTATCATAAAGTGGAAGAAGGTAAAACCTTTTCCTTCTTTCTTTCTGCGGATAAATTCCAGTGCCAGATTGTCGTATTCCTCAAGAATTACAGGAATATCTTCTTCCCGGATGGAGTAATCAGCTTCCGGAGGAGCAACTACCGGTTCAATGGACATCTTTTCAAATCCCAAATCTGCATACTCCAGGAGATCTTTTGAAAAATCCAGGTTGTTCCGTGTAAAAGTACCTCTTACGAAATAATCCTTGTCCCCACGCTTTTCAACAAATTTTTTGAATTTGGGAACAATAATATCATAGCTGCCTGCTCCCTTGGGGAAAGGACGCATCTTATCATTCACTTCTCTTCTGCCGTCCAGACTCAGTACCACATTGGACATTTCTTTATTACAGAATTCGATTACATCGTCATTTAATAATACACCATTGGTAGTCAGTGTAAAACGGAAATTTTTATTATATTCCTTTTCCTTGCTGCGGCCATACGCCACCAGCTCTTTTACAACTTTCCAGTTTAATAACGGCTCACCGCCAAAGAAATCCACTTCCAGATTTCTTCTGCTGCCGGAATTCTCCAGCAGATAATCCAGTGCCTTTTTGCCCACTTCAAAACTCATGAGCCCGCGGTCACCATGATATTCTCCCTCTCCTGCAAAACAATACTTGCAGGCCAGATTACAATCGTGTGCCACATGCAGGCAAAGTGCCTTCACGATGGTAGTACGATTCTTCACATCAATTACATAATCTTTATAAATGTCCTCTGCATACAAAAGCCCCTGTTCTTTCAGTTCCTCAATTTCTTTCAGAACCTCCTGCAGTTCCTCCTGAGCAGCCTCAGGATAGTTCTCTGCCAGAGTTTTGAGCACCTGTTCTCTGTCCTGTTTTTCATACAGGCCAATGGCATCATAAGTGATATCATCCACTACATGAACAGATCCGCTGCATACATCCAGTACAATATTATACCCATTGTTTTTATACTGATGAATCACGATTTATCCTTTCTAAACTTTGCATGCGCAAAGTTGCAGGGACACTCCGTCTGACAGAGTGCCCCTGTGCTGTTTCTTAAATAATGAAATTATAACTATTTATTGTTTTCACAGCTCTGGTTGCCAACTGTGCAGGATGTCTTGCAAGCTGACTGGCAGGATGTCTGGCATTCCTTGCATCCGCCTTTTTTCATTGTGTTCTTCAGGCTGCTGCTGGTTAATGTTTTGATATGTTTCATACTTATGAACCTCCTGTTAAGATTTTGTAAGGTGCATCCACCAGAATACTCCGATAAATACACTATTCCACAATTACACCCAGTATATCAAACCCCATCCATAATTTCAATTACTTTTTTTCGTAACTATTCAGCAGAGCATATTTTCAGATAAAATTACTGCGTCAAGTTTACTTGTAAGCAGTAATTTTAAGCTAAAAATATATTCGGCGTTTAGCCGTAATGAATAATTTTCGCAGAAAATTATGAATGCCTGCTGAATTTATTCCAGACAGTTCAGCTTCTGCTGAACTGTTACCTTCCAGCAGAGCATATTTTTAGATAAAATCACTGCGTCAAGTTTACTTGTAAGCAGTAATTTTAAGCTAAAAATATATTCGGCGTTTAACCGTAATGAATAATTTTGCATTCTAACTGATTATACTCCCGGCGGCTCCGCCGCCAATGCAGATTCCGAAAACCAAAACCACTTCCAGAAGTCCGCGGCTTCCCAGCCCTCCTGTAAGCTGTGAAATGGTCACAAGAATCACGGCATATAAAATTCCCGTCAAAATTCCCCAGATCAGACGCCGTTCCCGAAATTCCCGTCCGGCTAGAAATCCTCCCGCCAGACAGGATAAAAAGTAGATAACCCGAATGGTAATCTGGTAACCAGCCCACTCCCATTTCATAACATACAGCCCCCAGGAAAGAAGAAATACAGAAACTGCGGAAACCAGATAACCGAGCATAACAGCTCTCGTCAGCTGAAAAAAGGAAGAACGATACATGATTTCACCAAGCTGTTTTTAACAAAGTATATGCAGGAGTTTCTTATGGAATCCCGCTTGTTTTTATGCTATACTACTCTTAGAGCGTATTTGAAAAATCATTCACGCAGTCTGCACATCCTACATCCTGCATAAAGCCTTTTTCAAACACGCTCTAGTAAAGGGAAATGTCTGCTGATACAGATATCTCCATAAATGAAAGTCCACTATCCATGTGTCATCGCATGTAGGTATGCCCTGCCACATGGCTGCTATCCGGAACTTTTAAAGTAAACACAGGAGAGTTTATTATGGCACTGATTAAATGTCCCACTTGCCACAAAGATGTATCCAGCATGGTCACAAATTGTCCATTCTGTAATACAGATCTGACACAGGTAAAAGTATTCCACCAACAGGAAAATATTTATTACGATTCTAATCATCCCACTCCTGTTCAAGAACAGGACCTGATTTTTAATGCGGAAGATTCTTTTTTTGATAATGAAGAAATGGAGCAGGCTGCCACAACAGATTCATATTCCCGCCCCACTGGTTTTAATAATTCCAGTTCTCATTCTGCCAATTCCCGAACGGATTCTCAGCAAGAAAATGCTGCTGATGCCGGTTCTTCTCAGCGCAAACGAAAAAAGCAGGCACCACCTGGGCGACGATTATTCGGATATCGTTCCGGCAGTTTTGTTCACATGCTATTTTCCATGTGTTACTACATGGCTGCTGCCGTAGCAGTTTTGTTCGGACTTAGTTTATCTCCTCAGTACCTGGATAATGGAACGCTCTTTTTCCATCTCTGCCGTGTACTTCTTGCAGCATTAATGCTGTTTCTCCCGGCACTTCTTCTGAGCGATACAAAAACCCGAAAAAAAATCCCGCTGTTCTGCAGCCGCAAAAAATTAGTTGTAGTCACGGGGCTTCTTCTGGTATATATTCCGCTGGCTGCTTTGTTTGTTCTTGCCTGGCGTTCTTGCTCATAACATTTCGATTACCAACAAATCGGGATATGAATCTCTTCAGGAGAAAAAAACTCCTATCAGATTCCATATCCCGATTTTATCATTTACCCTTCTTTTTATTTCAGACTGTTCATCCCCTGCTGACCCATTCCTTTCATGCATATAACACCGGTATTTCATCCGGCTGGAATAACCAAAGCCCAAATGCTCTAAAATTACCGTGTGCAATACATCTCAATTTCCAGCTGCTCATTCTCCAGATTTCGAATATACACCTTGTATTCAGCCTCTGCCAGCTCCAGATTAATACTTGCATTCTCCTCTGCATCTGATACAATTACCATTTCCCCATGACTCTGGAGTCCAATTTCATAACCGCTGGTTGATGCAACCACAATCAGTGCCAGGACATCCCCTTCTTCTGCATGAAACTGCTCACTGCAAATTTCTTCACCCGGTTCCAGAGTATATTGGACCAGATTGTCCCATTCAAAAATTTTTTCGGTTTCAGACAGATTCCCTTTATTCTCTAATGAGCTCCGCTCCATTCCGGCTAAAACAGATTCACTTTTGGGTGAAGCTGAGAAAATTATGCTGTTTCCTGTGACCATTTCCATTTGATCATTTTGCAGGAACAAAATATCAAATAAAGCCAATCCCACAAGAAGCAAAATCAACAACCACACTGCACCGCCTGCACTGATAGCAGCCTTCCAGCCTTTTCCAGGGACGCGCTGCCGATAATTAGACATATTTCCAATTCGTCGTTCCATTTGACCTGCTGCATTTGATAATTCTGAAATCAGATAGCAGTTACGCTTCTGATAGCGTTCCTGAACGCTGCCTGCCATATTTAAAATAACCTGATAATATGTGGACGCACTGAAGCAATCCTTATAACATTTACAAACTGCAATATCACACAGGCTTTCCTGCAGTTCGATTAACTCCTGTTCCCAGATATCTTCCAATGGTACAAACCAGTAAATGGCAAATATACCCTGAAAAAAACACCGTACCAGCAAATCATGATGTTTCAAATGCGTCAGCTCATGTGCAAATGCCACTGTCAATTCTTCCGGTAAAAAACTTCTTTGAGGGATGATAACTGCCGGATATCGGATTCCTTTTAAAAAAGGAATTCTTACTGCCGGATTTCCAAATAACATGGGTATCTGTTTCACTTGAACCTGTTCTGCCGCTTTTTGAAAACACTCCCGTATCTGGAACTCTGAAACCGGCTGATTCAACTGATACCATTTGTTCATTTTTCCAGATTCTTGTCGAATTCCAATCAACTTTCTTCCCAGACCAGCTCCCCATAAAACCACAGCAGCTACAGTAACCAGTACTATCAATGCACCACCATACATTCGATACCAGCCGGAGAAAAAGAAAGTCCATTTATGGAAAAAAATCATATTTTCCGGTAACATCAAACATAAAATCCCCAACAACAGGGCCAATACAGCCACACCGCCAGAAAACAGCATAAAACCATACAACACATAAAGATACCCCGATTGTTTTATCTTTTTTCTGATGCATCTGCAAAGAAAAACAGAGGCTGCCAAAAATATTGCTCCAACCAGAAGGATATATAAAAAATAATTCAATTTTTCAATAAAAAATATCATACTAAATTTAAGTACCTGCCGGGATTTCCGGCATTCGAAGAGAACAGACATGAAAACTCCACAACTATTTTCACCACTGCCCTTTAGACATTTATGACACGATTTCCTTTAAGATAAATATCTGTAAACTCGTACAATCTATAAAAGGAAAGCTTTGAAAGGAACAGAGGACCTGGCATGCCTCTGTCTATCATATAAGACATCTTGTAAATTCCAGAAGAATATTCCTGGCTATACCCAATATACTCTTTTGGATATTTTTCAAACAGATGCCCTGCCGTATTTTTATAGAGTACGGCAAGACATCTGTTTTATCATTTACTTAAATCCTGTTTATTTACCTGCTTAATCTACTATTTAAAGTAAGCCACACCGGATTCGAACAGTTTCATATCCTGTTCACCGTAAATATTAACTGCTACAGATTTACCACGGCGTTCTGCATGTGCCATCTTACCAAGGATACGTCCATCAGGACTTGTGATACCTTCGATTGCACAGTAGGAGCCGTTGGGATTCCAGTATTCATCCATGGTCACATTACCATCTGCATCGGTGTACTGGGTTGCAATCTGTCCATTTGCCATCAGCTTATCAATCCATTCCTTGCTGGCTACAAAACGGCCTTCTCCATGAGAAGCGGGGCTGCAGTATACACCGCCCAGTTCTGCCTGTGCAAGCCAGGGAGACTTGTTGGTTACAACCTTGGTGTAAACCATCTTGGAAATATGACGGCCAATGGTGTTGTAGGTCAGAGTCGGTGAATCTGCCTGCTGAGGTGCAATGGTGCCATAAGGTACCAGACCCAGCTTGATCAGCGCCTGGAAACCATTACAGATACCAAGCATCAGACCATCTTTTTCTTTTAACAATTTTTCAACGGCTTCTTTTACTTTTTCGTTACGGAAAGCAGTCGCAAAGAATTTAGCGGAACCTTCCGGTTCATCACCAGCAGAGAAACCACCGGGGAACATAACGATCTGTGCCTGTTCAATGCATCTTACAAATTCATCCACAGATTCACGGATGTTATCTGCTGTCATGTTACGGAATACCTGTGTCATAACCTCTGCACCTGCATTTTCAAATGCCTTTGCGCTGTCGTATTCACAGTTGGTACCGGGGAATACGGGGATAAATACCTTCGGTTTTGCCACTTTATTCTTGCAGATTACAATGCTCTTAGCATCATAAAGCTCTGATTTTGCAGGTTCTGCTTCTGCTTTGGAATTGGTAGGGAATACTCTTTCCAGAGTTTCTGTCCATGCCTGAACGGCTTCTTCCATAGCAATGGTTGTTTCACCATAAGCAAATACCGCTTCTTCGGTTACCTGACCAATCAGAACACCCTTGGAACTCAGTTTTTCTACTGCATCAGCAGGTACTTCACAAACCAGGTTGCCCCAGCCGGGTGCAAACAGTTCAGAAGCTTCTAAAGCGTCTGCTTTCAGCTGTACACCAAGACCATTACCGAATGCCATCTTGGAAACTGCTTCTGCAATACCCTTTCTTTCAATTACATAAGCAGAAAGGATGCTGCCGGCTTTGATTTCTTCATGAATAAATCCGTATAAATCCTTAATCTGTTCGTAATCGGGCATATCGTATTCGTCACGGTTGATTCTAAACAGCATCAGACTGTTTCCTGCCTTTTTCAGTTCGGGAGAGATAATAGTTTTATCACTTGCCACATCAACAGCGAAGGAAACCAGTGTGGGAGGTACATTCAGTTCGTTGAAAGTACCGGACATACTGTCTTTACCGCCGATGGAAGGAAGACCAAATCCCAGCTGTGCATCGTAGGAACCAAGTAATGCGGAGAAAGGTACACCCCAGCGTTTGCTGTCTTCTGTCATACGTTTGAAGTATTCCTGGAAGGTGAAACGAATCTTGGAATAATCACCGCCATTTGCCACAATTTTAGCTACAGAAGATACAACTGCATATGCAGCACCGTGATAAGGACTCCAGGAAGACAGATAAGGATCGAAACCATAGGACATCATGGTTACAGTGTCCGTTGTTCCTTTCAGTACAGGCAGTTTTGCAACCATAGCCTGAGTTTCAGTCAGCTGATATTTACCGCCATAAGGCATAAATACGGAACCTGCACCGATGGAACCATCAAAACGTTCTACCAGTCCCTTCTGAGAGCATACATTCAGATCTTTTAAAGTATCCATCCATGCTGCTTTTACATCTTCTACAGGTTCTGCTTTGAACAGACTGTCTTCTTTGGAAGGAATTTCTACGGTAACATCGGTTTCCTGATGCGCACCGTTGGTATCCAGGAATGCACGGCTGATGTCTACGATTGTTTTGCCTCTCCAGTGCATTACCAGACGAGGATCTTCTGTAACAACTGCAACTTCAATTGCTTCCAGATTTTCTTCTTCTGCATAAGCCAGGAACTGTGCTACGTCTTTGGGATCTACTACAACTGCCATTCTTTCCTGAGATTCGGAAATCGCAATTTCAGTTCCGTCCAGACCAGCATATTTCTTGGGAACTTTATCCAGATTGATCTGCAGACCAGCTGCCAGTTCACCGATTGCTACGGAAACACCGCCGGCACCAAAGTCGTTACATTTCTTGATCAGACGGCTGACTTCTTCACGACGGAACAGTCTCTGAATCTTACGTTCTGTAGGCGGATTACCTTTCTGCACTTCTGCACCACAGGTTTCGATGGAAGCTTCTGTATGAACCTTGGAAGAACCGGTTGCACCGCCGCAGCCATCACGACCGGTACGACCGCCCAGCAGGATGATGATATCGCCGGGATCTGAAGTTTCACGGATAACGGCACGTCTGGGAGCTGCACCCATAACTGCACCGATTTCCATACGTTTTGCCACATAACCGGGGTGATAGATTTCTTTTACATAACCGGTTGCCAGACCAATCTGGTTACCATAAGAGCTGTAACCATGAGCAGCACCACGAACCAGTTTCTTCTGAGGCAGTTTACCTTTCAGTGTTTCTGCTACAGGAACAGTGGGGTCGGCAGCACCAGTTACACGCATTGCCTGATATACATAGGTACGGCCTGACAGGGGATCACGGATTGCACCGCCCAGACAGGTTGCTGCACCACCAAAAGGTTCGATTTCCGTAGGATGGTTATGCGTTTCATTTTTAAAGTTTACCAGCCATTCTTCGGTTACACCATCAATTTCAACAGGAACTACGATACTGCAGGCATTGATTTCTTCAGATTCTTCCAGATCCTGCAGTTTTCCGTCCTTACGAAGTCTGCGCATACCCATCAGCGCCAGATCCATCAGGCAGACAAATTTATCAGAACGACCCTGGAAAATTTCTTCCCGATCAGACAGATATTTCTGATAAGTACCTTCGATAGGAGCCTTGTAATCACCGTCCAGGAATTCTACATTTTTCAGTTCTGTCTGGAATGTGGTATGACGGCAATGGTCAGACCAGTAAGTATCCAGCACACGAATTTCAGTCATGGAAGGATCTCTATGTTCTTCTGACTGATAATAGTTCTGAATATGGAGGAAATCTTTAAAAGTCATAGCCAGACCCAGAGAGTCATATAACTTCTTCAGTTCATCCTCTGCCATGGCACTGAAACCGTTAAAAATCAGAACATCTGCCGGTTCATCATAAACAGCCACCAGTGTTTCGGGGATTTCTGCAGATGCTTCTCTGGAATCCACCGGGTTAATGCAGTGCGCTTTAATTGCTGCTGCTTCTGCTTCTGTCAGTTCACCGCTGATTACATAAGTAGTTGCAGAACGGATAACAGGTGTTTCATCTTCTTTCAGAAGCTTTACACACTGTTCTGCAGAGTCCGCTCTCTGGTCAAACTGTCCGGGCAGATATTCAACAGAAAAAATCAGATCACCTTCCTCAGCTGGAAAGCTGGTTTCATAAATATCATCTACCGGAGGCTCTGAGAAAATGGTATTGATTGCTTTCTGATAAGTTTCTTCAGAAAGATTTTCCACATCATAGCGAATCAGTTCCCGCACTTTTGTAACGGTATTGATTCCAAGATATCCGCGGATTTCATGTCTCAGTTCCTTGGCTGCAACTGCAAAGGGTGCTTTCTTCTCAACGTAAATTCTCTTAACGCTCATATTTTCCTCCTGATTTTACACAGTATGCTGTAAACTATTAAAGACAGTTCAGCCATACGGCTGAACTGTTTCTTTTCATCAGATACCGGTGAAGATCATCTCTCCAACACGATATTAATCATCAAGATAGTTGCTGGTGGTTGTATAATTACATTTACCATTTACATATCTCTTTAAGGTATAAACACCATTCCGTTTGGTCACTTTTGTAGTAACTGTAGGCGGCTTTTTATAGGTATTAGTCAGGAATTTAACCTGTAATGTACCACCGGATGCAACAGCACTTACCTTTACACTGACACCGGAATCATTACGGAATCTTAAATTCTTGCTGCCCCATGCGATTGCTGCATCATATCCCAAAGGAGCATAATGAACAGTTAAACTATGCTGATATCTTTCCACAATGGTAAAGTTTGCTTTCAGTGCGGCATTAAACAGAGTAGTTGCTACCTGACAGATACCGCCGCCGATACCGCCAACTTCCTGTCCACTTTCGTAAATGATAGCTTCTCTATAACCCTTTGCTGCAGTACGTTCTCCCACAATGCCATTGAAAGAGAAAGTTTCACCGTCGACAAGAATCTTTCCATTTATTGCCTGACAAGCCAGACGAAGGTTTGTGGAACGGTTGGTATTACCTGTATTATAAGTTGTGGTATAGGATGCATAAACATTGGACCATACAGTAGACTGTTTGCTGCTCCATGCACCTCTATAAGTCTTATCATTATAGGTCCGATATGCACGCACTCTTACATAATATGTCTTACTGGAACTCAGCTTTGAAATACTCTTGGATGTAGTAGTTCTTCCCTCTACCTTAACAGTTTTCGCAGATGAGAAATCTGGATTTGTAGAATACTGAACTTCATATCCCGTAGCAGAGCTTACAGCTTTCCAGGTTGCTTTTACAGTTGTTGATGCACTTCTTGTAACAAAAGAAAGAACCGGTTTTGCAGGTGCCGTAATAGTTTTGGTGCAGTTTGACCAGGAACCTGTATACGTCTTGGAATCCACACTCTTATAGATTCTTACATATACATTGTATGCACGTCCAGCTGATAATCCTGAAAAAGTACAAGAATTACTGCTGGTCTTTTTAGATGCTTTTTCTTCCCACTTACCAGTCTTACTATTATACTGCATCAGACGGAACTGATACTTTGAACCGGAAACCTTTGCTTTTGTACAAGTAACAGTTAACGAACTGGTGGTCCGTTTACTTATCTTCAGACCTGTACCTTTTTCCGGTACAACAGAATATGTTTTCTTAATAGTACCTTTATAGTTACCTTTTCCAGTAATAGTGACTGTCTTTTTACCAATAGATTTACAGTTTTTACTGTAAGAAATAGTATAATCTGTATTTTTTTTCAAAGTCACTTTAGAAGAAAGTTTTATCGTTGCAGTTACACCCGGTTTTTTATCTTTTCCGTTATAAGTATATTTCGTACCCGTTAATTTTATTGTTGCCTTAGAAAGATCTACCCGTGCAATCGTAAAGGTTGCTTTCTTTGTTCCGCTGTAATTACCTTTTCCAGTTACTGTTACTGTAGCTGTACCAGCATTTTTATTATTGGTATAAGTTACCGTGTAATCAGTATCTTTTTTCAGCGTTTTTCCATTGGATGCTGTGACTGTAGTTCCAGGCTTTAGTGCTGCTCCATTATATGTATAGCTGGTCTTACTTAAAATCAGCTTGGAAAGTGCCGCTTTATTAATAGTGAAATTCTTAGTCCGTGTTCCGCTGTAATTACCCTTTCCGGTTACTGTTACTGTAGCTGTGCCGGCATTTTTATTATTAGCATAAGAAACTGTATAATCCGTATCTTTTTTCAACACCTTACTGCCGCACTTTACAGTAGGAGCCGGTGTAATGGCCGATCCGCTGTATGTATAACTGGTAGTGCTTAAGAGCACCTCAGAAATCGATGCTGCATTAATGGTAAAATATTTCTCTAAAGTTCCCTGATAATTGCCAGTTCCTTTTACTGTTACTATAGCTTTTTTGCTAACATTCTGATTAGCAGCATAGCTTACCGTATAATCAGTACCCTTGACCAGAGTCTTTCCATTATATGTTACCGTAACTTCAGGTGTTTTACTTGTTCCGTCATATGTATAACTGGACTGGTCCAGATTTACACTGCAATTGGAAATTTCTGCTGCTTTAATAGTAAAATTAGCTGTTTTTTCTCTGCTTTCAGAATTTGAAAAAATAACATCCGTTCTTTTTTCTCCGGAATTACTTTCTGTGCCAACAAATTTATCTTCATCTGTTACATAGTAACCAGAAATTTCTGCTGAAACAGTTGCTGTACCTGCATTTATATTATTACTATACTGTATCGATATCAAAAAGGAATTCGTAACATCGATTTCCTTTCCAGTTGTTTCATCTTTAACAACCAGCTCTACTTCCGGTTTAATTTCATTTCCAGTATAAGTCCAATCATTTTGTGTCACTTTCAAATAAGTTTCATCCAGTAACGCCAGTGCCTCATTCTCTGCAGCTTCTGCAATACTTTCTTCAGTCTCCCCAGTGGTTGTATTACCATCCTCGGAAGTTCCAGTTGCAAAAACAGAAACCGCACTTAAAAGAACCAGCATCATAACTGTTGAAAGTGTAAGAACATACTTTCTTAATTTTCTGCTTAACCCTTTCATAAATCCTACTCCTTTTAACTAAGCCTGTTAAAGTGTCTGACAGTCTGAGCCATATCTTCCGGACAGATTGCCGCTAATTTTCAGTTTTCTCTTAGTATAACATTGCCAACTTTTAAATACAATCCCGTTTTTAACCAGATTTTTTTAATTACAAATGCGTGAACAATGCAATTTTCCCAAATCCATGGGCAAATATGGGGATTTCTTTCCCTCAGATTAGAAATTGTTTTTTTTCACAAACCGTTGTAAACTAATAGTCAGAATCCCTGCCGGAAATAAAAATTCGAATCAAAGAAAAGAGGTTTTAATCATGTATGGTGAATGTCACGCTCATATAATTATGAATGGAAAAAATTATAACGAAGCTGTTTCTCTGCATAAAGATCAGGTGCAGGATTTTGTGATTCATGAACATTTTAAGGCTTATCAGCAGGCTGGTATTACTTTCGTTCGGGACGGCGGAGATGCTCTGGGCGTATCGGCCCGCGCCAAAGAGCTGGCACCGCTTTATGGAATTGATTACCGTACTCCACTTTTTGCCATCCATAAAAACGGCTACTATGGCGGGATTGTGGGACATGGATTTGATACGATTGAAGAATACGCTGCTCTGGTATCGCGTGTTTCCAGAGAACATGGGGATTTTATCAAGATCATGACTTCGGGAATTCTTGATTTTGATGAATTTGGTAAGGTATCCACACCTTTAGATGATGCACTGCTGATTAAAGAGATGGTTTCCATTGCCCACAGCGAAGGTTTTTCAGTTATGGTTCATGTGAATACACCAAAACAGATCTGTATGGCACTGGAAGCCGGCTGTGATAGTGTTGAACACGGTTATTACATGGATGAAAGCTGCCGTAAACTTTTTGTTGAAACCGAAGCTGTCTGGGTTCCTACTCTGGCAACCTGCAGCAATCTTCGGGGCTGCGGCCGTTTTAATGAAGATGCCGTTTCCCGCATTACAGACAACCATATGGAAAATGTACGCCTGGCTTTGAAAGCAGGTGTTCACATCGCTCCCGGCAGCGATGCAGGAGCCTATCTGGTTCCTCATGGTACCGGCCTGCTGGATGAAGTCCGGCTTTTAAAAGAGGCTTGTCAGGGTGATCTGCAGCTTCTGGAAAAACTGGAACAGACCTTAGCAAAATCTCAAAAACTGATTGAAGATAAATTCAAGCATTAAAAAAACGACGCAAAACGGCTGCGGTATATGAAACGAAAATTCATATATCGCAGCCGTTCTTTTTCTGGTATAACATCATACCTAAAAAAATCTTTTTCTGTAAAAGAAACTATTTATTACACCACTCCGTTTACTGAGCCAGCGCAATACGGATTGTATTTCTCTCCAGATCCATGTTCAGCAGAGTTCCCTCTACTACGGTTTCATCTCCAAAGATATCCAGCATACGGATCTTATTATTTTCTTCCAGGAAAATATTAGCGATGCTGTCCGCCAGTAAAATTTCTGTATCTTCATTCTTATGGCCATAAACCTTTGCAAGACACATAGTAAAAACCTCCTTCGGTATTAGCAGAAATCACTTGAATTTCAGACACGCTCTATCCATTAATCTTATGAAGCGCTTCATGCAGCTTTGCATTGCCTTCACGGAATGCAGCTACTGCACCTTCAATTTCATCTGCTGCAGCTTCCTGACCCATACTGCGCAGTTTTGCTGCCATATCAGCCAGTTCTTCTGTATGATCAGAATTGTGACTGTACATGTAATTCAGCATGGTCACAGCTCTTTTTACCGGTTCACTGGCACCTTCTGCGGGTGCATGTGTATGTTCGTGTGTATGTTCATGTGAATGAGTATGCTCTCCATGAGTATGTTCATGGCAGCATTCGTGATCATGATGGTGTCCTTCGTGCATCATATAAAACTCCTTTCCGCCCGCCTTAAACGGGTGTAAATGTATATCGCTGCAGGAGTCCTGAAACATCTACATGGAATACGATGGAACCATCAGAAAGGTCCTCTCTGGTAATCACTGCACCTGTACTGTCTTTCAAAAGTCTTCGCACTTCTTTTTCCGGGTCATCCGTCATGATTTCCTGAAAAAATACATCCCGCATCTGATTATTGGCACATTCATTAAAAATCTCCCAAACCAGTTCATATTCCCGCATTGTTTCACCTCCGTTACTCAGCAATTTACGATAAAAGTTCCGAACAGCAGACGTGTCCGTTTACAACCTCTGGCGGCTACGGCATTGATACGCCTTTTTGACCATTATACCGTTCTCACTTCTCATCCACAAGCCCCCGGGGGGGTTATTTTCAGTAACTATTCAACAAAAAACCGTGTATCTTCTCCGAGATATTTTAGATTTAAGTTACAAATACTCACTGTGTGATTTTTAATTTATGCTCTTCTCATGGCATCACGGAAGAATTCTTCCATATGCTCATTGGTTTCGAATTTTGCAAGGAACATACGGTTACCCATTGCACCGGAAAGTGCATCGGGAATTCTGCTGCACATGCACATTTCCAGTGCATATTTGCCAATCAGTGTATTGTCATCCAGCGCATAATTACCATTATCACGACGGCCTACAAATGCACAGTTGTAATGTGCAGACTGAGGATACTGTGTGCTGTCATAAGCAATCATATCAGCCCAGATGGTATATACATCTGTACCGTTTGCATAGTTTAACATTTCGGGAGTGTAACCGCCGCTGGGACGCATATTAACTTCCAGAGCTACAACATCGCCTTTCTTTCCAAGGCTTTCCTGATCCTCCAGCAGACGGAAGAATTCCAAATGTACAAAACGGCTCTTTACGCCGAAGCTCTTAACGGTCTTACGTCCAGCCTGACGCAGATCTTCAGCCAGATCTTTTACGATATGGTAATGGCTGTCATTGCCTTCATTTACTACGTCCATAATGGAAGAGCCAGTGATATTACCGGATTCAAAGATGGGATCTCCGTTGGAGTTAATGATGGCATCGTAGGAGCAAACCTGGCCATTGACACATTCTTCCATAATATAAGTAACAGGATAACGATTTGCCAGGAATTCATCCAGCTCTGCATCAGAGGAAAGACGACGGGTATCGTTTGCACCTACGCCGTTATCCGGTTTTACAACAACAGGGTATCCAACCTGACCGATAAATTCCAGACAGCCTTCCCGATTGTCTACCAGATGATATCTTGCAGTAGGAATACCTGCTTTCTGATAATATTCTTTCATTTTGGATTTATATTTGATACGGGGCATATCTTCGCTCTTGAAACCGCTGCAGATATTAAAATCGGTACGCAGCATAGCGTCTTTTTCCAGCCAGTATTCGTTATTGCTTTCGATCCAGTCAATCTTACCATATTTAAAAGAAAAGAATGCAACTGCACGATATACTTCATCATAGTTTTCCATGTTGCCTACTTTGTAGTATTCGGTCAGCGCATTTTTCAAACCGGTTTCCAGATTATCATAAGGGCAGTCGCCAATACCCAGTACGTTCATACCGTTCTTTTTCAGGCGATCGCAGAACTGCCAGTAGTTTGTAGGGAAATTGGGGGAAATAAAAATAAAATTCTTCATAACATTAATCCTTTATTCGCTTGGGTATATTTTTAGGTAACTATTCAGCCCATGCTGAACTGTTCCATTTATAGTAACAACATCAGCATATGCTGGAGAAATTCACCGGCATGCACCAAAACACCGGTGAATTTTTAATAAAGTTCTATCTGAATTGGCATCTGGGTAAATCTGCCAAACTTCAGTATTTATAATCAAATATTATAATCAAGATAGATCAACTATGATCTATACCAGATTTTTAAAAACTGGAGTACTAGATATTGCCAAGAAGCTTGGGCAGATAGTAATCTACCTGGCGATACCACCAATCCCAGTCATGACTTACGTCATATCCCCAGAAGTCTACCCACACGGGGATATTTTTCTCTTTTAATACATGATCCAGTCTTCTGGTTCCTGCCAGTAATTCATCTTCCCATGCACCCTGTCCAACACAGATAATCATCTGGCTGTTTCGGTAAAGATCCATATAGTAATGATCCCAGGGCATGTTTCTCAGATAGTCCACGGGTGAGTTCTGATAAACCAGATCATCCATATAATCACCAAAGGCAAATTTGGAATCATAAACACCACTTAAAGCCAGTCCCATATCAAACAGGTCCGGATAGCGGAAAAACAGGTTTGCTGCATGCATGGCACCCAGACTGGAGCCAAAAATCATCAGCTTGGGATTTTCTTCGTGGTTGCGTTCTCTTGCCCGTGCCATCATCTGGGGAACGATTTCATGGATCAGATAACGAACCCACTGCTCGTGACGTTCGATTCTTCTTCTGCAGTCTCCCCACTGATCAGACCAGCTCTCGCTGTCCAGCGTATCTACGGAAAATACCTGCAGTCTTCCTGCTTCAATCCAGGGGCGCATCTTGTCGATCATCTTGAAGTTTTCGAAATCAAAAAAGCGACCATTCTGACAGGGAATATACAGCATTGCTTTTCCAGCATGTCCGTAAACCTTAAATTCCATATCACGTCCCAGCTGGTAGCTGTATTGCTTTTCGTATTTAATTTCCATCTTTTATCCATCCTTATTGTGCGTATGTGCATTTCTTCAGGACTATTGTATACATTTTTTCCTTGTATTTCAAGGAAAATTATGTATAAAAACAGATTCCTGTCAATTTCAAACTATTCAGACAAACAGCCAACAAATGATGATATTTTTTCAAAAAACGAAGTATTTGACAAAATAATGTAATAGTTTTACTCTGCTGAGCTGTTTACTGAATCGTTCCCACAAAAAAACGGGCTGACGCCCGTTTTTTATACTTGTGCGCCTTGCGGCGCACGTCGCTAATGGGTGAAAGTCCCTAATCCGCCCTAGTAGTGGGAAGGATACAGCCAATGACAAGGGTGTCCATCGGGAGGTGGAATCTGAAGGAAGTCGGAGGCAAATCTCTGGTCTGA
>JBGVFN010000017.1:0-7168 GCA_045121095.1 Lachnospiraceae bacterium | reverse complement strand
GTATAGTTACTTCCCTTTCTTTTTTACTCTTACTTTATTTTTTATACATTTCAAATTGCTTTCCCTTAATCATCTTTCAGAAAATGACCGCTATTTCTTACCATCCTGGTTTTGTATATATTTTAGTAATACTGCGCTCCTGTAAAATCCTGGAAAAGCTGCCTCCCCCATTCTTTCATAAATACGCCAGAAAAGACCATATCTGCTTTCTTCACACAAAAAATGAAACCCTGGAGTTTCTGCTGTAGAGTCAGAATACTCCATGGATTTTGCCATACGAAAAGAATCCTGGATGCCCAACATTTCTGTTGTACAAAAATCATGAGGAGACCATTTTCCATTAAAAAAACGAATATGTAATTGAGTATATGGGCTGATATCATCTGCAGATACGCATAAAAATCCGAAAAAATGCAGATTGGATGCATTTTTCCGGATATCTTTCGATAAGGAATCCGTTTTCATAACAGAGAAACCGATTCCTGAAATGATCAAAAAAAGAATAAAACTATAACATACAAAATTTCGGGATTTTATTCGCACGGTAAACACCTCTTTATTATTAAACTATATCACAGTTTCCGTTTAAAATCCACATTCGTGTATGAAACAAGTTGCAAATGAATAATTTCTGAATGAAATTATGAATGTTTGCTGAATTTATTCAAGACAGTTTTTCAATATTACAGTGAAAAGCCTGCCAGACCAAATGCTGCCGGTCCGCCATGTGTGGTGATCACACCGCCTGCTTTGATCCAGCGAACCTGTGAAAAACCACATTTCTCTGCTGCTTCTTCTGCACTCCGGCGGACTTCGTCTGCCAAACCGGTTGTGTATACCAGCCACAGACAATCCCGTTTTAAATTATATTTTTCAGAATAGTCTTCAATCAGTTTCGCTGCTACCTTTACCATCTTTCCACGATATTTTTTGGTTGCTACCAGTTTACCATCCAGAATCTCAATACAGGGATGCAGGTTTAAAATACGGCTGCCCAGAAAAGCCACATTGCTTACGCGGCCGCCAGCACGGAGAAATTCCAGATTATCCGGCAGGAAACACATCTTTGCTTTTTCAATGAACTGCTCTGCTGTCTGAACAGCCTGTGCAAGAGACATCTCCGGATCAGACTGCAAAGCCTGCGCCACTGCTGTTACAACCGCTGCCTGACCAACTGAAACCTGTTTTGTATCAATAGCAGTCACATAATCCCGGTCCTCTGCTGCAATTACAGCACTCTGATAAGAACAGGTCGTAACCGCTGAATAAGCCAGATACAAAATCTGCGCATCGGGCCATTGGGTATGGATGGCATCAAACATCTTAGAAAAATCATCCGGTGTGCTGCCACTGGTTTTCGGCAGTTTTCCGGTATTTCGATAATAATCACAAATTTTTTCTACGGGAAATGTTCCATCATCAAGAGTTTCTCCATCAAACGCTACATGCATGGGAACAATCTGAATATTGTACTGCGCTGCCAGCTCCGGATTAACGTCGGAGCCAGTCTCTGCAACTAAAATAATATGGTTCATAATAGAATCCTTTCTGCACAGATTTCATAATATAGTTTAAATGTTGTTTTATAGTTTTCATCATCATTCGACAAGTTTTTAAAAAACCGTTCACAAGTTATGATAAATCACATTTCACAGTCCGTCAAGGCTTTTTCAGGAACTTGAACTCCCATTTTCCCCGTGTTATAATATTGAAATTGAAAATTGTACCTGACATGGAGTACTACAGCGAACCATTTGGAGGTGTAAAATGAACCAAAGCATAAAGGATGACATCGCTGCATCCATCCAAAATTTCAAACTGCCTGCCTATCAGGAAATCCCAGATGTAGGATTTTATCTGGAGCAGACAACTCAATATATTTCAGAGTTTCTCAAACCAATGCCCAGTATTTCCATTACCAGTTCCATGATCAGTAATTACGTAAAAAAAGGCTTGATTGAAAAACCGGTCAAAAAACAATATCACCGTGAACAGATCGCCTATCTGATTTTTATTGCCATAGCAAAAACTGTACTGTCTCTGGAAGATATCTATCTGCTCATTCAGATTCAAAAGCAGACCTATGAGCCGGAAATCGCTTATGAATATTGCTGCAGGGAATTTGAAAATATTTTGTTTTTCGTATTTGGATTGAAGGACTCTCTGGAAGAAGTGGGATCAAAAAATTCTGATGCCAAAAACATGCTGCGCAATACTATTATCGCTGTAGCTCATAAAATTTATCTGGATCAGTATTTTGCAGCTTTGCACAAAAGCGGTGACTTTTTTTTACTGAAAAGAAAAAGCCCGTCTTCTGACGAGCTTTAAATTTTTAAAATATCGAAGGAATAAATCATCTTATCCTTCATATAAATTTATTTCTGCTTTTATTTCAAACTTATTTCTTCTGAAACTTCTCTGACTTACTTTAAGCCTATTCGGTTGTAAAGTTATCAAAATAACCCTGAATCAGAATGATGGGAGTTCCCTTGTCACCGGAACCGGAAGTCAGGTCACATAAAGAACCAATCAGATCGGTCAGCTGTCTGGGAGTTGTACCCTGAGATGCCATGTTTCCAACCAGATTGTCCTTTTTCGCACGAATGCTGTTGGAAATGGCTTCTTTTAATTCTGCGCCGCTTAAATTTGCAAAATCATTATCTGCAAGATATTTCAGCTTCAGTTCATTGGGCGTACCAATGAGACCATCAGTAAATGCAGGAGAAACAACCGGATCAGCCAGTTCCCAGATCTTACCCTGAGGATCTTTGAAGGCACCATCGCCATATACCATAACTTCTACACATTTGCCGGTCTTTTTCAGAATCTCAGCCTGCACATCCAGAACCAGATCTTTACAGTCTTCGGGGAACAGTTTGATCTTGTCCTCGTTAGATTTATTAGAACCCAGTAAACCATATCTGGTATTATATCCGCTTCCATTAACCGGTGCAGTCAGAATATCATCCAAACCACATACAACTTTTGCACCAGCTGCTTTTAAAATACGTTTGGTGCGGGCTCTTGTATGAATATCACAGTTGATGATGCAATCGGTATAATCCAGAATGGTCTTTGCCTGATTTGCAAAAACAATCTCAACCTCTGCGCCAGCATCTTTAATAATCTCTGAATAGTATGCCACATAATCAACACCAGTGAATTCATGTTTATTTTCACCAAATAATTCACGATATTTTTCCAGCGTCAGAACATCTGAATAAGGATTAACCCCTGCTTCATCCAGCTGATCATAGGTCAGCAGTGCATTACCGACTTCATCACTGGGGTAGCTTAACATTAAAACTACCTTTTTGCAGCCCATGGCAATACCTTTTAAGTTAATTGCAAAACGGTTACGGGACAGAATGGGAAAAATAACACCTACTGTTTCTCCGCCTAATTTTGCCTTTACATCAGCAGCAATATCCTGAACAGTTGCATAATTCCCCTGTGCACGAGCTACGATGGATTCCGTAATACCAATAACATCTCTATCTCTCAGTTCAAATCCTTCGCTTTCAGCAGCTCCCAGTACGCTTTCTACTGCAATATCTACAAGATTATCGCCTTCACGAATAATCGGACAGCGAATACCTCTTGAAACAGTGCCAACTCTTCTAGCCATATTTATACCTCCATATAATCAATATGCATTCTCTTATACTGTATCATATTTCGCCCCGACAACAAAGTAAAATTTCTCTAATGCGGCATTTTTTTGTAATTTTATTTCAGAATACGCTCAAAAATCTCTTTCACTTCCTGCAGATGCCCTTTCGAAAAAGGACTTTCCAAACCAGATTGTTCTGCAAAGGAAATGATATCATTTTCCTCACTTTCATAAGAGTCAAAATAATCTGCACCAAACTTTTTTAAAATGCATAAAAACTCAAAATATCCTTGACAGCCTGCTCCATTTTCTTAGGATCCCGAAAACGATGGTCTGCACCCTCGATGGGAATAAATTCGATAATATTATTGTCCGCAAAAGCGCTTACAGCTTCAAAGGGCACGATTTCATCGGCAGTTCCGTGAAGGATCAGAATATCTTCAGCATAATCCAGAAAATCCAGGTTCTGAATATCATTGGCCCGAAGTTCTTCCAAAAACGGGACACCAACCATAATTTTACGATCAAAACCTATGGGAATGTCTTTCCCCTTCTGCAGTTTTACAAAATCCTCTGGAGTCATAATGGATTTTGTAATTACATCATATATATTTACAGCCGGACAGCGCAAAGCAATCTTTCGGAAGGGATTTCCGTGTTCGGCAATGTATTTCAGTGTAAGGTAGCCGCCAAAACTGGTGGCATAGGAATAGATGTCTTCCGTCTGAAATTTCTGCCGCACATGGGAAATTACCAACTCCAGATAAGTACTGCAGTCTGCCAGACACAGTTTCTTTTTCACATCATCACCGTGACAAGGCCAGTCGAAAGTAACCATAGCTGCACCTTTATACTTGGACAGCAGACGCTCTGCAAATTTTTCTGCTGCATTGTTATCCTTATGACCACCAAAGCCATGACCAAAAATCACCACACGACTGACGTTATGTAGATCACGATAATACAGCTTACAGCGAATATTGTGTCCCTTTTTATTGATTTGAAAATAACGTTGCATGTTTTTTCCTCCGTTTTATTGTTTTATTCTTATAAATCCCTCCTGCCAGTCACATTGGCCAATCACATGACGATTTAATGTCCATTCCTCCCGCGGCATTTTGATTTGAGCTTTTTCATAATCTGCCTGTGCCTGCTCCCGCGATACATAGCAATCACTTTCCCAAATATCGATTTCATCCAAATCTTCGTTCACATTCCATCCCTGAAAACGATACACCTGCTGAGGCTCCATATCTGTGCTCTCACTGCCAATAACAGGCACTTCTGTTATTTTCGCCTTGCAATCATAATCTTTAAATCCCTGGATTTCTTTTCTATAGTGCTCTTTTACAGATTCAGCTTCTTCACAGGTGGCAAACAGACCGATGTGAAAACTTCTGTTAATATTGTTACTTTTTACGAAGAAAATAAGGACCGCAGCTGCCTTCATGTGTTTGCGCATAGGCTCATTTCCCATTTTCATCAAAAAGATACATATCTGCTAACTGAAAAGATTCGTCTACACGCAAACGGCTGCCGCAAGGAGCTGTGCATTTTCAATATACCACGCTTCATCTTTACACTGAAAAAACAAATATGCACCATCTTTTTTACAACAGTTGAAAGCACGTTTCGCATTGGCACCCGTCTTTGCATTTACCTTTTCATAACTGAACATATGCCATTTAAATTGCCTGTAATGAATTTCCTTTTTCGTTTCTGGTGAAAGTTCAGAAGCAAAAAAAGCATCCCATTTTCTTACAGCAGTTCGTTTGGATATGGACTTGAAACGAAGCCCTCTGGCTTCAATGGCTTTACAATGCTGCCTATGATTATACTCATAGATATGCTGATTATAATCCAGTATTTTTTCCTGTAGTTCATCCAGGAGCTTTTCGCGCGCAGCAGCTTCTTCTACATCATCCAAGGCACCTATTTCCTGTATTTCTGCCAAATAAGCGCCCCAATCAATCAGTCTCCTGTAGTTCATCCGATATCACCATCCTTTTTTATCACTACCTGCTCCAAATCATCTCGTCGCATCCGGCATATTCTTTATAAAGATCCTATCATCCCTTATCGGATCATTTATCCATTGTAATATTTACGATAATTATAAATGAATGATCCCTCTCATAATTTCTAATTTTCAGTAACTATTCAGCCAAGCATGATTTTCGAAGAAAATTATGAATGCTTGGTGATTTTATTCAAGACAGTTCAGCAAAGCTGAACTGTTACAATTTTCATATCGGCAAAATAAATCATATTGTTTTCCTATCATTACCCTGATATACTATAAAAAACATTTCATAAAGCTAACAGAAACGGAGGGATTTTTATGATTCTGTACTTCAAAGAAGAAGCATACGGCTGGGGCGACTCTTTCTTTATTCTGGACGAAGACAACCAGCGTAAGTACCGCGTCAATAGCAGTGTCCTGCTCTGGAACAAGAAGTTTGAGATCCGCGACATGGACAAGAATTTACTTGTCACCATCAAAAACGAACCGAAGAGCCTGCTTAAAAAGAAGTTCTACATATTCATGGGTGACAAAAAGATTGCCGCCATCACCAAGGAAATCTCCCTGATTCCGAAGTACACCATGGAGGGGCTGGACTGGCAGATGCACGGTGTCATGCTGCACGAATATGAAATGCTGCAGGGTGGCCAGGAGGTTCTGTCTTTCCACACCGATCAGACTCCGTGGGGCCATCGTCCCATCCTGAAAATCACTCACCCTGCAAACGAACTCCTGGCACTGGCGGTCGTAATGACCATCAGCTATGCCATGAATGTCCGGGAAAATAGTGAACCGAACACTACTCATCTATAATCATTTTAAAACTCAGGGAGCGCCGTTTTCACCAGATTGCGGCGTTCCTCATTGGTTCTGACAAATCATTCTGTTAAAGGACACTGAACTGTTATAAGAATACTTCTCTTTTACGATGAGTGCTAAATTATAGCAAGTGATGCATTTTTATACGCTTCATCTTCTGTAACTTCTTTGAGTACCTTAATCCGCTCCGGAAATACAATTTCCATATTTTCATCACTCAACTCAATTTCAATGATAGCCTTGTCTGTCCAGAACGGATATACATCAATTTCAAAATACTGATTTTCATAAGTAAGACAATAACGTGTCTTTCGAATCTGGCGTTTTGTCGAATCAGCATCCATGAGAAGTGTTAAATATTCATCTTTTGAAAGCCGCCGTTCGATTTCAACACGTTTCAGACCGGATATGGTTTTCTTTGTGGTCTGGAAATATATGTAATTACCATTCATTCCTCGCTGTCTTACACGGACTTCTTCTCCCTCTTTCGAAGTAAGATATGTCTGTATAATCTCAATACGCTGACAGTTCGGAATAGATTCCAGCCAGTTAATATCCGGATACTGAATCAGGAATTTACGTTCGATTTCAAAAGGTTCCGGCTCTCCCAAAAAGGCTGAAATCTCTGCAATCAGACGTTTCATCTTATTTTCAAAATCGGAAGCATTGTTGATAATTCTTAAATGCGGATGCCCTGTCCATGCTGAGATCAG
>JBGVFN010000016.1:0-16875 GCA_045121095.1 Lachnospiraceae bacterium | reverse complement strand
ATCCTCCAGAGTAGCGATGGATTCATTGATTCCATACATACCGGAATGGGTTAATTTGTCTTTATATCCATTGGTGTGAAGAGAAACATAATAGTCCCTGGGGATACCAAGAAGCAGAATCTGTTGTGTGGTGGGATTTACTGCTACCAGCATATTTGCATCACTTCTGGATTTAGCAGTTACCTCTCCGCGGGCATCAATACCGCTTACATAAACAATGAAGCAATCCTTTGTAATGTCACTTACAGCAGTGGAAGCCAGTTTTTCTTCTGTGGCCAGACTGAATGTTTTCAGTACCCTTGTCTCACTATCGAAGTTTTCATGGGAATCTTCGAAAAATGAGCGATATGCTTCATTAAAAATGATCGCATCTGCATCACCGTAGTAAAGACCATCTGCCAGATAACTGTACTGACTGTAAGCGTCTATGGAAGGATTTGTGCCTGTTTCTTTCTGAATGGCATCACAAACATCTTCAATAATATTTTCTTCGTAGGAAGCATTATATCCCAGCAGTCCATCCTTTACATCGTTTAATGTTTGAGCAGGACTGTCGTTCATTACGACTATAGAAACGGAAATGGTTTCTCTTTCTGTACCGGTTACATTATGCAGTGCCAGATTTCCACGGGCAATAAATGCAGAACCAGTAAACAGGATCATACTGAGTATAATACTGAGAAAACGTCCAAATCCTCTGGCAAAACGGCTGTATTTTGAAAAAATTAATAAAGAGCAGATGACAATTAAAAAGGAAAAAATAAAGCCTGCTGCCAGAAGATAATGTGTTGGCAGGTACTGAATGGCCAGAAATAGCAATAAAACTGATGCTGCAAATTGTAAAAATAGAATAAAGCGGTATTTTTTCGGTGCAGGAAGTTTCCTGCGGGTAGTTTTTTCGGACTGTTTCATAAAGTCTGTATCCCCCTTATCAAGACAGTTCAGCCGGAGGCTGAACTGTTATTGTTACAAGTATTCAAATCAAATATACAAATAGTATGTTTTAAACCAAGAGGTTTGATGCAATATGAATATGAAATATGGGATATATGGCCCTACATCTGAATATCCAGAAGTTCCTGAGGCCGGTCGATTACTCGATGGGGATGGAATGCTTCCAGTTCTTCACGAGTACGGAATCCCCATGTAACACCTACGGTGTACATTTCAGCAGCCAGTCCTGTTTTCATATCGGTATTCGTATCACCTACGTAAAGACATTCTTCCGGAGTTACTCCCAGATGTTCTGCAATATGGAGCGCTCCGTCTGGTTCCGGCTTTCTGGGATAGCCGGAGCCTTCACCCAGGATATAGTCAAACATATTTTTTCCATAAACTTTTTTGATTACGGATTCCGCGTACATCTGTGCTTTGTTGGTACAGATTGCAAGCTGTACACCATATTCCCGAAGATCTTCCAGTGTTTCTGTAAGGCCGGGAAAAGGTTTTACATGATAGGTGCATCCTTTTTTAAATTCTTCACAGTAGATATCCAATGCTTCATCCAGATGAGAGGCAGTGATATCACCGGCGTCTTTTAAACAGCGTTTGATCATTTTGCGGGCGCCGTCGCCTGCATAATATTTGAAATTTTCAACAGGCATTTCCCGGAGTCCCAGACGTTTCATGACCCGGTTTACAGTATAGGCCAGCGATTCCAGCGTATCAACAGCTGTACCATCAAGGTCAAATATTACCAGTCGTATCATTTCTCATTATCCTCCTGATTCTGGATTTCTGTTTCTTCTTCCTCCTCAGGAAGTAACAGACGAATTCTTTCGATTCGGTTTTTGTCAATGGATTCTACGGTAAAAGTATAAGTATCATCCTGAACGGTTTCTCCGGCTTCAGGAAGTCTTTCCAGAAGTCCGATGATCAGACCGCCAAGAGAATCATAGTCTTCAGATTGTAAATCCAGTTCAAGGGCATCGTTTAAGTCATCCAGACGGATGGACGCATCAATGGAATATTCACGCTCAGAGATTTTTTGAATATCATTTAATTCGTCAGCGTCATATTCATCACGGATTTCACCTACGATTTCTTCAATCAGGTCTTCCAGTGTAACCAGGCCGGCAGTTGCACCATATTCATCCAGTACGATGGCCATGGGAACCGAATTATTCTTCATGTCAAGGAATAATTCAGAGGTCTTTTTGAATTCATAGGTGTAATATGCTTCACGCATATAATCGCGAACCCGGAAATTATCTTTTCTGCCAATCAGAATCAGGTCCTTAATATTTAAAATACCAATTACATTGTCGGTATTTTCTTCATAAACAGGCATACGTGTATACATCTGGGTACGGACAGCATCCAGAACTTCTTCATAAGTTGCATTTACATCAATAAACTGCATATCAATTCGGGGAACCATAATATCTTTTGCACAGGAATCATCAAAATCGAATACGTTATTGATCATCTTACGTTCTTCGCTTTCAATCACACCTTCTTCATGGCTCACATCCATGATTACACGCAGTTCTTCTTCTGTGTAAGAGTCATCTTTACGATCCATATCCACATGAAGAATCCACATAAATCCACGTACCAGCAGATTTATCAGGAAAATCACAGGAGTCAGAATCCTCATTAAATTGTATATGATTCCGGAATAAAGCATGGAAAGCTTTTCGGAATTAACAGAAGCAAGGTTTTTCGGTGATATCTCTCCAAAGACAAGAATACAGAGAGTAAGGATACCTGTAGCAATACCTGCACCGGCGTCTCCCAGGATTCTTGTGGCAAGCACGGTTGCCAGAGAGGAAGAGGACAGGTTAACGATATTGTTTCCGATAAGGATAGCACTCAGCATCTTATCCTGCTCATCAAGGATCTTTAAAACGGTAGCTGCCTTCCGGTTGCCGTCCTCGGCAAGGTAACGCATCCTGATTCGATTAACGGTGGTGAGTGCAGTTTCCGCAGATGAGAAAAAGGCGGAAAGAATAAGTAATACAACTAAAATAAGCAACTGTATGGCGTCACTCGGGTCCAAAAAAATCAACTCCTATTATAATAAATTCTTGGTAATGATACAAGTATATCGATTTTACCGTATTGCGGGGCAAAAGTCAAGGGGGAAGGAAGTATACAAAACACAAGTGCACAAAACAGGTTTACAAAAACAGGAAGTTATGATAATGTAAACTGATAAAATGAAATTTGCAGCAGGGAGGAGATTCTGATGGCAGGAGAAGAAAATATGTGCAGTAATGAAAATAAGGAAGAAAAGGTCAGCAGAAACTTTATAGAACAGGCTATCGATAAAGACCTTGCAGAAGGTGTTTACGATCATGTGCAGACCAGATTTCCTCCGGAACCCAATGGCTATCTTCATATCGGACATGCCAAATCCATCATCCTGAATTATGGACTGGCAAAAAAATACAATGGTAAATTCAACATGCGTTTTGATGATACCAACCCCACCAAAGAAGACATTGAATTTGTTAATTCTATTAAGGAAGATATTCAGTGGCTGGGAGCAGACTGGGAAGACAGACTGTTCTTTGCTTCTGACTATTTTGATACCATGTACGAATGTGCGGTAAAACTGATCAAGAAAGGGAAAGCTTATGTTTGTGATCTGACACCTGATGAAATCAGAGAATACCGCGGAACCTTAAAAGAGGCTGGAAAGAACAGCCCTTACCGTGACAGAAGTGTGGAAGAAAACCTTAAACTGTTTGAAGGTATGAAAAATGGAGAATGCAAAGATGGAGAACGCGTTCTGCGTGCCAAGATCGACATGGCATCTCCCAATATGAACATGAGAGACCCGATTCTGTATCGTGTGGCTCATATCAGCCATCACAATACCGGTGATAAATGGTGCATTTATCCCATGTATGACTTTGCACATCCCATTGAAGATGCGATCGAGCATATTACTCATTCCATTTGTACACTGGAATTTGAGGATCACAGACCTCTTTACGACTGGGTGGTACGGGAGTGTGAATTTGAAAATCCTCCCAGACAGATTGAATTTGCAAAGATGTATCTGAATAATGTAGTAACCGGCAAACGCTATATCAAGAAACTGGTTCAGGATGGTATTGCAGATGGATGGGACGATCCCAGACTGGTCAGCATCAGCGGTCTGCGCCGCCGTGGCTTCACACCGGAATCCATTCGCATGTTCGTAGAAATGGCTGGTATTTCCAAAGCACATTCCACCTGTGAATATTCCATGCTGGAATACTGTCTCCGCGACGACCTGAAGAGCAAGGCAAAACGTGTAATGGCAGTTCTGGACCCTCTGAAGGTGGTTATTGACAATTATCCCGAAGGACAGGTTGAATATCTGGAAGCGCCCAACAACACCGAAAATCCGGAACTGGGCACCCGTATGGTTCCTTTCTCAAGAGAAATCTATATTGAGCGGGACGACTTTATGGAAGAACCCATTAAGAAATATTATCGTATGTTCCCCGGTAACGAAGTACGTCTGATGAATGCTTATTTCGTAACCTGCAACAGCTTTGTAAAGGATGAAAATGGTAAGATTGTAGAACTGCATTGTACTTATGATCCTGCTTCCCGCGGCGGCAACAGCCCTGACGGACGTAAGGTAAAAGGTACTATTCACTGGGTAGCAGCACCCACGGCAGTAAAAGCAATCTGGCGCAAATTTGATAACATCGCAGATGCAAGCTCCGGCTCCATCTATGATGAAAATGGCAATCTGAATGTCAACATGGAATCCAAGCTGGAATATGAATGTCTGGTTGAACCTTCCCTGAAGGAAGCAAAAGCATTTGACCGTTTCCAGTTCGTAAGAAAAGGATATTTCTGTGTAGATTATAAAGATACAACAGAAGATCAGCTTGTATTTAACCGTATTGTATCCATGAAATCTTCTTTTAAACTGCCGAAATAAAGACAGCAAAAAGCAGCAGTGGAGATAAAAGATAAAAAACGGCAATAAAAAGCAACGATAAAAAGTAGCAATAAAAGTAAAAAATGAGAGGCAGCAGTTTTGCAAAAACAGATGCAAAACGGCTGTCTCCCATTTTTATTATTGATTTTTCTTCTGTAACCATTCTTTTACTTTTTCTGCCAGAAACCAGAAGATCAGTACCAGTACCAGAAATCCGCCGTAAACGATCACAGTGGGATAATCCCCCAGACGGATGCCGGTTATACCGGGAATTAATGCATAGATGGCCAGTGCGATAAAGATACCTGCAGCAATGGTGGTAAAATCGCCCTGAGAGGTATCCAGCTCCTGATGGTCACTGGTATGTCCGCAGGCTTCTTTTAAAGATTCTACTTTTTCTTCTGCTGACATGGAATCCGTATTCACAGTTGTATGTTCTTGTGTATTTTGACTTTCCATAAAATGCTCCCCCTTAAAAATACTTTCCAGATACTGCTCTGTGAAGAGCGGTCTTTTGTGCTATTCTACTCGCTTTCCGGATTGTATGCAAGAAGAAAAAGTTTATATGGCAAAAACAACCTGTCCTGTGGTATGATGTTGCTATAGCTATAGCGTGAATGATTCAAACATGCTATCAACTGTAACTGCAAAGGCAGTAAACAGTTCTGTTATACTAATGATTACGGAGGAAGGAATTATGTTTCTTACAAGGGAAGCTGACTACGGAATTCGCACAGTACGGGCGCTGGCATCAGGGGAAAAGATGAATATTGCTGCAATTTGTGAAAAAGAAGAGGTTCCCCGCCAGTTCGCCTATAAAATTCTGAAAAAATTAAATCACGCGGGATTTGTATCCATCGAGCGGGGGGTAAACGGCGGATATACGCTGACAGCCTCTGCAGCACAGCTGACATTATATGATATTGTTTCGGTTATCGATGAGGAGTTATTTATTAATAAATGTCTGGAACCAGGCTACAGTTGTGAAAGAAATTCGGAAAATGGTTCCTGCAAAGTCCATAAGGAGCTTGTACGAATTCAGAATATTATGGTACAGGAATTAAAAAGAACACCTCTTTCGGAGCTGGTCTAAAAAATTCTTTTAAAATTACGTTAAGGACATACGATTCTTTATTCGGACTGCATAATTTAATAAAAAGAGGATAAGATAAATGGTAACTATTTCGCTAGATATTTTCGTTATATAGCAGAGTGGTTGCCATTTTGTGTCTGTTCGGTATTGGCTTGAGCAGTTACTTATTTTTAGGAGGATCGTTATGTGGGGTTTTATTCTTGCCATGATTTCCGGTGCTTTAATGAGTATTCAAGGGGTATTTAATACAGCAGTGACAAAACAGAGCGGAATCTGGACAGCCGCCGGTTTTGTACAGCTGACAGCGTTTTTATATTGTGCAGTGGCCTGGTTGATAAGCGGAAAAGAAAAGGGAATTGCAGCTATTTTTCAGACCGAGCCCAAATATATGCTGCTGGGAGGTATTATGGGTGCTCTGATTACCTATACGGTGATCCGCAGCATGGATAATCTGGGTCCTGCCATGGCAGTGATGGTCATTGTGATCACACAGCTGCTGGTGGCATATTTAATTGAAGTATTTGGTTTATTTGGTGTGGAAAAGGTTCCTTTTGAATGGAAAAAGGCAATTGGCATGGTAATTGCAGTGGCAGGGATATGGCTTTTTAAGAAATAAATCGTATTTGCTTTAGCTGAGGCAGTTTATAGGAAATAAATCAGACAATTTCGAATAAATGTGAATGTTTGCGGAATAATCCAAGGCAGGGACTGGATTTTTGTTACAGTGCATGTTAGAATAAGTCTAATATTACCTTAGTATACAAAAAATGCGTATATTTTGCATATGAAATATGTATATTTAATATACAAAAGATAGGTGTGTTTCGTATACGAAAGGCAGGGGAGGATAAAACAGAGTATGAGTCTACTGACAATTATTATGCCAGTATATAATGCACAGGATACGCTTTCTGCAGCACTGAATGGAATTTTGAATCAGACCTATAAGGCACTGGAGATTTTATTGGTGGATGATGGTTCTACGGATGGAACCCGGCACCAGCTGGAGCAGCTGAAAGCACAGGATAAACGGGTACAGGTTATTATACAGAAACATGCAGGTCCCGGCGCTGCCCGTAATGCAGCTCTGCAGGTTGCATCAGGAACATACGTCTATTTTGCGGATGCAGATGATGTGATGGAACCGGATGCAGCCAGAATTATGGTCAATAAGATGTCAAATCCCGGTACAGATCTTCTGACCTTCGGGTATCGGCAGATTAATCGCAAAACCGGAGCCGCCAAAGAAATCACAGCAGATGAAGGGCGTTTTTCGGGAGAGCAGATTCGGTCAGATTATACCAGATGGACTGCAGATTCTGCCTGTAAGGTACTGGGATCCTGCTGGAATAAGTGTTTCCGCATGGATATTATCAAGGAATATGGGGTGATGTTTCCGGAACTGAAACGCAATGAGGAAGAAGTCTTCATTATGCGTTACATAGAGCATATACAGGATGTATATAATATTCCGGATATTTTATACAACTTTTATCCGATTGATCTGGAACAGGCCTGGAAGCGTCTGCCGGATGATTTCTGCCAGCAGGTAGAGCTGTTCCGCAGGGAACGTCTGAAATTTGCCAGAAAATGGAACTGCGATACATCATCGACCAGGGAATTCATTGCACGGGAGTACTGGGGTAAGATGATGCTTGGCCTTCGGATGTGTTTTAATCCCGGGAAACCGCTGGGATATGGTGAATTTAAGCACAGATGCCGTCTGCTCATGTCCGGAATTTCTCAAACGGGGCATGTGCCGGTCTCTGTTTCAGGAAGCACCATATATAAGCTTTTGAAAAAAGGTTTGTATCCGATTGTATGGCTGCTGGTGAAGAGGAATAGTAAAGGGTAAAATTTACTGTAGTATTAAAGTATGTCTAAATACCAACATTATAAGAAAAAACCGACATGAATTGGCTTAACAGTGATAAGGAACTAACGTACTTATCAACTGTTAGCTGACGGTATCCGGGGTGCATACGGACAAATCCCGTCTGATTTCTAACAGGAAGTCAGACGGGATTTTTGCTTTTATTATCAAGATTATCGGAGGAATACACAATGAAACATCTTATCTCTTGTGAATTTAACATCGACACCGCTTGCATAGAACTTCAATCTGCTGACGGCAGCATGATTGCGATTGACACAATCGCCGTTGAGAACGAGATTGCTGACAATATGTATCAACGATCAAATCATCGTCCAAGCCACCGTCGTTAATGGTATTGGTTTCTGTGTCAATCGTGATTTCTGTGTCCGACCACAGCAGTACACTGGGCTGATTTCTGTCAAATTCCGGTTCGAGCATGAATTCAGGAATGTTCTCCATGCCAATGGCTAACGCTTCACTGACGGAAAGCATTTTGTAATGAGGATTCTTGATTTCTGCCAGAGGGCAGTTAGACGCAAGATAAAGTATTTGGCTCATTTTATTTCTCCTTAATTAACTGCACTCTCAAAATTTATAATATAAGTTTTAGAATACCCAAAATCAATAAATGAAATGGGTAAAAGGCATAGTAAGTGTATTGAAGTGCTTTGCTGTAATAACCCTGTTTACCGTGATAAAGCCAAATTGGGATCAGTGCCAGAAGTGCAAAGCCCTGGCGAGCAAAGAAATATGTTTGACCTCCGAGATGAAACTCATAGGTAAAGCCTCCCAACATCTCCGTGTTGATATACCACAAGAAGATAAGTTGTCCTGCATAACTCAACCAGTTCTTCTGCTTAAAGAAATAGAAAACCAAAACCGTCAGAATACCAGCATGATAAAAGTCTACCATTGTAACCAATCCCAAAATATAACCAAGGACAATCGATGCGAAACCAACAAGCACTCTTTTCCATGGTTTACCACTGTCCTTATTTTTCTCATTCCAGCGAATCAGACAAAGCGAAATCAAGAAACTCCAAAGAACATTTTGATGTATCGGGTAAAATAAGCTACTCCCCATAGCAAGGTTGAATGGTATTTCAGACAGGATAGCGAATAACAGCAATCGTAATACATATTTTTTAAGATTTCTTGTGTGGAAATATCCCTCCACAATCAAAAATGCAAAAATCGGAAACGAAATGCGCCCAACACAGGTTAACCAATCATTTCCCGGCACGATTGTTCCCCACAGGTGATCGCACAGCATACACGTCATGGCAATGATGTGTAATGACATGGAAGTTGTTTCCAAGCACATCCTACTTTTCATAACATACCCCTTTCATGAGTCGTATTCTATATGTTCTTGTTTACATAGGCGATCCAAACCGCTAAAAGGTGACAGCCGGAAAATCATTTTATTGATTTTTTCTGCTGTCACCTTTTGTAAATTCCGAGCGTCAACATAGCAGAACACGAAATAAGTCGCACCAAGGAGGAAATTGACATGAAACACATTTTTATTCGCTTGCTCTCGCTGACGATGGCACTGCTGCTTCTGCTGGCAACAGCTGGCTGCGGAAAACAGGAACCGGAGATCGACGCTCAGGCTATGCTGGAATCGCTGCTGGAAGAAGTGGCATTTGATACGGAGTTGGAACAGGTTGGAAGCAACGCTGCACTGTACTTCCCCGACCTGCCCCAAGATACTTCCATCCAGATGTATACCGGAAGCGGATATTTTGCTGACGAAGTGGCGCTGCTGACCCTGCCCACCGCTGTGGACTGTGCCGGTGCCATGAAGATCGTCCAGAACCATATCAAAGAGCTGCGGGATCAGTTCATGTTCTATGTTCCCGAAGAACTGGACAAGATCGATCACGCAGTAACTTATCAGACCGGCAAATATGTATTCCTGTGTATCACAAACGATTACGCAAATGCGGAACGGATACTGAAGCAAACCGGTTCGATTGATGCTTCCATTGAAAACGAGGGCCAGACCGAAACAGAATCCAGTGAGGAGAATACGGAAGCTCCTGCTATTGCGCAGCCGCAGGCGGAGTATCCCGTGCTGAAAAGCCAGTCCGGTACTTATCACGATTATGGTACCTGTGCCATCCGGGTAGACAACACCGCATTTGAACAGTACGGTTATTCGGATTCCCTTGCAGCGGATTATGCGGCCCTTGTCAACAGGACAGCGGACGCACTCGCCGGCAAGGTCACGGTTTATGATCTGGCGATCCCCACTGCCATCGGTGTGGTACTCCCGGATGACATCGCTGAGATCATACCTGGTTACACCGATCAGGGTGATGCGATTCAGAAAATCTTTGCAAAGATGTCTGACAATGTTGTGACGGTGGATTGTTTCGACAATCTGATGCGGCACAGGGACGAATATCTGTATTTCCACACGGATTATCACTGGAACGGTCGTGGCGCTTACTACGCCTACGAATCCTTCTGTGAAACGAAGGGCATCAAAGCCGTTGGGCTGGATGAGCGCACTGAAAAGCAGTTTGATGGTTTCCTGGGTGCGCTGTACTGGAACAACTGCGGAGAAGATCCTGTACTGGAGGGCAACCCAGATACCGTCCTGGCCTATTGCCCCAAATCCGAAAGAGCCAGCATGACCTATACAGACGAAAAAGGTGATACCTATAACTGGAGCATCATCATGGATGTTTCCGGCTGGAGAGCATCCACCAAATACAGCACCTTCGCCGGGGCGGACAACCCCTTCGCTGTATTTACCAACCCTGATGTTACGGATGGCTCCGTATGCGTGATCGTCAAAGAATCCTACGGAAATGCGCTGCTGCCGTATCTCGTTGACCATTACAGCACGATCTATGAGATCGACTATCGTTACTGGAATGGAAATCTCATTGACTTCGCCGCGGAAAAGAACGCCGATGACCTGATTTTTGCCAACAACCTTTCCATGATCGGCAGCAGTCTGCTCATTGGCAAGCTGGCTGGGATCGTTGGCTAAGGGAGGAAACAATCATGGTATTCAGCAGCTTGCTTTTCCTGACGTTATTTCTCCCACTGACATTTTTTCTTTATTATTTTTTGCCGGGACGATGCAGAAATGTTTTGTTGCTAATCGTTAGTCTGGTCTTTTATGCCTGGGGAGAACCAAAGCATATTATCCTGATGCTGATCACTACGGTATACACCTGGCTTCTAAGCCTGCTGCTGGAAAAATACATAGTGACGGGCAAAACAACAGCCGCCAGATTTCTGCTGTTCCTCTGCCTGGCATTCAGCTTGGGGACGCTTTTCTTCTACAAGTATTCAGGCTTTGTAATGAAAACATTGGGTCAGACAGCTTTTAATGCACCGGCTCTGCCCATCGGCATTTCCTTTTACACCTTCCAATCCCTTTCCTATGTGATAGATGTGTATCGGGGCGATGTAAAAGCACAAAAAAGCTGGGTTAATTTCGCTATGTATATCAGTCTGTTTCCGCAGTTGATCGCAGGGCCTATCGTGCGCTATGCGGATGTGGAAAATCAGCTGGCAGAACGGACGCACTCCTGTAAAAACATCTACCGTGGCATTCGGCGCTTTACATTCGGCCTTGGAAAAAAAGTGCTGCTTGCCAACCAAATCGGCCTGCTCTGGGACAGCATATCAGCCATGGGAAATTTGAGTACGCTTGGTGCATGGCTCGGCGCAGTCGCTTTTTCTTTGCAGATTTACTTCGATTTTTCTGCTTATTCAGATATGGCCATCGGTCTGGGACGAATGTTTGGCTTTGAATTTACAGAGAATTTCCGCTATCCCTATCAGTCCAAAAGCATTACGGAGTTTTGGCGTCGCTGGCACATGACCCTGGGAACATGGTTCCGGGAATATGTTTACATTCCTCTGGGGGGAAACCGGAAAGGAAAAGGCCGTCAAGCACTGAATCTGCTGATCGTATGGTCGCTTACCGGCCTGTGGCATGGCGCTGACTGGCGGTTTCTGCTCTGGGGCATTTACTATTTCCTGTTCCTGACACTGGAAAAATTCTTTCTGCTGCAACGGATGGAAAAATGGCCTTCTGTTGTTCGGCACCTGTACACCGTTATCGTGGTTGTGTTCGGATGGGTGATATTTGCCTGTGAGGATCTGACTGCCGCCGGGGATTTCTTCAAAGCCATGATTGGGCTTGGTGTTCCGCTAACCGACAATGCCGCATTGTTCCAGCTGGAAAACTTTGCATTTTTGCTTCCGGTTTTGCTTGTTGGTGCAACGGAGCTGCCACGACGCATCGTCTGGCATCTGCGGCATCATGTCCATCCCGCCAAATTTGAAAAGCTGACCTACGCTTCCTGTGTTGTAACCACATGGGTGTGTATCGCTTTCCTTGTTGCCGATACCTATAACCCGTTCCTTTATTTCCGTTTTTAGGAGGAACCTATGAATCGAAACAGAATTCGTTTTATCGTATTGTTCTTTGCACCGCTGCTGATCCTTGCGTTGCTGACACTCCTGCTTCCATCCAGAGCTTTTTCACCAAATGAAAACCGTCCGCTGGCCCAGATGCCTGTTCTGTCTGTCAGCGATATTCAAAGCGGAAATATCCAGACCGGCTTATCGGATTATTTGAGTGACCAGATTCCTCTCCGGGATTTCTGGATTGGAGCAAACACCGCCCTTAAAAAGTTCTCCGGGCGGCGGGAAATCAACGGCATCTATCTGGGTGATGACCACTACTATTTCCAGAAGTTCACCGATGACAGCTATTCTGTCACACGAATGGTATCTATATTTCGGATGATGGATCGCTTTATTCAGCAGCAGGGTATCCCAGCAACAGTGATGCTTGTCCCCAGTCCGGGAACGGTGCTGTCAGCTAAGCTCCCTGACAATGCGCCGTATTACGATGCGGATTTGGTGTTCGATACCGCAGACCAGCTGCTTTCCTGCCCGGTGATTGATCTGCGGAACTGCTTTGAATCCGCAGCTGACGATGCCCAGCTTTACTATCGCACAGACCACCATTGGACGAGCCAGGGTGCCTATCTTGCCTACGAGCAGTATTGCGCTGCCCAGGGACGAAATCCCGGAGAATATGCGCTGGAACGGGTGTCAGACAACTTTTACGGCACCCTGTATTCCAGGGTACTGGACAGCACCGCAGAACCGGATGCCATCTATGCACCCATGGAGCTGTCTGGAGCGACCATTACATACGAGGATGGAACGTTGTCGGAAACGCCCTACGCTCCGGACAAGCTAAAGCAGAAGGATCAGTACACCTACTTCTTTGGCGGTAATCATGGGATGGTTTCAATCCAGACGCAGGCACAAAATGCCGGGAAGCTCCTTGTTATCAAGGATTCCTTTGCCAACAGCCTTGTGCCGTACCTGTTTGGTGATTATAGCGAGATCATCATGTTGGACTTGCGGTACTTCGGCGGTAGCGTAGAGGAAGTGATTGCACAAAACGGCATCACGCAAATTCTGTTTCTGTACGAAACCTCCAATTTGCTGACCGACACCGGAATCCTTCGGCTTCAAAAATAAAAAAGAAAATTTCTGTCACCTTTTTTCTTCCCCAACCGTCTGAAAGGTAGAAGCCGTTATGTGTACATTTTTTAAGAAGCTATGTAGGACTGTCATCGTTATGTCTATGATATTATTTTTCGTTCTGGCGTTGTTCCTTGTACTTCATTCCCTGAATAATCAGCAGGAGCCACCGACACCTATCGAATCCCGGCCCGTGAGCGAACAAAATATCGTTTCTGATATACCAGCAAACAGTGAACCCCATTTGACTGAAACCAATCCAGTCCAGGAAGAACCTGTCTGCACCGAAACACCTGTTATAGAGCCGATAGATACGGTTCCAATAGCAGAGTATCGCCCGGTGGAGTCACTGGAATCCCTTTTCATCGGTGATTCCAGAACGGTGGCGCTGGCAGATTATGCGACTATTGAGGACGCAAACTTCTTCGCAACAGTTGGAATGACCGTTTATAATGTCTGGGATGCCCGTGTTTCAATACCGCAAATCGGAAAAGTGACGCTGAATGAATTGCTGAATGACAAACAGTATGATATGATTTATATTATGCTGGGTGTAAATGAACTGGGTTACGCTTTTGATAAAACCGTTTGTCGTTACGAAGCACTGGTTGAATCGGTACAGACGCTCCAGCCTGATGCAGTTGTGATTCTGATGGCTAATATTCATGTAACAGCCCAGCGGTCAGAATCCGATCCATATATCAACAATCCTGCCATTGACCGCTTCAACGAAGCAACTTCCAGGCTGGCGGATAGCAGGACGGTGTTCTATTTGGATGCAAACAGCCTGTTCGACGATGCGGACGGGAATCTGGCAGCAGAAAAAAGTGCGGACAGCGCTCATCTGAAAGCAAATTATTGTGCCGAGTGGGGCGATTGGCTGATTATCGAAACAGCGGATATTCTCTTACAGGCAGAGGGTGAAAAAGAAAGTGACTGAAAAAGAATACTTCTGCGAGTGTGTACGGCAGAATGAGGGTAGTATGTACACACTTGCAATAGGGATTTTGAAAAACGAAGCTGACGCAGCAGATGTGATGCAGGATGCGATTTTGAAAGCGTACTGCAATCTGGATCAGCTGAAAGACCGCAATAAATTCCGCCCCTGGATATTGTCCATTGTCCATAACACGGCGATTGAGTACATCCGAAAGCGAAAAGACATTGTTGACCTTGAGGAGCAGGAACAGCTGGCTTCCCCGGAACCGGCTGTTGATACCGCTACAAAGCTGACAGTCCGGGAAGCAATACAGAAACTGAAATTGCCGTACAGGACGGTCATTATTCTGTTTTACTACGAAGATTATTCCGTTCGTCAGATCGCAGAGGTAATGAACGCATCTGTTATTGCAATCAAGCAGCAGCTTTCAAGAGGACGAAAGATGCTTGCCCAACTACTCCATAAGGAGGACTTTTTCCAATGAAACAGTCATTCGATCAGGAAATCCGGGAAGCGCTCCAGGGAGAGCAAACAGCAGTTCCGGAATCTGTCCATCAGCGAACAGAAATGCTTCTGGATTCGCTGCCCGAAAAAGAAACCAAGCCCCGGCTGCGTATTCTTCCCACAGCGACACGCAGATTTATTTCTACCGCAGCCTGTATTCTGTTCGTCATGCTGGTGGTGCTGCCCAATCTGAGTGTGACTTATGCCCATGCAATGGAGAATATTCCCATCATTGGGGATTTGGTGGAGATATTTACCATCCGTAATTACTTCTACTCCGACGGCAGGCATGAACTGGATGCGGAGGTTCCCGAAGTCAACGATCCCAATAATGAGCAGGTCAGTGATCTCATCAACAAGGATGTGAACGAGCTGACCAGTGCGGTCATCCAGAAATTCTATGACGATCTGGAAATCTCTCACGACACGGGGTACGGCTCCATCTATATCGATTATGAAACCGTGACCAATACAGACGAGTGGTTCACCCTGAAGCTGACTGTCAGTGAGGTGCAGGCCAGCAGCAACACCTATTTCAAGTTCTATCACATTGACCGCACCAGCGGCACCTATGTGACTTTTGGGGATCTGATTGACAGTGAGGATTTTGGAGCCATCGAGCAGATCATTCGGGCGCAGATGGAAGCTGAAATGGCTGCTGATCCTGATGTTGTCTATTGGACGGAAGATACCGAGCTGGGTCAGAGCATTACCGCTTTGAGCACCGATCAGAACTTTTATTTTGATGATGCCGGAAATCTTGTCATTGTCTATAATAAATACGAAGTTTCCCCCGGCTCCATGGGATGTCCCGAAATCGTGATCAGCAAAGAAAAAATTGAAAAGTACCTTATTCTGAATATCGAATTGGGCCAATAATTAACCTGGATAAAATGGGCAGCACAAAAACCTGTGCTGCCCATTTTGGTTTCATATATAACAGGAATACTAACCGGAACTTATATAGCATAAATACAGTGTTCCGTACTCACGCTTCGAAGGCAACTATCGTTTCTTTTGGCAGCTTTTCATTTTCACAGTTCAAAAGATACGCTATTGCCCTGTTCGCAAAACGATTTGTTATCGTTGTATCCCAATCGTCAAGCCGGATAATCTCTGCTGTACCATTCTCAAAATCAAATGAAATCTCGCCCCATTCGCCGTCGCAGTCTGCTTGATATTCGTAGATTGCGGCGGCGATTTTCTTTTTGCGCTTGGTTTTGGATTTCTGTTTCAGCCGGACAGCATGGATAGAACCCTCGGCAACCAACAATTCTGTCAGCTTGTCCACCGCTTTCCGGTAGGCTCTCTCCGCACCGCTGGCAGTGCTGCCCTCAAACATGACCGCCAATTCCTCAAAGGTGTGGCGGTTCTTCCATGAGCCGACACGTCCACAGGTCATGCAGATCGCCAGCCGCTTTTCAAGCAAGGTCTGCTCCCGGTAATTCAGCTTCTCAAATGCTCGCTGCACCTTTTCTGCCTGTATGCCGTTCCAGAGGATGTCGGTATAGTTCCAAGTATCATCAAGGGCAACATCCTCGCCAGTTTCCTCGCCGTCCTCGTCTGTCACATAGAAAGGCTGTTGATTGCGGATGCCACGGACAACTTTCAAATATTCTTCCGCAAGGGCAAGGTCACAGTTATACTTTTTGGAAAACTCGCTGACCGCATCCTTGGTGTTATGGTACAGCCATGCCATTGACCGCACCATTTTGTAATTAGTCAGAGAGGATACCGACCATTTTTCTTCGCCCATACGGAAACGGAGCATAGCATCCCGTATGAACGGGAAAATGTATGTAGCATACTCCGCACCCTTGGCAGGATCATAGTCCATCAGCTTTTGGAGCATTTGTTCCCGGCAGGAGAGCTTTATATCTATAAAACGGTCTGTATCGTACAGATCGCCGCCATCCACGCCGAGAAAGGATTTGATGCGCTTGTTGAGCTGCGGCTCGTAGTGGTGCAGGAAGAACGAAAAATATAGCAGATTCTTTTCCCGCAAAGCAGACAGGATATATTCGTTCAGACTGTCCACC
>JBGVFN010000015.1:0-9307 GCA_045121095.1 Lachnospiraceae bacterium | reverse complement strand
TTTTTTAATAAAAGATACAAAACAGTAGCAAAACGTTCTAAACCGAACAAAATGTACAATGAAAGAAAGGAACGGACAACTATGAAAAAACTTTATTCACGTGTTATTTCACTTTTACTGATTGCAGTTATGCTTTTAACTGCATGCGGCAGCACACAGGATCAGAAAGAAACCACCGATGCAGCAGATTCTACTTCTTCTGCTGAAGCATCTGTTAGTGGTGAAGAAACAGAAATTCAGGTATTTATCGCAGCCAGCTTAAGTGCTGTTATGGAAGAACTGAAAACCATGTACAACGAAGAACATCCGGAAGTAACCATTACTTATTCTGCAGATAGTTCCGGTACACTGCTGACCCAGATTGAAGAAGGCTTTGAATGTGATATCTTCTTCTCTGCAGCTCAGAAACAGGTAAACACACTGGAACAGGAAGACCAGATGGTAATTGAAGGCAAACGTGCCAACGTGGTTAACAATCAGGTTTGTGTTGTGAAAGCAACCGGTGCCCAGACAGAAGTAACCGGTCTGGAAGATATTGAAAAAGCTGGAAGCCTTGCACTGGCAGACGGCAGTGTTCCTGTAGGTAAATATACTCGCCAGGCTCTGGTTAACCTTGGCAAGCTGGACGCAGCTGATGATGTTTCTGCTATTACAACCGCAGAAGTTTCCGAAGCACTGGGCGGACTGGAAATCAGCGAACAGGGCAATGTAAGCAAGGTTCGTACCGCCGTTGTAGAAGGCTCCTGTGAAGTAGGAACTGTTTACTATTCTGATACATACGGATTTGAAGATGATCTGGAAATCATCCAGATGGTAGACTACAGCCTTACCGGTGATGTTATTTATCCCATCTGCCGTGTCGTAAACAAGGAAGCTGATGATGCACAGACTGCTGCTGCAGATGCATTCTATGAATTTATTCTTTCTGATGAAGCAACTGCTGTATTTGACAAATATCTCTTCGATACTAATGTAGAAAGATAATATTCCGGCTTCGATTCAGCAGAGCGTAAGTTCTGAAAGAATTGATAAATGTACGTTGAATCATTTACGGAATTTGCAAATACGTTTTTTAAAGGCTCACCTTGTTGTGGGCCTTTTTCTCTCGCTATTCTTCATTTTTTTTGATATACTAAACCAGAGTGTGAAGGAGACTATTATGGAAGATATCCTTTTACTGTTATCTGATCTGGACTGGAGTCCTCTCTTTATTTCCCTGAAAACGGGAGTTGTGGCCACGATTATTTCCTTTTTCCTTGGAATTTTTACTGCTGCAAAACTGCTGCATGCCCGCCCCCGGACCCGTGCTGTTATAGATGGCATTCTTACGCTGCCTATGATTCTGCCGCCCACTGTTGCAGGTTTCTTCCTTTTGCTGATTTTCAGCCTCAGACGGCCTTTTGGCGGTTTTTTATACGATACATTTGATATCAAGGTGGTACAAAGCTGGATCGGATGTGTTCTGGCCGCTACGGTTATTTCTTTTCCTCTGATGTACCGCAACGCCCGCGCAGCATTTGAACAGGTGGATATTAACCTGATCTATGCCGGACGTACTCTTGGTATGTCAGAAACCCGGATCTTCTGGCGGGTCGTTCTCCCGGCAGCAGGCCCCGGTGTTGCCAGCGGCACCATTCTTGCTTTTGCAAGAGCTCTGGGCGAATACGGTGCCACCTCCATGCTTGCAGGCAATATTCCCGGAAAGACAGCAACCATTTCCCAGAGGATCGCCATGGTTATTCAGGATGGTGATTATGCCACCGCTGGTGTATGGGTTACCATCATAGTGATCATTTCCTTTGTGATCATTGTTCTCATGAATCTGCTGTCCAACCGCGGCCAGCATAATCATTATATCTGGTAATTTGCAGCCTCGGTATGTGATGACTGGTAATATATACTTGGTAGCGTATACAGCAGCTGATAGCTGATAACTGATAATACACTTAACAATATGTCAAATCATTTAAGTGATGATCACCCAACAATCTATACAGTAACTATATAGCTATATAGCTATATAACTATATAACTAACAGCAGAAAGGACATTTTTACTTCATGTCGTTCGAAATACATATTACAAAAAAACTGGAAAATTTCACTCTTCAGGCAGATTTAAGCAGTAACGGAAACTGTACCGGTATTCTGGGAGAGTCCGGCTGCGGAAAAAGTATGTTTTTAAAATGTATCGCCGGAATTGAAACACCGGATGAAGGGTCTATTGTATTAAATGGACAGGTTTTGTTTGATTCCGCCAAAAAAATCAATCTTCCGCCTCAAAAGCGAAATATCGGCTATTTGTTCCAGAATTATGCTTTGTTTCCTTCCATGACTGTGGAAGAAAATATCGCTGCAGGGCTTTTTGCAGGAAAACGTTTTATCTCCAGAAAAGAAAAAGCACAGGCTGATGCAATTGTGAAAGAACAGATTCGGCGCTGCCGTCTGGAAGGACTGGAAAAACATTATCCTTCCCATTTATCCGGAGGCCAGCAGCAGCGGACTGCTCTGGCGCGTATGCTGGCTGTACAGCCTTCCATGATTCTTCTGGATGAACCATTTTCTGCGCTGGACAGTCATCTGAAGGATGCCATGCAACGGGAAATGCATGAAATCATCCGTAATTATCCCGGCAATGTGCTCATTGTATCCCATAGCCGTGATGAACTTTACCGGCTTTGCGATTCCCTCTGTGTTATGGACCGCGGACAGTTTGTTCAGAAAGGTTCTATTAAGGAAGTATTCCAATCACCGGGCCACGTGAAAGTTGCCCGCCTTACTGGCTGCAAAAATATTACCCCTGCCCGCCAGATCGGTGACCAGCTGTTTGAAGCACCGGAATGGGGACTGACTCTGCATTCTGAAAGTTCCAATTCGGATGCTGCTTATATCGGAATCCGGGCACATTATTTCCGTCTGCTTTCTGCCAGAACAGCTGCCGGACAAATATCTCCTGAACAGACACCTTCTGATACAAGAAATCAGTTCCATGCACAGATTGTTCAGGTGGATGAACGTCCTTTTGAATACGATTATTACCTGAAAACAGCCAGCGGCAGCAACCGCTTTGTCTGGAAAATTGCCAAAAGTCCTGATACAGAGTTTCAGCCTGGTGACTGGCTGATGCTTTATGTTGCCCCTGAAGATGTGATGCTGCTTAATGATTAAAAACTTAAAGAGGGTGCTGCTGCAAGAGCAGATTTATCTGGTTATCCAATCTACTCTTACAGCAGCACCCTTTTTCATATATCACGGACTTTTCATCCCCCAATCTGGGACATGTTCAGGTTGTTTTCATCTTCAATCTGCTGTTCCAGGAAACGATGTCCAATGGGCTTTCCTTCAATGGTTGTTCGGATCAATTCCTTTAATTCCTCATCCAGTGCTCCCTGACGCAAAGGGGCTTTCAGATCGCTGCCTGTATTATATTGCAGGCAGGTTTTTAAAAATCCCTGTGATGTCAGGCGGATGCGATTGCATTCACTGCAGAATTTATGGCTGATGGCGCTGATAAATCCGACTTTTCCTTTGAATCCTTCAAAACTGTAGTAATGGCAGGGACCATTCCCCAATTTGCCTCGAAATACCTCGGATTTCCCAAATTTTTCCTCTAACTGAGCAAGTATTTCTTCTTCGCCTACAAAACGGAAGTTTTTGCCATAACCAATGGGCATCATTTCGATAAAACGTACATGAATTTTATGATCACGAGCCAATTGTGCAATCTCTGTCAGATCCTGCTCCGGAAGTCCCAGCGGAACACAATTAATCTTTAAGGAAATCTCGGGGTGCGCCAAAGCTGCCTGTAATCCTCGTTTTACTGCTTCCATGGGATCGCGGCGTGTAATCTGACGGCACAGCTGAGGATTCAGGGTATCCAGACTGATGTTAATCGAGTCTACACCTGCCTCACTTAATTTTTCCATTAATTCTTCCAACAATACCGCATTGGTGGTTATGGTTACTTTCTCAATACCAGGAATCTGTTTTAACCGATAAATCAATTCTGGAAGGTCTTTCCGAATCAACGGCTCACCACCAGTCAGTTTTACTTTTTTAATTCCCAGCTCAGCCATAAGTCGGCAGATCCTTACAATCTCGCCATAAGTCAGAATCTCTTCGCGGGAAGTCAGTTCCAATCCGTCCTCCGGCATACAGTAAACACAGCGCAGATTGCAGCGGTCTATTACTGAAATTCTTATATAATCAATCTCTCTTCCGTATGAATCCAACATGATTCTATGTCCCCTCTATCATCTATTAGCCTTTATCTTCTAACAAAACTTTCTATACTTTCGCAAGCTTTCATCTTTTATTTCAGCTATTCCCTGCTTTGGCAGTTTTTTATCTTTTGCAGGTTTTTACTTTCATTTCAGCTGTTCAATACTTTCACAGGCTCCGTTTCGCCTTTTTTACAGCAAATATGCATTGACTACAGCCCCAGGTTCCATTGCTGGACTTCCTTTGGGTAATTCTGCAATCATACTGCATTCATGAAGGGGATGCAAAATTCCATTTCCCTGAGACGGTGTCACAGAAATATAAGCTTCTCCATCCTGAATCACCAGTTTACCCGGCAGGAAACGACGTACCGGACATTTTTTCCGAAAACCTTCCAGCAATTTCACTTTACAGGTTTTCAGCATAAAATCTTTTCGACCGGCCATCTTATGTAAAGCAGGAAGACCAACCATAAACAAAGCCATGGCTGCTGCTGACGGATTACCAGAAAGGCTGATTACTGGGTTGCCTTTATGATAGGAAGCCAGAAATGCTCCGCCGGGTTTCATCTGCATCTTCCAGAATAAAATGTCCGCTCCCAGCTGTTTCATGCTGACCTGCAGCAGATCATAATCACCTACAGATACGCCTCCCGTTGTAAATACCATATCTGCCTCTTCTAAAGCCTGGTCTATGGCAAGGGCAATCTTTTCTGCGTCATCTTCCACAATGGGAATCATCTTTACTTCTGCTCCATGTTCTTCCAGAAAAGCTTTTAATGTATAAATACTGGAATTGCGGATTTTTCCAAGGGTAAGAGGCGAATCAATGGAAACCAGCTCACTTCCTGTACTGATCAGATACACCAGCGGTTTACGATATACAGGAATCTGAACAAATCCAAGTCCTGCCAGAATACCAAGATATGCTGGTGAAATCACTGTTCCTTTTTCCAATACCTGTGCCCCTTCCTGAATATCCTCTCCAATGGGAACCACATTACAGCCACTTGTGTAAGGATGGAATAAACGCAGTGTTTTTTCATCGGCTTCCACTACTTCAAATTTTTCGATTGCATCAGCGCCTTCCGGCAGCGGTGCTCCCGTCATAATCCGTGCAGCCTGCATGGGCGCAAGTGCATGCTCAGGTGCTTTGCCAGCGGGTATTTCTTCTATAATTTCCAACTCAACAGGGCTCTCAGCAGATGCGTTTTGCGTATCCTGTGCTCTAAATGCATATCCATCCAGTGGAGAACGGCGAAATGGCGGAATATTCTCCGGTGAAATTAATGTTTCTGCAAGAATACGTCCAGCAGCTTCCTCTGCCGGTACCATCTCTTTTTCCACACATGTCAAACGCTCCAGAATCATCTGCAATCCATCTTCTATTTTTAAACCAGTTAACATCCTGTTCCTCCCTGTTCGTTATCCGTAGCTATTTTTGTAATTATTCAGCAGAGCATGTTTTTTGATCAAATTACTGCATCAGGCCTGTTTGTAAACAGTAATTTTAATCGAAAATCCTATTCGGCTATCTTTTATTATCCTATCACATTTTCACAATCCATTCAATTTATTTCACACCCTTTTATGTGTATTTTGTTAGATTTCTATGTATTTTTTCACTCCCTCTGCAGCTTTTTGTTACTTACCATCTGATATCCTCAGTGGACAAATGGCTCCTCGGTCCTCCTGTCCACTAAGAGTACCAAAAATACCGCAAAAAAATAACCATGATACAAGTTCGGGAAAACCTGATATCATGGTCATTTTCCAGAAAAATACGCCAGTAACATGTTTTTCTGATTGCAAAGCGTCAGGACCCCTGCGCCGAAGAGACGGATTTGTCCTGCATTTCATAACAGACAGGCACGATCGCCAATCCGGCACTGGTACGGGGAAATGTGCAGGATAAACTGCCATCCACCTGTCTATTATTGTCCGTTTTACTTTGTGTTTTTTGTAACAGTTCCGCAAAACATATTTTAAATAAAATGATGAGTATGCTGAACTGCTGCATTTATTTTGTGGTGGTTTTAAAATTTTTAATAATGATTCAGCAGAGCTGAACTATTTCAGATTATTATTTAGCATTTAGCAGCAGGAGCAAGCTTTTGCAACTTTAACTGCACATACTTTATACTCAGGGGTACTGGAAATAGAATCCAGTGCATCGCTGGTCAGCCAGTTTGCGCCGCCTTCCACATAGTGGAAAGGCATCCAGCATTCGCCTTTGTTGGTCTTTCCGGAAACACGTGCTTCAGATACGATTTCGCCACGGCGTGATGCAACAGTTACTTTGTCTCCATCTTTAATGCCGAGTGCTTCTGCATCTTCTGTATTGATTTCAATGAAAGATCCGCCAGCCAGCTGATTGATACCAGGAGTCTTATCGGTCATTGCACATGCATTGTAATGATACAGGATACGGCCTGTCATCATCAGCAGAGGATATTCTTCATCCGGTAATTCTGCAGAAGGAACATATACTGCAGGACGGAAGTAACCAAGTCCTCTGGAGAACTTGCCAACGTGCATGATCGGTGTACCAGGATGATCCTTGCTTGTACAAGGCCACTGCAGACCTTTACCGCCTACTTCTTCGCTGTCCAGACGGGCATGACTGATACCTGCGAAGGAAGGAGTTACGGATGCGATTTCATCCATAATCTCAGCTGCGGTCAGATGAGGCTGAGGATATCCCATACGGTTCATGATCTCTGTAAAGATTTCGGTATCCAGTTTTGTATCGCCGGCAATTTCTACTGCCTTACGAACTCTCTGTACACGACGTTCAGTATTAGAGAAGGTACCTTCTTTTTCTGCGTAGGAGCGACCAGGAAGGATTACATCTGCGTATTTAGCAGTTTCAGTCATGAATAACTCGTCGATTACGAAGAAATCAAGTGACTGTAATGCTTTGATTACGTGATGGGTATTCGGGTCGGTACGAACCGGATCTTCACCGAAGATGAACAGACCTTTAATATCGCCGGAAATCATCTTAGGGAAGCAGTCAGTAGCTTTTGTACCTTCTTCATGATTCAGAGTTACATTCCATGCTTTTTCAAATTTTTCTACAACAGCGGAATCTGTAACTTTCTGATATCCAGGGAATGCATTGGGCTGCGCACCCATATCACATGCACCCTGTACGTTATTCTGTCCACGGATCGGGTTTACACCACAGCCAGGGCGGCCAAGTTTGCCGACCATCATAGCCATATTGGACATGGACATAACGCCTTCTGTACCGGTGTGATGCTCAGTTACACCAAGGCAGTACATGATGGGAGCTTTGTCAGCTGTAGCATACAGACGTGCCGCTGCTCTCAGATCATCTGCGTTAATGTTACAAATCTGAGCAACCTTTTCAGGAGTGTAGTCCTTAACGGTTTCTTTCATTGCTTCAAAATTCTCGGTTCTTTCATCGATAAACTGCTGATTGATCAGACCCTCTTCGATGAATATGTGCATCATACCATTTGCAAATGCAACGTTAGTACCGGGTTTTAATTTTAAGTGAATATCGGCTTTCATAGCAAGACCGGTATCACGGGGATCAACGACGATTAATTTAGCGCCTCTTGCGATAGCCTGACGGACCTGCATACCTATAACAGGATGTGCTTCCTCAGGGTTGGAACCTACCAGCATGATGACGTCTGATTCCTGAGTAATATCAGCAATCGTATTTGTCATTGCTCCAGAGCCAAGCGTAGTTGCCAAACCGGCAACGGTGGGAGCGTGTCAAACACGGGCACAGTTATCGGTGTTGTTTGTCTGGAATACTGTACGAACCATCTTCTGGAGCATGTACAGATCTTCGTTAGTTGATCTTGAACAAGCAAAACCGGCCAGTGCGTCACCTCCGTAATTATTTTTAATTTCGGTAAATTTGGAAGCTACCAGGTCGAGTGCTTCGTCCCATGTTGCTGCTTCAAATTCGCCTGTCTCCTTATTTTTAATTAAAGGAGTTCTGATACGATCGGGATGATCTACGAAATCGAATGAACCGCTGCGGCCTTTTACGCAGAGCAGGCCTTTGTTGGAAGGACCATCTGCAGCTTCAACGTCAACGATCTTATTATCTTTTACAACCAGGTAGTACTGGCAGCCTGTTGCACAGTGAGGACAGGTAGTAAGAACCTTCTTGGTTTCCCAAGGTCTGTATTCTTTACGTTTCTTCATGGTTAATGCACCAGTCGGACAAGCCTGTACACAGTTACCACAAGATTCACAGTTGGTATCGGTCCAGTCCACACCAAATGCGGTACCGATTGTAGCTGCAAAACCTCTCTTGGTTGTATCGATTGCACCACGTCCTACCAGTTTGTGGCAGGTGTTTACACAGCGGTGGCACATAATACACAGGTTCGGGTTATATGTAAAGAAGGGATTGGTATCGTCGATAGGTTTATCAACGCGTTCGCCTTCAAATGATGTTGTTTTTACACCATAATCCCAACAGTACTGCTGTAACTTACAGTCACCATTCGCCTTACAGGAGAAGCAGTCTGTTTTGTGATTGGATAATAACAGCTCCAGAATACCCTTACGAGCTTCGATTACCCGTTCACTCTTTGTAAATACAACGTTGCCATCTGCAGCGGGGAAGGAACAGGCAGTTACCAGTTTCGGCATACCCTGAATTTCCACCATACACATACGGCACGATGCTTCCGGGAATAAATCCTTGATATAACATAATGTAGGAATTTCCACTCCGGCTTTCTCAGCAGCCTGCAGAATCGTAGAGCCCGGTTCAACCTGAACGGTAATTCCATCTACGGTTACGTTTATCATGAATTCTCCTCCTTTCTCAAATATTTCTATATCTATCAGTTATACTGTTTTATGCAATTAAGAGTAAGTCAAACTTATGCTTTGTAAACAGCGTCTTTCTTACATTTATCCATACATACGCCGCACTTCACGCACTTAGTTGTATCGATGGTGTAAGGTTTCTTCTTCTCGCCGGAAATAGCTCCTGCAGGACAGTTCTTCGCACACAGTCCGCATCCGATACATTTTTCAGGATCGATGGCGAAGCTGAGCAGGGATTTACATTTGCCTGCGGGACATTTC
>JBGVFN010000014.1:0-18370 GCA_045121095.1 Lachnospiraceae bacterium | reverse complement strand
ATGATCTCGCCTTCGATATACATATCAGCATAATCTTTTGGAATCCCATTTTCTTCTGCCAGAAGAATGATATCGTTATAATTTCCTGCATTAAACAGTTCCTCAGCTTTTTGGTTGATTTCCTGGTAGGAGTCAAACTCTCCAAATTTTTCAAACATATGCATCTCTCCTATTTCTCATATACAACAAATCTCTTTACGTCTGCTTCTTCATCTTTCCGGGTAGTGGTATCATCTACAATCACACCACCACCCATAGCGTATTCCGGATCTCCGTTCATGTAGAAACCAACTCTGATCAGAGCGGCTGTGTCATCCAGAGTAGACAAATTCTTGATTATGATTGTTCCCATTGCGTCCTCCTATGGTTCTTCTTCACATCCATACTTAACGAGGGTGTAATACTGCTGCAGATAGCCATATACATTGATACCTTCGTAATATGACCCCTTTTCCATATAGTATCCTTTCGGCACCTTTGGTTCTTTTCTCCATTTTTTTGACTGGATAACCTCTATGGTTGTTTCTGGTACTTTCAGGTTACGGCTTCTGGTGTATACCTGCTCTCCTTTTTGCTTTTCTCCAGTACCTGCTTCTTTGAGCAGATATGAAGCCAGCTGCATAAAGCCATCTGCAGATTCATACAATGGAGAGAGACTGACATTCCCCTGCGTCCAGGCTTGCCTGATCATCTTTCCAAATCCAGATAGATCATTCAGTATGGCATGGAAGTGTACTGTGGTTTTCAGGTGCTCCACCACAATGATGTACTTTAACTCCATGCCTGCTTTTTTATACAATTTACGCAACGCCTTCAGGAACTCTTTCCGAATCTCCCGGATGCGTTTTCTATCCGTAGTACGGTTCTCTCTCCGGAACGTTAATACCGCGTGCCAATCCCCCGGTTCAAAATTCAGTTCAATCAGCCATGCCAGCTTTTTGATCCGGTTACGTTCATTGACCTTTTGAACCGCTTCCCTGGTCATTTTTTCTTTTGGTCCCGGTATCGTGTTCTTTCCATATCTGGCTGAGTATACTTTTTCAACATGAATCTTATTCTTGATTTTCGTTGTCTTTTTTATGTATGGCATTTTAGATACCTATCCCTAAAGTTAATACTTTTAGCAAGTGGTATAAACAGGGATTTTTCCCTGTTTTTCTTGACTTTTCAGGCATCATCAGCTATCTTAAAAGTGTCAATTTTCTTAAGCGCTGATGTGCTTACGGAGTAGCTATTCTTTAGCTACTCCGCTTTTTTTGTCTCTAAATATCTTTTTGATCCTGCTCTTCAAATCTTCCAGCGTAATCACTGCTGTCTGGTTCGCATAATATGTCCGGTCATCTTCCATACCGCATTGATCACGATATGTTATATGTTTGTCTTCCAACTCCTGAATCAATGCTATTATTTCGTGCTCAGACATTTAAACTCCATATTCTCCATAAGTTTGGAAAACTCATAGTTTTTCAGGTCATACCGCAGAATTTTGTATGTGCAGATATTGTTTTTCCAAATAATTCCATTTCCCGCATAACGAGGTCCCTGTGGTACTGTTTCCCATCCGGTCATTGCTGCATATGAAATGGCATCACGAAGGAATTCATTAATCCATATAACGTAATTGTCCCTGTCGCTCTGCGCGGCTCTGATCATTCCATCTGGTGTATCTATTAACACATATGTAAATCCAAAATCGGTCTGGCCTGATTCAAAGTCCTGCTCCAGTTCCGCAATTCCGATAAATGGAATCTCCTGCTGTTCGCCTTCGCATGTAGCACGGAATGTTTCATGGATATCAGGGAATTTTCCAACCAGTTCGATGACTGCTGCTTTTTCTTTCCTGGTCATTTTCTCGATACTGGTGCTGATCAGCCACGAACCGCCTCCAAGCAGCAAAGCATCTTCATTTCTGCTCATTAATAAACCCTGACCGTTATATGCAGTTTTCAACATTTTTTTGAATTTTGTCGTGTTTATAAACATATTTACCTCACATTCTGCACACTATAATCAATAAAAACATCACAATTATACCGGCGAAGATAAACAGATAATTTATCAGGTCCTTTGTGTACTCCACATTATCTACAAATCCGTCCCCCAGCAAATTAATTGCCGTGGTTAATGCCACTTCATCATCCTGCCAGTCTTCTGGAGCATCCTGTTTCTGCATGTTGATGCAAAAATCCCTCAAATGTTCAAGCCGTTCCAGCATTTCTCTCCGTTTCACAACCTGCCTCCTCAAATCTCTTTTTCTTTTTCCGGTTCTTCCGATCTATCCAATACTGACGCGGCAACCGCTTTAAAAATCTGCAGTTCTTTCTTAAACACTGCTTTCGTTTCATCTGGCGTACTGTCAGATAGTTTCTATGTATCCGGTTACAGCAAAAAGCAACACAATTACTTTCATTTGCCCAATTTCCGTCAACACTTCTTAATTGTTTCAGCTTTCTCACCTCTCATTCTTTACGGGCTGGCATATGGCAACTGCCAGCCCAATATATATTCAGGAGTCTGCTTCGTGGAAGCTACTCGAAGCAGAGTGGGTCTTCTGGGATTCGAACCCAGGACAAACCGGTTATGAGCCGGGTACTCTAACCAACTGAGCTAAAGATCCTTATATCATCAGCTTAGATACTTCTTATGGTTTGCTTTCACCTGTTCCTGTGATGTAATCGCATAAATCGATGTCGTATCTAAATTCGAGTGTCCTAACATCTGACTTACCTGATCTAGCGGCATCCCTGTATCTTTTTTGACACAAAGAACATCCTGTATGCTTCTTCGCTTTTTGTCTCATTCCAGACTGCCAGATCGGTATTGGCCACTTCTACCAGTGAATAACGGTGCAGTTCCATATAGAGCGTATATTTCAATTTTTGCGACATCTCATCGTCCAAATGCATCTTGGCAACAATGTTATTGATCACATTCTCTCTCTTTACATCATTCATATCAGCATACCTTTGTTTCGAGGCGTATAAAATATCTGCCCCTGTGCCGGAGTATTCCGCTGAAGGCTGTCCCCCTGGATAACTACTGCATCAATCCCCAATAAGCTCAGCTGCACATAGGTCATATAGACACCCTTCCAGTCAAGATCCTGTGCAACAACTTTCAAACATCTTTGATGATCCAGGCCACGTTCCTTCAGCGTCTTTGCAGCTGCTATGGCCATTCCTCCACCACCACAAGAAGGTTCGTACAGCACGAATGGTTTTTCCAGGCTTGTGTCCATGGGTACTACACAATCTGCGCATACAGCGGAAAGATGGAACGGTGTGAAAAACTGTCCTGTTGTTTTATTGCCCATGCCTGCTGCCATATACACAGCACCAAGTACATCCTGCATATCTTCTTCCAGGGCTTCCACCAGCATGACAGTCAACCCGCAGAAGCGTCCCATGGTTTCTTTCCCATGCTTCCGCAGGATCCGCATATACTGCTCTTCCCTCTTTTCCCAGATTTCCCCGTGTGAGAGATCTGTGCTGTTGCTAATCATCAATGCACAAGACTCTACCCAGTCTGAAAAAATATCGTATGTACTGTAAGATCCTGATATTTCCTGGAGTTCTTTTGCAATCTTCCGGATCATGTCTCGCACCTCCTCTTTCAGTTATAGTGAAAATGCCATGGTCTGGATTCGAACCAGATCTCCGGAGCAGCGGGATAACTCCGGCACCACTGTACCATCAGTGCCATGGCGTGCAACAGGCAGTCTATATTTCACCTGCCTGTCCATGTTAGGAGAAAAACTATGAAAAAAGTTGCACAATATCCAAACTGGCCAAACCGCACCCGGGGGAATCGAACCCCCGGTTCTCCAAAATGCGGAAAAGGGTTAATACCCCATACCATCCATGCAGGGAGTTCCATCACCTGTCAGGTCATATATCAGGTCAGCTGTATGAACATGAGCCGTTTTGTTGTACTTAATAATCTCATCCACCAATTTATCAAGCACCGAATCATCCTCTAACGATAACCCCATTGTTGCAATAATGTTATTCTTGATCAGTTTTCTCTTTGCTCCCATCAGTGCCTCCTGCCTACGCTGTTTCTGCTTTCTGTTTCTGCTGCCGTTGCCATTCTTCAAATTTCCGCTGATTTTCCGGGTCCTCAAAGAATGCTGTTACGGATGTAATCAAACTTCGCGCCATTACGTTCAAGTCTGATTCTGGCACTTTATTAATGTCAATTTGGCTCATTGTTCTCTCCTGTTTCATTTTACGCAGTCTCTTTTGTTTTTCTCATTCTCTCTAACTCACATCTTGCTTTTAAGGCTTGCGCATTAGACATCAGAATGATTCTGTCTTCCTGCGGAAGAAATAATAATGTTGCAACCAAATCTTTAATATCTGCTTTTTCTTCTTCGGTTAATACTTTTTCAAATATTTCTGCCATGTTTTCACCCTTCCTTACGTTTCGTTGAGAACATTATAAGTTTCTTTGAGACTATTGTCAAGCAGTTTTTTGTTGACTATGAAACTTTTTTGTGTTATATTGCATTCGAAGGGAGGCTTTACTATGCATGAACGTATTAAGCAAATTAGAATAGAACAGGGTTTAACTCAGGACGATTTTGGAAAAAGAATTGGCACAGCTAGAAATACTGTCGCAAATTACGAATGCGGTCGTAGAATACCTACAAACGCTGTTATAACTTCAATTTGTAAAGAATTTGGAATTAATAAGGACTGGCTGCTTAACGGAACTGAACCAATGAAAAAGCCGATAGATGATAAACTATCGGCTTATGTCTCTGAAATTACGGACGACGATGACGAATTTATCCGGAATTTCATCGAAACCTATATGGAGTTGGATATTGACAGCAAAGCTGTTATTCGGGAATTTTCCAAGAAAATGGCAGAAAAATATAAATAATTACTCATCATCTGATGATGGATTTTCTTTATCGTATTTTACTTTTACGAATGAGTATATCCTGATCAGAAAATCAATATTATGTATTTTCTTCACCATTTGAATTATAAGATTTCTGTAGTATTCCATATGTACGCCTCCTATCTTTATAGTGTAGGGGTACGCATGCATGAACATGTGTTTGTCTAATATATTAGCAAACATTTGTTCGTATGTCAATACGTGGAAATTTACCCCTCTATATATAAATCCCAAAAAGAGGGGTAAAGGTAACGGTTTTAGTGCTATTTATCCCTTATAAGGGACATACGGTATAAATGACCTGGTTGTGTGTCCAAAGCAACAGCCAACAAGCATAAAGTATACACTGTTGGATGCATCTCACCATTTTCGATTCGGTTGATTTGGCTATGACTAACACCAGACAGTTTTTCCAAAGCACGAATAGAAAGACCGCGCTTCTTGCGCCTCTCATAAATTAAATAAGTGATTTTTATCTCCATAGTAACTATAGTATGTACAAAATTGTATTTTTTATTTAAAAAACGATACTTTTAGATGTTTTTTTGGTATATATAGATGGAGAGGAAAATCTCTAAATTTACTTTATGAGGAGGTACATCAATGTACGACATTTTCAACATTCTGGCCGGCATTTTTTTCCTGGCTACCTTTGCATCTATCATTTATATAGTTGTAAAAGCAATTAAGAAACAATTTACTAAATCTCTGCTTCTGCTGCCCGTAGTTTTATTTGTAATCTATCTGGTTATCTGTGCAGTTGCACCAGAGGAACCAAAAGACAGCTCTGAATCAAAACAAAGTGAATCTGTTGTAGAAAGTTCTGCTGAAACTTTTTTAGCTGAAATTGAAACTGAATCAACAACTGCAAATTCAGCTGAAGAAAGTTCAGAAGAAGAAACTTCTACAGAAAATGAAACTATTTCTGAACCTCACATTTATGATAATGCTCAAATTAAAGATGTTATGAATGGACTTCGTACTGAAAAGATTGGTGAGTATTCCGTTATCGAAATTAACTCTTCTGAGGTAACAGAAGAAACACTTGCTGACTGGTATTATAATTACGTAAGTGTAAATGACTTCAATTGGTGTATGATTCTGTATAGTGATAAAAGCGATAATTCCGGTGTATACGCACTGGCCGGCATGGTGCAAAAAGATATTTTCTTTAACGTAGATGAATATGGAGAATATTCTGTAGGAGATTCTAGTAATGCCACTCTTTATTTCCCGTCTGGTGATGGAAAAACTTTAGAAATCTTTGAAGAAGAGTAATATTTATTAATTTTAAATCTAAAAAAATGCTCCGGTGCTGGTAACACCGAAGCGGCAAGCATATCAGCAAAGTGATATACCAAAAATATACACACATTCAATATATCATTTTGCTGGACACCCAGTCAACCAGAACTTCTGGTTGGGTGTTATTTTTATACCCATTTTGAGAGGAGAATGATATATGAATGCAGTAATTTACGCAAGATACAGCAATGGACCGAATCAGACAGAACAATCTATCGAAGGACAGATCCGTGACTGTATGGAATTTGCAAAGAAAAACGATATCACGGTAATTGATACCTACATTGACCGGTCCATATCAGGTACCGACTTCGAACACCGATCTGAGTTTAACCGGCTGATGCATGATTGCGAACGAAAGCAGTTTACCGCAGTGATCGTCTGGAAGATTGACCGTTTCGGCAGAAACCGTGAAGAGCTGGCCATGAATAAGGTCAAACTGAAAAAACACGGTGTGAAATTGATGTATGCGAAAGAACATATCCCGGATGGACCGGAAGGAATCATCCTGGAATCGCTCTTGGAAGGGATGGCCGAATACTATTCAGCTGAACTTTCCCAAAAAGTCCGCCGCGGGCTTCGTGAATCCATGCTGAAGGGACACGTCCTGGGCGGCAATAAACTGACTGGCTACAATATTGTTAACAAAAAATATGTCATTGACCCTGTCGGAGCTGCTGCAGTAAAAGAAATTTTTGAACGCTATTCAAACGGCGAAGTTGCCAGAGTAATTGCAGAGGATCTGAACAAAAGGGGATACCGTACCGCCCGAGGTACTGATTTTACAGATAAATCAATTTACCAGATGTTACGCAATGAGAAATATGCTGGTATATATCGATATGGCGAAATAGTGGTAAACGGAGTGATAGAACCTATTATAGCTCTTCCCTTGTTTGAAAAGGTTCAGGAAATCCTGAAAATGAACTGCAGAAACCGTTCTAAAAATAAAACCACTGCTCCAGTTGAATATTTACTAACGGGAAAAATATTCTGTGGACACTGCAATAACACAATCATCGGTGATTCAGGCACCAGCAGATCCGGAAATACTTATTACTACTATAAGTGTGCAACGAAGAAACATCGTAAAAAAGGGGTATCCTGCTCACAGAAAAATTATAGAAAAGAATTTCTGGAGGCCGTTGTTATGCAAGTTACCATATCTGATGTACTGCAGCCTGATCTGATTGACTGTCTGGCCAAAAAAGTTGTGGAAATACAGTCCTTGGACGAATCCAACCTGCTGCTGGAATCTCTCAAAAAACAGATGAAAGAAGTAGAAAAAGCTCTGGCAAATTTGATGCGTGCAATTGAAATGGGAATTATCACAGAAACAACCAGGGACAGAATGATTGAATTGGAGAATCGAAAATCTGAATTAAAAACTGAAATGGCTATAGCAGAAATAAAAAAACCAGCATTGACTGAAGAACAAGTCAAATACTGGCTATACTGTTTCAAAAATGGTGATATCGAAGATCCTGCATTTCAGATTAAACTGATCAACACTTTCATCCATGCCATCTATCTGCAGGATGCAAGTCTTACCATTGTGTATAACTATTGCAATCCGGAGGACAACAGTCGCGGTCAGCTTAATTTCGACATCGAAAATACAAAAAAAATGGAACCCTGTGTTCGGATGGTTCCATTCGAGCAGGGGTGAAAGGAGTCGAACCTTTCTCTGAGGTTTTGGAGACCGCCATTCTACCGATGAACTACACCCCTGTACCTGTCGGGCTCAAACCCGACTGTGATATAATAGCACAGCCGGGTAATAATGTCAACCTTTTATTTTCTTTTTTCAGGAATAATTTTCGAAGAAAATTATGAATACTTGCTGAATTTATTCAAGACAGTTCAGCAAAGCTGAACTATTACAATAATTTCGGGAATTTCAGGAATTTCTCCGCGGCAGCAATTCTCCTACTCCGGAGATTCCAATTAATCGGATTCCTTCCGGTTTTTTCAATCTTGCCAGATTAACTTTTGGCAGGATACAGGTGGTAAATCCCAATTTTACTGCTTCGTCTACCCGCTGCTGTACCATGCTGACCGCACGTACTTCTCCTGCCAGTCCAACTTCACCGAAAATCATGGTATGGGAATCGATAACACGGTCTTGATAACTGGATAAAATGGCCGCCACGATTGCCAGGTCAATGGAGGGTTCAGAGATCCTCATCCCTCCGGCAATGTTGACGTAGGCATCACACTGGCCCAGGGCCAGACCGAGGCGTTTTTCCAGAACTGCCATAAGCAGATTAACCCGGTTAAAATCCGTGCCTGCTGCGGTCCGTCTTGGCATACCAAAGTTGGTGCGGCACACCAGTGCCTGTACTTCAGAAAGAATGGGACGGGTTCCCTCCATGGTGCAGGTCACCACCGACCCGCTGGCGCCCTCCGGCCGGCCATTTAACATATATTCGGAAGGATTGGCAACCTCCATCAGCCCGCTTTCCCCCATTTCAAATACGCCAATTTCATTGGTTGAACCGAATCGGTTTTTTACAGCCCGCAGAATACGGTAAGCTGCCATACGGTCGCCCTCAAAATACAGCACGGTATCTACCATGTGTTCCAGAATTCTGGGGCCTGCCACCGTGCCTTCCTTGGTTACATGACCTACAATAAAAATAGCGATTCCCAGCCCTTTTGCAATGCGCATTAACACCGCTGTGGACTCTCTTACCTGGCTGACACTGCCGGGTACGGCGGATACTTCTTCCCGGTACATGGTCTGAATGGAGTCGATGATCACCACTTCCGGTTTCCACAGGGAAAGTTTTTCTTCTATAATATCCAGATCGGTTTCACAATAAAATGATAAATTACCTGTGAAACGACCAATCCGGTCTGCTCTCATACGGATCTGTGCCAGAGATTCCTCCCCGGAAATGTACAGAACCTTTCTCCCTGATGCGGCCAGCTGTCTGCAGGTCTGCAAAAGCAGGGTGGATTTGCCGATACCCGGATCACCGCCCACCAGAATAAGGGAACCGGGTACAATGCCTCCGCCCAGTACCCGGTTCAGTTCCGTACTTCCTGCATCCATACGAGGCTGATGAGTCATATCAATCTCTTCCAGACGAACCGCATCATTGTCCCCGCCCATAATACCGGCAATACCGGAATTTCGGGGATTCTGACTTAATCCGCGGCTTTTGGATGCCTTCGCCGCAGGAGCTTCTGTAAAGGTATTCCACTCCCGGCAGCCAGGGCATTGTCCCAGCCATTTCGTTGACTCAAAACCACATGATTTACAAAAAAATACAGTTGTTTTTGATTTTGCCATATATTTATGTACTACTCACCTATGTATTACTTACGTACTTCTACCAGTACAGGTGCTTCGCCAAGTGCTACGCTGATAACCAGTTTGCCGGAGCCATTGGTAGTCATCTGACCTACTGCTTTTTCATCATAATAAATGGTGTAGGTTTCTTTTGCTGCCAGTTCCAGAGTAATCTGAGCGTCCTTGTCACCTTCTACTGTGAATTTCGCACCATCTTCTGTTACCATAAAACCGGTTACTGCGGTTCCGGGAACGGAATCGTATACGAACATACCATTTTTCTCCAGATGTGTGCTTTCCGCATAAGTTTTTACATAATACTGGTCACCCTTGTGTTCAAAACCAGGCAGTTTTGTCTTTGCTGCCAGTGTATAATCGCCAAAACTGATGCTTCCATCGCTTTCCGCACGTAATAATTCTTTAACTGCTGACATCTTCATGTCCTCCTATCGTTATCCACTCCCGCCCTCAAAAAGGGCGGGATATTATATCATGGTAGTTTCAGTATAATATAACTTGTGTAAAGTTGCAAGCTATCCTTTTTAAAAATTCTATACCGGAACTTCCTGCACATCTGCTTCTTTCAGCTTTAATGCACCGTCTGCTGCAGTAATCTCCACCGTATCTCCGGCCTTTACTTTTCCTAACAAAATCTCTTCTGCCAGCATGTCTTCCAGCTCATTTTGAATGGTCCGGCGAAGGGGTCTTGCACCGTATTTCTGGTCATAGCCTTTGTCCATGAGCACCTGACGGGCTGCGTCATCCAGCTGAATGGTCAGATTCATCTGCGCTTTTGTCCGCTTATTGATGGAAGCCAGCATCAGTTCCATAATCTTGCTGACTGCATCCCGATTCAGAGAATGGAATACGATGGTTTCATCGATACGGTTCAAAAATTCCGGCTTAAACATGCGGTTTACTTCTTCCATTACGTTCTGTTTCATGGATTCGTAGGTTTCTTCCTCAGAAACAGCGGTAATAAATCCCAGCTGCTTCGGTTCCACAATCCGCATGGCACCCGCATTGGAGGTCATGATAATAACCGTGTTCTTGAAGTCGATCTTCCGGCCCTGAGAGTCGGTAATGTGTCCGTCATCCAGCACCTGCAGCAGGGTGTTAAATACATCCGGATGCGCTTTTTCGATTTCGTCAAATAAAATGACGGAATAAGGGTTACGGCGTACTTTTTCGCTGAGCTGCCCGCCTTCTTCATATCCCACATATCCGGGCGGTGAACCAACCAGCTTGGAAACACTGTGTTTTTCCATATATTCAGACATATCAACGCGGATCAGGGCATTTTCTGTGCCAAATAATGCCTGGGCCAGAGCTTTGGAAAGCTCGGTTTTACCCACACCGGTGGGGCCTAAAAACAGGAAGGAACCGATGGGGCGGTTGGGATCTTTTAAGCCCACACGGCCGCGGCGGATAGCCCGCGCTACTGCGGATACCGCCTTATCCTGGCTGATTACCCGGTCATGAAGGATTTTTTCCAGATTCATCAGACGTTCTGCTTCGGTTTCTTCTAATTTCTGTACCGGAATTTTCGTCCACTGGGAAACCACACCGGCAATATCATTTTCACCAACGGTCAGGGAAGCTTCTTTTTTCTCTTTTTCCCATGCTTCCTTCAGTTCACTCTGGCGCTTGCGCAGCTCGGTCTGCTTCTGTTTAATTTCTCCGGCTCTTTCATAAGCCTCTTCCTGAATAACTTTTTCCTTTTCCTGATTCAGAGACTCAATCTCCCGTTCCAGACTTTCCAGTTCCGGCGGTGCTACGTAGGCACCAAGACGGATTTTGGAAGAAGCTTCATCAATTAAATCGATGGCCTTGTCAGGAAGGAAACGGTCATTGATATAGCGGGCAGATAATTTTACTGCAGCCCATAAAGCATCATCTGTAATAGTTACTTTATGATGTTCCTCATAGCGGTGGCGCAGTCCTTTTAAAATCTCAAATGTCTCATCCTCAGAGGGTTCTTCCACCTGAACTGGCTGGAAACGACGCTCCAGAGCCGCATCTTTTTCAATATATTTACGATATTCATCAATAGTAGTGGCACCGATCAGCTGTAATTCGCCCCGGGCCAGAGAAGGCTTCATAATATTGGAAGCATCAATGGCACCTTCTGCACCGCCGGCACCGATGATGGTATGAATTTCATCAATAAAAAGCAGTACATTGCCATCACGGCGCACTTCTTCCAGCACATTTTTAATACGCTCTTCAAACTCGCCACGATATTTGGAACCGGCTACCATACCGGAAATATCCAGAGTCAGTACCCGTTTATTTTTCACGGTATCCGGAATATCACCCGCTGCGATGGCTGCTGCCAGACCTTCTGCAATGGCAGTTTTACCAACACCAGGCTCGCCGATCAGACAGGGATTATTTTTCGTTCTGCGGCTCAGGATCTGAATCACACGGTTAATTTCATGTTCTCTGCCGATTACCGGGTCCAGCTTTCCTTCTCTTGCCATGGCAGTTAAATCTCTGCTGTAATTATCCAGAGTCGGAGTATTGCTGCTCTGTCCGCGGCCCGTATTCTGGCGCTCCAGTTCTTCCCGATAGCTGCCGCCGTCCTCGCCCATGGCCTGAAGAAGATCCGTATATAATTTACGAATTTTCACATGCATGGTATTAAGCAGGCGGGTGGCAACACAATCACTGTCTTTGATCATGGCCATTAGAATATGTTCGGTTCCGATCAGCTGGGACTGAAAACGGTTGGCTTCACGGGCACTGTTATTTAACACATACTGGGCCCGTGGGCTGTAACTGCCAATTTCCTGGGTGCTGACACCGCTTACGGGGGTAATCAGCTGGCTGACCAGCCCGATCAGCCGGTCTTCCTCCACCCCGTTGGCCTGCAGCACCATGGAAGCAACACCTTCCGTTTCCTGCAGCAAGCCGATTAAAAGATGTTCGGTTCCCACATAGCCATGCTGCAGCAGAGAAGCTGCTGCTCTGGCATGACCAATTGCGGATTTTGCTTTATCTGTAAATCTGCTGTTCATGCAAATTCCTCCATTAAACTTTATTAACTATAACTCACATTCCGGTAAATGCGCCTGGATGAACCGGGCACGCATAAAACGGCTTTCTTCTTCCGTCAGACTGTGTCCTGCGTATTGAGCCAGGCTGGCGGGCTGAGATAAGATCATAAGGCTGTGAATGTTGACCGGTTTCTTCAGCCGGATGAGCCCGTTTGCCATACCCATGCGTACCTGAGATAAATACATCATGCTTTCTTTCAGGGAAAGCTTTCTTGCATAGCGCAGTACACCGAAGGATTTGTAAATTTCGTCCTCCATATCGCCCCGTTTGGCCCGGACCATCTCATTTTCTGCCTGACGTTCCTGACCTGCCAGCTGCATGGCGAAACGTTCTACATTTTCGATAATTTCCTTTTCCGACTGACCCAGAGTTTTCTGGTTGGATAACCGGTACATTCCACCGTAGTTTTCGCTGGGATCACCGCCGTAAACACCTTTCAGACTGACGCCCATACGCCCGATTTCTTCCATAAGGCGCTTAAAATTGCGTTCCCGGGAGATCAACGGCAGGTGCAGGGTTACGCTGGCCCGCAGTCCCGTTCCCATATTGGTGGGAAATGCGGTGAGATAGCCAAATTTTTCGCTGAATGCGTAATCAAACTGCTCATTGATCTGGTCATCCAGGTCATTCATCATCTGCCAGCCCTTGTGCAGGGAAGAACCGGGCAGCATACATTGAAAACGAAGATGGTCATCTCCGCCTAACAAAATGCTGACAGATTCATCCTCGGAATTGTAAAGACCCATACTGGTATCGCGGGAGGCAATGGCTGAATTGATCAGCCGTCTCTCCTTGAGCGCCTTTTTCTCATCCTGACTCAGCTGCTTCAAATCCGTATAAGCCAGGTCAAATCCATCCAGTCCATTGCGCAGCTCCTGCAGCAGACGCTGCCGCTCTTCCTCCTGCATTTTCTGAGGAAAAACAAAGCCTTCAATATTACGCGCCAGACGAATCCGGCTGGATACTACGATTCCCTGGGGTTTTCCTGTTACTTCAAACCATTTATTCATTGGCTGCCACCTCCGCTTTTAAAGCCCGGATCGCATCACGATATCTGGCCGCCGCTTCGTATTCTTCTTCGCGCAGTGCTTCTTTCAAATGTGCTTCCAAAGCGGCAATTCGTTCTTCCGCACTCAATGTAACCTGCTCTCCTGCATTTATAAATGCGCCTTCACCGCTTCCTTCAGCTGCTTTTTCTGCTGCGGAACTTATAGAACTTATTTTTCCGCGGGATTTCATGGGACGTTTGCCTGAATGAATGCTGCTTCCCTGCAGTGCTTTCAGATGATCTCCCATCAGCAGTTCAAAAACCTCATAACAATCTGCGCAGCCAAAACGGGATTCTTTTACAAATTCTGCATAAGAAGTATGACACACAGGGCATACAATGGACCTGCTGTCGACTCCGGCTTCTTCCTGAGCCGGGTCCATGGCAAATCCAAGCAGTCCGGACAGCAGTCTGCCCAGCTGGGATTCTCCGTCAAATAATGCTGCTGCGTATTTATGTCCGCCAAAATCCATGGTTCTGGCACATTCCATGCAAAGATTATGCTCTGTCACTTCACCATTTACAATCTCGGTGTAGCGCACATTCGCCTCTCTCTGCCCACATCTTTCACAAAGCATAAACGATCTTATTTCCTTCCTTATATCTTCGACTTTTATTGATGATGATGTCTGTATCAGCAGACATTTCCGTTTACTATCTTATTCCTGATGATACAAAGGTCAAAAGTCCATTTTCACCTTTACATCATGCCTGATCCATTTACAAAGTATACCTGTCAAACACCTCATCCACCAGCTGATGTGCTTCTTCTCTGGTGACATCTTTACAGATTGCCCGTGTCAAAATTACACTAAGATTCTCACGAAGCTCCTGAATTGCCCGGTATTTATCCACATCCAGAGAAATAATGGCACCTTTACGACGGTCCAGTTTAACAAAACCTTCCTGTTTCAGCACTGTATATGCCTTATTTACCGTATGCATATTAATACCAACTACTTCTGCCAGCTGACGAACAGAAGGCAGGGACTCGCCTTCCTGGATCTGCTGCAGCGCTATGCCGCGAATAATCTCATTACACAGCTGAATATAAAGCGCTTCATCACTGTTAAAATCAATGTGAAACTGAATTATCATATGTTCACCGTCCATTTCGTTATTATAAAAACCTGCGATTTGTAATTCTGTCGTTTTGTGACCCCTGCGGCAGAAATTTTAATCGTTATAATTGTTATAGTGATTATATAACAATGTTTTCTCCCTGTCAATGAAACATGTGCTTGTTTTTCTGGTAAAATCTTGTATTCTATGATACACTGGATAAAGCATGCCTGAAAATCATTCATATCATTTATAAAGGAGCACTTTATGTTTACCGAAATTCTAACTACGATTGGTCTGATTTATCTTCTCTGTATCAATCTGGCTGGTCTTTTTGCCATGCTGGCAGACAAACGAAAGGCTGTCAAAAACAAATGGCGGATTCCGGAGCGAACACTGTTTCTCATTGCTTTAGCGGGCGGTTCCATTGGTTCCATCGCTGGCATGTATCTGTTCCGCCACAAAACAAAACACTGGTATTTCGTTGTATTTATGCCTGTCATTTTAATTGCTCAGCTGGCTCTTGTAATCTGGCTGGTATGACCCACGCTAATCTTATAAAACCGCTGTTTTGTGAACATTCCGTGTTCAAATTCTTAACATTTTATGTAAATGGCCGGAATTGTTGACACCCAAAAACTTTTTGCTATAATGTTTCAAAAGTAAACTAATTGTAACCGTTTCGTCCCGTGACCGAAATTTTACAATGATACCATTTTGTAGCAAAAAAAGATGAGGTGCAATTTTTAACATGAGAGACAAATTCAACAACTTTATGTATGGCCGTTACGGCAATGACGATTTAAACAGAGTAATTATGTGGGCTGCGGTGATCTGCGCCGTTCTTTCCATGTTTATTTTTCCGCAGGCTCTGACATTTTTGACTTATGTCCTGCTGTTCAGCGGCATTTACCGCTGTATGTCACGTAAGCATGAAGACCGTTACCGTGAAAATGACGCATTTTTACGTTTTAAGGATAAATTAATGTCCAAATTTGGCGGTAAAAAGACTTATTCTACCGGTGGTCAGCGCAATTACTCCGGCGGTGCATGGCAGACACCAACGAAAGATCATACCAAAAAAATCTTCAAATGCCCTAACTGCAAGCAGAAGGTTCGCGTTCCCAAAGGAAAAGGAACCATCATGATCACCTGCCCCAAGTGCCGTACTGAATTTAAAAAACGCACCTGATGGACTTTCATTTCGGTTTACTGACCGATTCACCTGCTGACAGGAGGGAATTATGTTTGGTTATATCAATATCAATCAGCCGGAATTGAAAATCCGTGAATACACCCGCTACCGGGGATTTTACTGTGGACTGTGCCGCAGCTTATACGAAAATTACGGGATTACTTCCCGCCTGAGTCTTTCCTATGATATTACATTTCTGGTCATGCTGCTGACCAGTCTGTATGAACCGGAAACGCAGGAATCTTTCGTTCGCTGCCCGGCTCACCCTATTCATAAACATCTGGAACTGCGCAATAAATTTTCCGATTACGGTGCAGACATGAACCTGCTCTGTACCTGGTATATGACAGAAGACAATATTCTGGATGCTAAAAATACGAAAGAAAAATTAACTGGCAACAGCCTTTCCATCCTCTACCACCGCAGCTTCAAAAAGCTGAAGCTGAAATATCCGGGCAAGGTGGAACGAATCGAAGAGCTTCTTCGCCAGCTTCATCAGCTGGAAGCCGAAAACTGCACCGATCTGGATCGTGTTGCCGGTATTTCAGGACATATTATCGCAGAAATATTTTCACCCAGACAGGACGAATGGACGCAGCCCCTTCGCACCATCGGTTTTTACCTTGGCAAATTTATTTATCTGATGGACGCCTGGGAAGATATTGAAAAAGATGAAAAAGCAGGCAATTACAATCCCCTGCTTTCCATATATAATAAAGAAGATTCTCAGCAATTTAATGAAACCTGCCTGAGCTACATGAACATGGTCATGGCAGAGTGTGCGACCCAGTTTGAACGCCTTCCCTTAATCGAAGACGCTGAAATCCTGCGCAATATTATTTATTCGGGCATCTGGACCCGCTATGAACTGGTTTTAAATAAACGCAGTTCTGAAAAAGAAAGGAAATAATCTATGTATACAGATCCTTATGAGGTACTTGGTGTATCCAGGGATGCAACCACAGATGAAATAAAAAAGGCTTATCGAAAACTCAGCCGTAAATACCATCCCGATGCCAACATCAACAACCCCAACGCCGCAGAAGCAGAAGAAAAGTTCAAGGATGTCCAGCAGGCTTATGAACAGATCATGGACGAAAAAGAACATGGAGGCCGCTCATCCTACGGCGGCAATTACGGACCCGGCAGCAGCCGTGGTTATGGCGGATACGGCAATCAGGGCCAGTATGGAAATGGCCAATCCGGCAATGGCCAGTATGGCGGTCAGAATCAGACCGACTACGATGACTGGTTCGGTGGTTTCGGCAGATTTGGCGGTTTCGGAGGCTATGGCGGCTATGGTGGATACGGTAACCAGCAAAACCGCGCCGGCTCCAGTCAGGGAAATTATTCCTCCAACAGTGCCACAAACTCTCATCTGCAGGCAGCAGCCAATTACATTAACAGCGGCCATTATGAAGAGGCCCTCAATGTACTCAACGGCATGAGCGACCGCCCTGCACACTGGTATTATCTAAGTGCCCACGCCAACCGGGGTCTGGGCAACAATATCACAGCCATGGAGCATGCAAAACAGGCCGTATCCATGGAACCTTCCAATTATCAGTATAAAGCACTGCTGGATCAGCTGCAGAACGGCGGCCAGTGGTATAACAACATGGGCGGCAATTATGGCCGAACCAGCAGCAATAACATGAGTAAATGGTGTATGGATATGATTATGCTGAACCTGCTGTGCAACTGCTGCTGCGGATATGGGTTCATGTGTTAAATAAAGAGACAACTGCCCACAAGGAGTTGACCAGATAAAGAGTAAATATAGAAAAGCCACCCTATCTACTTGCCAAAGTTTTAAGGGGGGCTTTTTGTCCAGTCAATCTTCTTCATTCCCATTCTTTCATAAATTTCTGGTAGACCGGCATAGACAAATCGATTCCTTTTTCACTCACTCCCACGGTCCAATCATAAATATCCACAAAGAAACACCGGCTCCATTTCTCAAACAAATCATTTACGGATTCCGCAATGATTAAACCGTGCAAACTCTCAGAGGCATCTCCATATTCATAAACTTCATGGTCGAAGAAAACAATTTTCCCACTCCTGCCATCCAGACAAAAATAATCCCCATTGGGAAATCGAAAAATTGGATACCAATTTTCAATATCGGATCTAATCTGAAGTTCATCTTCATTAACATCATATACTTCATGCATAATCTCAATCAACTCTTCATTATTCTCTTCCAGTAATCCATATGAAATAAATTCTATATATCTACTATAAGTTTCACCAGGATAACCATGGTATTTTTCGATGGAACTGAACCAGGATAAAGTGAACTTTTGATACCGGCGATATAATTGCAGGATATCTTCTCTAACCGAATAAGGGTGAACACTCACATCTGCTAAAACAAATGTGCTTCTTAAGACGGACGGTTCCCGTCCGTTTTCTTTCTTTAGGAAAGAAAGAATTCCTTTCTGCCGATACAGGCTGCACTCAGAGGGTTAAGCGCATAAAGCACTTAAGT
>JBGVFN010000013.1:0-3278 GCA_045121095.1 Lachnospiraceae bacterium | reverse complement strand
TAGGATGTTGCTTTGCTGATTAGACGGAATTCCACATAAATCCAGCTCGCCAGTTGCTCTGTTCCTATAGAACACTCGTTTATATGCTCGTGCGGTTCGTGCCTTCACACTTAACCATTCTTCAGCTACACCACTATTGTCAAGGGCAAAGCCGTAGATATATGACTTGCAACCCTCACTTTCTGATGTAACAAAGTGAACCTCGAAAGTTGAAGAAGCATCCTTACTAGTATTGTCAAACAAGAACGGGGTACATCTCCATTTCTTGGGCCTGCCACGCTTTTCTTTCTCTTCGCCACCATAGCCAAAGGAATCCATTACATAGATAGCCATAAAGCGAAGTGCTTCTATTGCGTTAGATTTTCCGCTGGCATTTGCTCCGTAAATTGCAGCGGTGGTCAACACTTTTTCGTTACCAAGCTGAACAAGATGGGAGCTATTCTCGGTCATCTTACTTGCAGACAAACTTAGTGTCGTTTCGTCACGAAAAGACTTGAAATTTTTAAATTGAAATTTTGTTAACACATTTATCTCCCCTTCTGATATCATTATACTGATTTTCGAGAGAAAATCAACACAGTTGTGAGAAATTTTCTCAAATCCGAGTAGAGAATATACGTAATATACACAATATAACAAAAATAAACCCATTGGGGTTGCCCCTTGACCCCCTTGACCTTATTATACAAAGATTATGTCCAATATATTGGACATAAAGGAGGATGCTTGCATTTCAAAAAAGTCTTGAAGAGCAGAATACGAGTACATGCTGAGAAAGCTCGTATATTGTAATTATTTTTGCGCTCTTTTCTTTTACAATGCATTATAATGAGGAAAAATCTCATATAGATGTATTTTCCTATTGACATTTATAACAATATCTGGTACTATAAAGGCGCTTAGCAGCCCCGGGCTCTGAGTGCTAAATACATTGTGGGGGTACCCCACGGAAAAGAGGAAATATGAAGTTACGCGCGTTAAGTTCTTATGACGGAGATCTCGATACCCGCTTCGGCGACTGTATCTTGGTCTACGACAGTTCCTGTCTGGTCGTGTACGACTGTGGGCACGACAGGCACGCAGAGGAAGTTGGGGCTTTTCTTAAAGCCCATCCACGGATATCTCAGGTCTATGTTGTGATTTCTCACAACGATTCAGACCACACAGATGGTGTTTTGAAACTGCTGGATCTTCTATCCGACCAGGATTGTGCTGTGACGCTTTACTCTTCACTTTATCTGAAGAGCGCCGGGAAAGTCCTGAAAAAGCTGGATGATGATCGCAGAAAACCCTCCTCCACCAAGAAACATATCTTGGACCTGTTCGACCATATCGCAGAAATTGTAACGAAGGCAAAGGATTTTGGCTTTCCTGTGGAGAACGCCACTGTCGGTCAGAAGTTTTGCAACTGCGAAATTGTGGGACCAACTGAAGACGAGTTCTGTGAGGTAGTGGCAAAGGCTATTGAAGACGGCGATATCTCTCGCATTGATGGTGAAACCGTTATGAATGCGGCCAGCGTCCAACTGAAGGTTAACCTTGACGGAAACCAGAATACCCTGCTGTGTGGTGATGCGTCTCCTGAATATCTGCATAACCTGGACTCCTTCAAAATAATCCAGTTGCCGCACCACGGAAAACTGGACAGCGCAACAACCATCTTCGATGCGGTGGAAGATCCGTATTCCAAGGGATTCCTGATCTCTGACAATACGGGGTCTGCGGCTACCAGCGGCGGCTCTGATAAATTGGTGCAGTATATGCAGGAAGAGAATTTTACTCCGGCATGGAACACAAAAAAGCAGGTTGTTGACCTTCCCACTTCGACAAACCACGGACCCTCGAGAGGGGTGATGCTGGGTGCAATGGATTCTTATTTTTGGTAACGGAATTGAAGTGAGCCGTGAGGAATTGGTATTACGGCGCAACTTCATCGGTAGCGTGACTGGTGCTGATGTAACACCATGGCAGCCGGTCATACAAAATGGACGGGTTTGTCCAACTTGTGCCATAACTTGCGAGTCAAATGATGATATAAACGGCCTGCTCATAACAGGGCATGTCTACGATCTACGATACTTTTATCCTCTCATTGACCGAAAAAAACCCGAATTCGTAATTCTGAATACCTGTGCCTTGTTCTCAGAACTCCGCGAGGTTATTCTTACATGGCTGATGCGAAGCGTTCCCAATGTATCTTTATATTATGCGCATCAGCAAAGGACGCTTACAGGTCAATATGTTAACCTTTCGTATGAGGGTAATTTCGGATTTCAGACCTCCGTCTCTGAGCGTAAGCTATTCCGGAACAGAAAGAAAGGACTACGTGAAGCTATTACGCTTGCGTTTGACCACATAAGCTCATAAAAAGATAATACACCCACGCCACTTAACAGTGGCGTGGGTTCCCATAAAATAATTATGGAAGGTGTGTAGGTCTTTGGAAAAATTACTAGAAAAGATTGATTCATATAACATTTTCACCAATATAATTCCAGGAGCTGTCTTGGTGAAACTTCTTTCTTTGTTAGACCTGTATATAGTGCAGGTTGACGGCATTGTTGCGACCATAATTCTCTATTACTTTTTTGGCGTTCTCGCCGGAAGAATTGGCTCTTTAGTTGTAGGCGGAATATTAAAGGCATGTCGTGTGATAAGATATACACCTCGCGAGGAGTATATTAAGGCATCTCAGAAAGATGCTGAGATTAAAAAACTCCTTGAAGTGAACAATATGTACCGTACATTCGTAGGAGTATTCCTTGTCGTATCCTTTATAAAACTCTACCATATGATTGCTCGTTTTACTAAGCTACCAGATGTTGCATCAGAGTGGATTGCAATAGGTGCATTACTCATTATTTTTACGCTCTCTTTCGTTAAGCAAACGGCATCTATTACAACGCGGGTGAGTGTAGCAAACAGAATAGACGAGGAGTGACTGAGTAATACTTGGCTATGCTCTGTATTCCTTTTCCCTGCGCCGGATGCAGGCGAGGTAGAAGAAGATAGCCAAAATCTGCGCCAGCATGGACACGATGACCAGACACACCGGGTTGAAATCGTACAGCGCACCCAGCAGCCAGCTGCCCAGGAACCAGGCGATGCCGAAGCCGGTTTCAAAGATGCCGAAGCCGGAGCTGCGCATGGATTTGGGGATGATCTGGCTGACGGCGGCCTTCATGATGCTGTCCTCCGCACCCATGCCGATTCCCCAAAGCACAATTCCGATGATCATGCACGCAGGGCTCCCCGTCAGGAAAATGAAGCAGGAAAAG
>JBGVFN010000012.1:0-3700 GCA_045121095.1 Lachnospiraceae bacterium | reverse complement strand
AAGATAGCAGGTTTCTTCGTCTGTAAGATTAATGGGTGTTGCATTCTTAGGCATATGATTTTCCCCCTGATTTGATATATAAAGCAGTATATCACAAAAGGGAAATAACATAAAGCTTTTAAAAACGAGCTATACTAGGGTTTGAAAAAGGCTTTATGCAGGATGTGCATCCCATTTTAAGATAAATTTTCTCAGAAATTTCATCGGATTGCATCTTTCATGGATTTTACATAGGCCCCTACATATTGCGGAGCATCTTCTCCGTATTTCTCCAGCAATTTGATGATGGCGGAACCTACGATGGCTCCATCAGAGAGATCTGCCATTTTTTTTGCCTGTTCCGGGGTGGAGATTCCAAAACCAATGGCACAAGGAATATCTGTGTTCTGGCGAACCACTTTGATCATGGATGCAAGATCCGTTTTAATTTCGCTTCGCATCCCGGTTACGCCAAGACTGGACACAATGTACAGGAAGCCTTCTGCCTCCTTTGCAATCATGGCAATACGATTTTCTGATGTGGGGGCGATTAGAGAAATCAAATCCACCCCATATTGCTTACAGATTGGGACAAATTCTGCTTTTTCCTCAAATGGCAGATCCGGCAGAATCAGACCATCGATTCCTATGTCACGACAGGAGGAGATGAAACGCTCCGCGCCATAAGAAAATACCACATTGGCATAGGTCATAAATACCATAGGGACTTCCACATCCTGCCGCAGTTCTTTGACAAGTGCAAATATTTTATCTGTAGTAACACCACCTGCTAATGCGCGGATATTGGCACCCTGAATGACAGGCCCCTCTGCAGTAGGATCTGAGAAGGGAATTCCCAGTTCAATCAGATCAGCTCCGTTTGCAGCTGCTGCCCGAACTGCCGCAGCTGTAGTTTCCAGATCAGGATCCCCGCAGGTAATAAAAGGTATAAATGCTTTTTTGTTTTTAAAAGCGGACTGAATCTTACTCATGGATATCCTCCCCTCTGTAGCGGGCAATGGCGGCACAATCTTTATCGCCTCTGCCGGATATGGTAATGACAATACTCTGATCTTTTTTCATGGTGGGTGCCATCTTCATGGCATATGCAACGGCATGGGCCGATTCAATGGCGGGAATAATACCTTCTGTTTTTGCCAGATATTCAAAAGCACATACGGCTTCTTCATCCGTCACCGGTACATATTCTGCGCGGCCCGTATCATGAAGGTACGCATGTTCCGGTCCAATACCGGGATAATCCAGACCCGCTGAAATAGAGTAAACAGGAGCAATCTGACCATACTCATCCTGACAAAAATAGGATTTCATACCATGGAATATACCCACTTTACCAGTTGTGACAGTAGCAGCTGTTTCAAAAGTATCCACCCCTCTGCCGGCTGCTTCGCAGCCAATCAGCCTTACCTCTTTATCCTCAATGAAATGATAGAAGGTACCAATGGCATTGGAGCCACCACCTACACAGGCAATCACAGCATCCGGCAATTTTCCTTCTTTCTGAAGAATCTGCTCTTTGATTTCCTTAGAAATCACCGCCTGGAAATCACGAACAATGGTGGGAAAAGGATGAGGCCCCATAACCGAACCAAGGCAGTAATGGGTGTCCGCCACGCGGCTGGTCCATTCACGCATCGCTTCTGATACTGCATCCTTCAATGTGGCAGTTCCCGATTTTACAGGAATCACTTCTGCCCCAAGAAGCCGCATACGGTAAACATTCAGCGCCTGCCGGATAGTATCTTCTTCTCCCATAAAAACCACACATTCCATGCCCAGCAGTGCGGCAGCCGTTGCCGTAGCAACACCATGCTGACCAGCACCAGTTTCAGCGATCAGACGGGTTTTTCCCATTTTTTTGGCTAACAGCGCCTGACCAAGTACATTGTTGATTTTATGAGCACCTGTATGGTTCAGATCCTCCCGTTTCAAATAGATTTTTGCGCCACCCAGATCTTTCGTCATCTTCTCCGCATAATAAAGCCTTGACGGTCTGCCTGCATATTCATTCAACAATTCTTCTAGTTCTCGGTTAAATTCCGGATCATTTTTAAAACGGTTATACGCATCTTCCAATTCTATTACTGCATTCATCAGCGTCTCAGGAATATACTGTCCGCCATGAATACCAAAACGACCTTTTTGATTTGTCATAATGTGTTTCTTCCTTTCTTTCTCTATCTTCTCACGCTATCTTCTCACAGCCCGGACAAATGCTTCCATTTTATGCAAATCTTTTCGTCCATCGGTTTCAATTCCCGAACTGACATCTACTGCATAAGGATGAAGTTTTTCAATTGCGCGTTCCACGTTATCAATTCCAAGCCCTCCGGCAAGAAAATATGGTCTGGAAATCTGCTGTATCAGATTCCAGTCAAATACTGTCCCTGTACCTCCTGCGCCAGAATCCAGTAATATAAAATCTGCACTGCTGGTTTGTGCTTTTTTAATATCCTGCTCCGTGTCAATTCGAAACGCCTTAATAATCGGCTTATCCGTAAGCTGTCTTAACCTTTCGATATAACGTTCATCCTCCTGTCCATGAAGCTGAGCCAGATCGATGATATGATGATTCAAAAGTTCTGCCACGGTTTCAACCTTTTCTTCCACAAATACGCCAACTGCACAAATATCCGGATGCAGCATTTCCTTTAACTTTGCAGCTTTTGCCGGTGTTATATACCGGCGGCTTTTCGGCGCAAAGACAAAACCGATGTACTCCGGCTTTAATCGATTTGCCGCCTCCACATCGCAGGACTGCATGAATCCACAGAGTTTCATTTTTGTCATCTTCGTCATAGCATTCTCCCCACTCCATAAAATTGAACGTTCCGTGCATACAATTGGATCTAACATACGTTTTTTTACAACATGCATTTTAATTCAGAAAGTTTTGCTTTTTTATCTTTTGCCCGCATCAACGTTTCACCGATCAATACTGCATCTGCGCCGATTTCGTGAAGTTTTTTCACATCGTCTGCACTGCTTACACCGCTTTCCGATACAAATAATACATTCTGCGGAATCATCTGACGAAGTCTCCGGCTGTTTTCGGTATCTACTGTAAAATCCTTCAGATTCCGGTTATTTACGCCGATCATCCGGGCATCTGCCCGCAGCGCCATTTGTATCTCCTGTTCATCATGAGCTTCTACCAGGGCAGACATACCTAATCTATCGCAGATATGGATGTATTCTTTGATCTGCCCCTCTGTAAGAATGGAACAAATCAGGAGAACCGCTGAGGCATTTAATAATTTGGCCTCGTAAATCATGTATTCGTCCACCAGAAAATCTTTTCTCAGACAGGGAATGGAAACTGTATTTGCGATTTTTTCCAGATATTCATCGCTTCCCAGAAACCATTTGGGTTCCGTCAATACAGAAATACAATCAGCCCCTGCACATTCGTAATCCATTGCGATCTGCAGATAAGGGAAATCCGGTGCAATTAACCCTTTGGAAGGAGATGCTTTTTTGCATTCACAAATAAAAGAAAGGCCAGGCTTTTTTAATGCTCTTTCAAAAGCAAAGTCCCCTTTTGGAAGAGCTTCTGCCTGCCGTCTCATGATTTCTAACGGTATTTTTGCTTTTGCAAGCCGGGTACGTTCTTTTGCATGGTCGGCAAGCTGATCCAATATGGTCATCTCGGCACCTCCCTACGCTTCTTTAGAACTGTTGATGCAGTTACTTCTGCAGT
>JBGVFN010000011.1:0-2158 GCA_045121095.1 Lachnospiraceae bacterium | reverse complement strand
TGCCAAGGCCGTTTTTGCCGATATGGGCGCTGCAGTTCAGGATGTTTTCCCAGGCATCCGCTGTCTTTGCGTACATGCTTACGGCTGCGCTGCTTCCCGTCGTGTGCCGGACGAAGATGAGCTGGTCTGTGGAGGGATCATTTTGATACCGGTCAAGCAGTTCGGACCAGATCGGATTTTCAGGCTGAGGATTGAGATTGGAATTTGATTCTGTAACAGTCATGACAGTTTGAAGTCCTTTCTTTTTGTGGATTCAGGGGCACCAGGCTGTTGGGCAGAGCATTTCTGACCGTGATGCCCTGCACATCGGCTCTGCGCAATCAGTATATTAAATTCTGGTCTTTTCAGCAAGAGGATCAAAGAGAGCTGTTTGTGTCAAGTGTTCGTTGGCAATTCTCCAATTAGTTTTTCTTTCGATATTCTGCCTGTTTTTTTGTACAACAAATAAACCCTTTCCAGGGTATCACCTATGAATTGCAAAAAGCCTTCTTAAATACTTTTCTTGATGCGGTCTGCATCGCTTCCAGTATCGGCATGTGGGCACTTATCACATCCACATACGCATTCCCCTTCCCGTCTTTCTTTGGTGTTTTGGCTGCACTTAGCGTTTCTACGATTTCACGCATCTGTAACGTAAATATCAAACCGTCAGTATATCGATCTATCGTTTCGATTAATTCTCTGTTTTCCTTACTGTATAAAGCTTTAGCCAGATTGTTTGCACCTTTTATAGACCAGCGCATCCGGCGGTGTTTCATCCTTAAAGTTATGGCTGTACAGTTCTGGTTTTCCTGTACTCCCATTCCTTTATACACAATCCCCTCTTTAGGCTCAGGAATAGCTATTCCACGTTTATTATAAGGCAACAGTCCATCTTTGTTGTTATTAAGGTATTCGTATAATTCCTTTGCTTTTTTACTGGATTTATCTTTTTTATCCGGACTCTCCACACTGGTCGCATACGTCTGGATATATCCCAGCATTTCATCTATTTTTTCTTCATCAAAGAGTTCTCGGATTTCTTTCTGTGCTTTTTTATCACTGATTTTTCTAAGTATCTCCTGATATATATGATACCGGTCCAATTGAAAGATTGTTTCCGGATCATACGGCTCTTTTATCCACCCTCCACCATCTCCATTTAATATCCTCTGACCGATCTCGTCCGCATTATATTTCTTTCTGATACAGGCTTCTCGCTTCTCATGAAATTCACTGCTTTTTTCCATTCCTGCCAGCATCGTCTTTGCTACCAGAGTGCTGCGATTCTCTCTTTCTTTTTCCGCATCCCAGCCTTCATACATGGTGAATACCTTCATTTCCTGTTTCTTCATCTTTTTGTGATGTTCATCCTGCATGGAAAGCCATACACCATCCATTTCCTCAAACAGGACAGGTATCTCCCTTTGCCCTTCTGACTGGCCTGCATTCATCTGCTTTACCGCATGTTCTTCCTCTTCGCTGATTCTTTCTCCCAGGCGTTGCATCACATTCCACACACCGCCTGCACTGATGCTCTGACCGCAGGTACTGCTTATTGCGTCTGCTGTAACACGGTAAGGGGATTCTGTTACTGTCATAGCAATCTTTTCTGCTAGATTGGTAGATATCAGACCTATCTTATCCATCTGCATTGCCTGATCCAACAGGTAAACATATCCCTGTTCACCATTCTCCAGTGTGGTTCGGTATACCCTGCGCCAGTATTCCACTTCTCCATAAACCGTCTTTATGCTGGTTTTTCGTCCACCCTTATCTCGATACTGTTTTGTGTCCCTTGAAGCTGCAAGCTCATCATCATAGGACTCAAGTATTATCTTAGTAATCTCACATCCTAATTCACAGACATATTTAAAAACTTTTTGTTCCAACTCCTTGAAAGAAGTTAACCTTTCCTCTACAATAGTACTCATCACACAGCTCCTTTATATGTTTTCTTGGTCGTTAACATCATAAAGAAAAACTGTGTGTCTGGGAAGAGGTATTTTACCTCTTCCCTTTATTTTGCCAATTAAAATTATACACTAACCAACCCGACAAAAAGACAAGTTTTGACAACATATATCCATTTAATATGGATGCTGTTTCTGCTACACTACAGAAAAACGAACGAAGGAGGTTCCTTTATGAAAATTACATTTATGGGTGCAGGCAGCAC
>JBGVFN010000010.1:0-10209 GCA_045121095.1 Lachnospiraceae bacterium | reverse complement strand
CTCGTCTTTCTTTACAGAAAGCCGCTCGTTAAGTGCCGACGTTTGACCAAAGGTCTCCTTAGCAATGTAGCTCTGTAATTCCGCCATTTACGTTTTTTATAAAAATCCAAATAATACCTAAGTAAAGTTCGCTGTAGTACTGAGCAGACATAATAATCCCCAATTAACATTACACAAAAGTCAAAACCCTAGAGCGTGTTTGATAAATGATACCTCCCCGATCAAATAAAACCTCCCCTACCAAAACTGCAAAAAGCTTTGATGCGGGAGGTTTTATCTTTTTACCAAATCTACCGATATATCCAAACCACGTTTACTAAAGCTACTAAAACAACGAAGCCATATTTACCAAATCTACTAAAACAACGAAGCCACGCTTACTAAAGCTACCAAAACAGCGAAACCATGCTTACTAATAACGCGCTGTTAATGCTTACTAATACACCGCCAAGCATGGCTCTAAAGATCAGCCGGGAAATGGTTCCTCTCTTTTCGGGAGCGAGAACACCGATACCGCCAATGCATATTCCCATACTGGAAATATTTGCAAAACCGCTAAGGGAAATGATGGCAACTAAAGCGGTTCTGGCATCTAAAGAAGAAAGTTTGCCAGCCAATTCGCCAAAGGCGATAAATTCATTTAAAATCAGTTTATTCCCTAATAAAGCACCTTCCATGAAAATTGCATCGCCTTCAAATCCCATTAAAAAACCAAATGGTGCAAAAATATAGGAAAATATCTGGGCCAAGGTAATATGAAAGAATCCCAGAATCCTGTCAATTAATGCAACAATTCCAACAAAACCAACGATGGAGGCCCCGATGGAGATGACCATCTGAATACCGGTACTGGTCCCCTCTGAAATCGCATCGATCACATTTGTATTGCTGCCTTTGTTGTCCATTTTCACATCAGAAACGGATTGCACCTTTTCTGTCTGAGGGCAGATGATCTTTGAAACGATAATACTTCCAACGGGAACTAAAGCGCTTGCGATCAAAAGAGAACGCACCGGAATTCCCAAAGCTGCATATCCCCCCAGAATAGACGCGGATATGCTGCCCATGCCGGAAACCAGAATAACGAAAATTTCACTGTCTGTTAAATTTCTGATATATTTTGCTACCAAAATAGGACTTTCTGTGTGCCCAAGAAACATATTCGCTGCAGCCACGAAGCTTTCTACCTCTGTTGTTCCCATTAACTTTCCCAGTGCTTTACCGATCCATTTAACCACAAAGCCGATCACGCCAAGATAGTACAATGCACTTACCAAAGCTGAAACGAAGATAATGTTGCCTAAACTCTGAACGATGAATACATAAATGCCTGTTGATCCTCCTGTAAAAAGATCACCAAATACAAACTCAAGACCTTCATTACCACAATTAATGACGGCTGTAATTCCATCGGATAATATCGTAACAACTTTCTGACCGAGAGGAACTTTTACCATAATAAATGCTATGGCCAGCTCTGCCACAAGTGCCTTCACGATCATTTTCCAGGGAACGGATTTACGATTATAGGAAAGCAGCCAGCAAATTACCAGACTAAGTATCAGACCAAGTATATTGAATAAGATTTTCATTTTAATCTCCATTCTGCCGCCTTTGGCTGGCGTCATAAATCATAATGAAAGTTCTTACTTTCTTTCACATGAATCTCCACTTCGCCATCTTCGATCGGCAGCCAAATCGTAATGCTTTTCACTATAGCTTTCCCAAAATCCTTCCGTATATACGAGAGCACGCAAAAAACCCCGAAAACTCATCATCAAATATGCGTTTCCGGGATTTTTGAACAACCACTCAGCAGAGTCAAATGCCTGCTGAGTATATTTATTATATCTTGATTATTAAATGAATATATTTACTATATCCTGATCATTAAATGAGTATATTTACTACACCCTGATCATTAAATATTTAACAGATCGCTGTATACTTTCAGTGCTCCGTCTGTTTCATGAGCAAGAACTTTCTTTGCTAATACTTTACCCAGCTGTACGCCTTCCTGGTCAAAGCTGTTAACATTCCATACAAAGCCCTGGAACATGACTTTATTTTCGAAGTGTGACAGCAGTGCACCCAGTGATGCAGGTGTTAACTGATCACCAATGATGATACTGGAGGGACGTCCGCCTTCGAAGTTCTTGTTGCGGTTGTCATCTGCTTTACCACATGCAAATGCTACAATCTGAGCTGCAACGTTTGCACACAGTTTCTGCTGGCTTGTGCTGTCCTGAATTACAACATCAGTACCAATCTGGCTGTTCTTAAAGCCGATGAACTGCAGAGGTACAATGTCGGTTCCCTGGTGAAGCAGCTGATAGAAAGAATGCTGTCCGTTTGTTCCGGGTTCACCAAAGATAACGGGACCTGTTGAATAGTTAACCGGTTCGCCAAAACGATTTACGGACTTACCATTGGATTCCATATCCAGCTGCTGCAGGTGAGCGGGGAAACGGCTCAGTGCCTGAGAGTAAGGCAGAACTGCGGTACACAAATGTCCGAGTACGTTACGTTCATAAACACCAATCAGTGCATCCAGCATTGCGGGGTTCTGTAATACGTCTTTATTCATAGCAGTCTTATCTGCTTCTGCTGCACCTTCCAGGAACTGTGCAAATACTTCAGGACCAAATGCCAGTGATAATACGGCACCGCCAACTGCTGAACTGGAAGAATAACGTCCGCCGATATAGTCATCCATAAAGAAAGCTGCCAGATAATCTGCACTCTTTGCTAAAGGAGAAGTTTCGCTTGTAACAGCTACCATATGTTTGGAAGCATCTAATCCAGCATTCTTCAGAGCGTCTTTCACGAAGGATTCATTGGTCAGTGTTTCGAGAGTTGTACCTGATTTGGAAACCAGTACGAACAGGGAATGAGCAACATCGATGGAATTTAAAACAGCTGCAGCATCATCAGGATCTACGTTGCTGATGAATTTGGCTTCCATCTTGAATGTGTTGTTCTTTTTAGCCCAGTTTTCAAGTGCTAAATAGATTGCGCGGGGGCCAAGGTCGCTGCCGCCGATACCGATCTGAACAACGGTAGTAAACTTTTCACCTGCTGCATTCACAATTTCGCCTGCATGTACTTTGTTGGCAAATTCTGCGATCTTCTGCTGCTGTGCTACATAGAATTCACGTTTGTCAACGCCATCTTCTACCACAGCTTCACCTAACTGACCACGGGTTAACTGATGAAGTACACGACGTTTTTCACCTGTGTTAATTACTTCACCATTGTAAAGAGCTTCAAATTTTTCAGCAAGCTGAGCTTCTTCTGCCAGTTTAACCAGATCTTCCAGAATTTCATCATTTACCTGCTTTGCAGCATAGTTGTAAACAAGACCTTCAGCCATGGGGATGCTGTACTTCTTTACTCTTTCTGCTCCACTTTCTCCAGCCATCACTTCGGTAAGCTTTACAACTTCAGCTTTAGAAAGTGCTTCATAGGAAGCAAGTGTGTCTAAATTATTCCAGGTAATCATAAATAGAATCCTCCGTTAATAAATATTCATGTTCTTTACACACTAAAGAATATCACTGCAGTTGCTATACAGGTCAAAACAGGGGTTGTAAAAACCTGAAACCACACTTCAGGGGGTGCAAATTTTGCATATAATGATGGAAGTGCAGAACATCTGCTATGAATTAAGGCAATTATACCCTTAAATTACATTTTATTCAAGCATGTACCATATTTTTTTGGACGTACTGCCTGGCAGGTCACTTCTGACCACTGCCTGACGGGTCAGTTCTGACCATTGCCCGGTGGACCACTTCTGGTCAGCACCACCCAATTCCTACCATCCCTTCAAAACAGAAACCTTATAATCCAGCAGCACATTATCCTCTTTTTTGATCATCTTCTTCCACTGCAGCGGCGAATATCCGGTAATCCGTTTAAAGTTTCTGGAAAATGTGGTAAATACGGGGAAACCTACCTTCACAGCAATATCTTCCATCTTAATATCCTGCGTTTTCATCAGCTCACAGGCTTTCTCAATGCGCACCAGATTGATATATTCCACCGGTGTCACCTTGATATATTCTGTAAATACCCGCCGAAAATGGGTTTCGCTCATATTGGCCATTTTAGCCAGATCACCAATTCGCAGTTCTTCTGCATAATTTCGATTGATATATTTCAAAATTTCCACAATACTTTCGAAATTTTCCTCATTAACAGCCTGGTTATTCACAATTTCTTCCTGTTTATTCAGGCGGATAATATCCATCAGCAATACCAGCAGCAGACTTTTTACATTTTCTTTATAAAACTCTCCCTGCTGTTCCATTTCCTTCAATATCATGGAAAATACGGTATAAATTTCCGGTTTTTCAGCTGTATCCAACAGCATTTTATTATTATTGAGCCTTCTCAACAACCCCTGAGCATAATGAGGCTGCTCCGCATAAACAGATGTTAAAAAAGCGTCTGCATCAATAAAAAGAAACTCCCATTTCTGAATCTCTCCGCTGCTTCCATGGGTACGATGAATATAATCTTTCGGAATAACCGTCATGGTTCCATCGTGATAGGGTTCTTCCTCTTTTCCAAAATAAATAGCCCCTTCACCATAATGACAGTATCCGATCTCCAGATGATTATGAAAATGCATCCCATCCGACCCATAAGGAATCTCCCATTTTTCACCTGTCAGCGCAATCAAAGGAAGACCCTGAGGAACCTCATAATAACGAAATTCCACCTTTTCTTTCTGCTGCTTCATAGCGTAACCCCCACTTTCTCTTTTTATTCTCCAGACACATTCTAATACCTCTATTGTATTAATTAATTCCCAAACAGTCAAATATAAAAAAGGAGTTTCATTCCATCGTGCATTTTCACGCACGACAGATTGAAACTCCTTCATTTTCCATTCATTCTCCGGTTTTTCTTAAACCGTTATTGTCTTTAAACCGGAACAAAACGAAACCGCTATCCGGATTTTATATATTATTTCGCACCAGCATGACAGCAGCATTCGCTTTTTGACATATGGCTGCCATTGCCTTTGTTACCGCCGCAGCCACATCCACAGCCGGAACCGGAACCTGACATTTCGCTGTGACTATGTGAGCAGCTGCCGCCTGCGGGACAGCCAATACATTTTACACCGCTTTTTTTCGCTTTTATAATATATGTTACCGCTGCGCCTATAATAACCAGGATAACGGCTACTGTGACAACATTTGCCATACTGATTCTTCCTTTCATCTACATTAAATGATTCTTCAGATATGCTCTAATATTAGAACAAACTTCACCTACCTATAATTTTTAAAATAAAGTGGCACCATTAATGTTCTCTGTAATACTACGCCGTTTTCTTTAAAGAATATTTCGCATCCAGTGTCTTATCTGCTTTCTTAACCAGATAAAGCACAACGCCAGCCATAGCCAATACTGCAATGAGACCGGGTACAAAGCCAGTGCCTACACCGCCGGTTGTGATCAGTGTACCAATCTGGTAAACCAGGAATGCTACTGTATAACCGGTTCCCAGCTGCAGTGCAATACCGCCCCACAGCCATTTTCTGTCCTGCATTTCGGAGTTCATAGCACCGATAGCTGCAAAACAGGGAGGAGTGTACAGGTTGAACATCAAACAAGCCAGAGCTGCTGCTTTTGTCAGACCAAATGCAACTGCTACTTCATTTGCACCGCCTACCAAGGCTAATTCTTCTGTATCAATAAAGTTGGTTAAGCCGTAAACAACTGCCAGAGTACCAACTACGTTTTCTTTTGCAATAAAACCGGTGATTGCTGCTGCTGCCATCTGCCATACACCAAATCCTAACGGGATCAGCAGGATTGCGAAGGGAGATGCAATGGTTGCCAGAATGGAAGTATGTTCCATACCTTCTTCTACCAGCTGTAACTGCCAGTTGAATGTCTGCATGATCTGTACAACCGCGTTACAAACCAGAATAATGGTACCAGCTTTGATGATGTATGCTTTACCACGGGATAACATGGAGACAAATGCTCTCTTCAGACTGGGGATCTTGTATTCAGGAAGCTCCATGATGAAGAAAGATTTTCTGAATTTATGTCCGGTGATCTTATTAACCAGCAGAGCACCCAGGAAAATCAGTACAATACCTACGAAATACATCAGAGTACCTACCCATGTAGCATCTGCAAAGAATGCACCTGCAAACAGAGCAATAACGGGAAGCTTTGCACCACAGGGCATGAAAGGTGTCAGCATGGCGGTTGCTCTGCGTTCTCTTTCATTACGGATAGTACGGCAAGCCATAATACCGGGGATTGCACAGCCAGTACCGATTACCATGGGAATAACGGATTTACCAGAAAGACCAACTCTCTTGAAAATGGGGTCCAGTACAACACTTACACGTGCCATGTAACCACAGTCTTCCAGTAACGCGATCAGGAAATACATTACCATTACCAGAGGCAGGAAACCGACAACGGCACCAACACCACCGATAATACCATCAACCAGCAGTGCCTGCAGGAAGGGAGAAGCGCCTTCTACCATACCAGCAACCCATTCCTGGAATGTTTCAATCCATCCTACCAGAATATCTGCCAGGAAAGGTCCTAAACTGGACTGGGAAATATCAAATACCAGGAACATTACCACTGCGAAAATCGGAATACCAAGCCATTTGTTGGTCAGAACCGCATCAATCTTATCCTGAAAATTATTTTCTTTGGTCAGAACTTTACGGGATTCCACATCGCTTACAATTTTGTTTACAAAAGCAAAACGCTTTCTATCAGCTGCTTCTACTTCTGCTTTATCATGAAAATTAATATCTCCCTGTGCATAAGGAGCATTCTGTCCTTTGCCTTTCAGAGATACTGCTGTTTTTACAACTTCCCCCAGACCTTTGTCACTGCTGGAAGTGGAAACTGTTTTTACAACAGGACAGCCCAGCTTTTTGGATAAAGCTGCCGCATCAATTTTAGTATCTTTCTTTTCGTTGATGTCGCTCTTGTTCAATGCCACAACTACAGGAATTCCCAATTCCAGCAGCTGAGTGGTAAAGAATAAGCTGCGGCTCAGATTTGTTGCATCCACAATGTTAATGATCACATCGGGATTTTCATTCTTCACATAACCGCTTGTAATACTTTCCTCGGAAGTGAAGGGAGACATGGAATATGCACCAGGAAGATCGACTGCGATCAGCTCCTGCGCTCCACCATAAAAACTTTTCTTAATAGGGCTTTCTTTCTTGTCTACAGTAACACCCGCCCAGTTACCAACACGCTCATTTTTTCCGGTAAGCGCGTTGTACATGGTAGTTTTACCACTGTTCGGATTACCTGTTAAAGCAATTCTCATTTGGAATCCTCCTCTTAATATATATGTTATATATTTTTTATATTTATTTAGTCTATATGTTCGACCTTAACAACAAATGTTTCAAACCGCACGGAACAGATTCTGTCAGCACACTTATGTAACATATATTCCTAAAAATAATGCTTTACAAAACTTGATATATACAAGCGTTTCAGATAGTTCATGCTAATTTCAGGTAGTTTATGCTAATAAAATTTACAATTTTCATCTTCAGGTAGTTCATACTAATCCAAGATAGTATATGCTAATAAAAGATAGCTTTAACTAACCTTTGTGGCAAAATATATGTGGTGAACTCTCACCACACTATTTTAGAAACTCTTATTAAATTTCAATTGCTGCTGCCAGCTGTTTGTCAATGTTATATCTGCCGTCTTTAATGGAAACCACGCATCCGCCCTTTAAATGGGAAACTACGGTGATGGGCTCGCCACTGTAACAGCCCAGTGAAAAAAGAAATGCATCCAGTTCTTCATCATCTGTTATAATTTCTTTAATAATATACTCTTCGCCTACCTGCGCATCTACTAAATTCATGTCATCCTCCTAACTCGCTCAATAATTAGTTATGACTAATCTAGTTAAAAGATTATCACTGAAATGCATTTCTGTCAAGTATTACTTTTCCTTTTTTGAGAATTTTTACCATTTTCACCAGAAGGAGCTTTATCTTTTTTCAGTAAGGTAAAACTAATCGTAAAAGTGAAACAGCGTATTGATAGTATTACCGTTTCCGTTTTACTGCCAATACGCTGCTTTTCAGTTGACTTCGCGAAAATCCCGTTCGCTTTAGCGGATGGATTGCTCACGAATTCTATTAGTTTATTCGTTTATTCGTCTATTCGTTTACTGTTCTATTTTGCGCCATAATTACCAAGAAGAATGGACAGATTCATGGCATTTTACATTTTCCCGCTTCTGCCTTCGGCTTCTGCTTTTCCCAAAAGATATAAAAAAACAAGGGAAGGTACTCTGAGAATCGGTATATGGGTATCATGTTTTGTGATTCCAAAATCATCCAAACGTTTTGTAAGCACAAAGGCACTTGTTACCTTCGATTTTTCATCCTTACAAAGCTCTACGATAGCATCCGAATCAGGAATATGGGAATTATTGCGGTATTTAACCTCACATAAGATTTTCTCCCTGGGCATCTCTACTACTACATCTACTTCTTTTTGATTATCTTTCAGTTTCCTGAAATAACCAAGCTGTGCTGTGCTTCCCTGATAAAAAGATGCAATATGTTTATAAACACAGGTTTCAACCATTGTGCCCAGTTCTTTCTCATCGGACAATACATCCTCAATCATCAATACTGCGTTGCGAATAGCGGCATCTGCAATAAAAATCTTTGGCTTCCCTTTCAATGCGCCTTTACTTCCTACATTTATCGGTTTTGCAATGTAGATCAGGTTTGACATTTCCAACGCTTCCAGATAACTTTCAATTGTATTGGTGGATATATTTTCCAATTCTTTTGCCGCTGTGGTAACGTTGAAAATCTCTGCCGAATTCATACATAGATATAAAAATAATTTTTCCATTAACAACGGGTTCCGAATATTGAACAGCGTCAGGACATCCCTTTTTATAACTTTATCTACAACATCTTCCCGAAGCATTCTCTGTGCATACACATCATCATCCGACAATACCAGTTCCGGAAAACCGCCTATCGTCAGATATCTGTTAAAATGATTCAGCAATGGAGTAAAACGATCCATGAAATCCCCCAGCTCCGCGCGGTTCATCTTAATCAGGTCTGTCAGCCGAATATTTTCCGGTAATGTAATTTCGTCAAGCTGAAGCAATCTGCAGTACTCATAAAATGACATGGTCGGAATTTTTAATACGCTCCATCTTCCTGTGCCGCTGTCCGTGGAACCTTTTTCCAGAACAGGACTTGCTGACCCGGTAGCAGTCAGACGAATATCCTTTCTGCTGTCATAAATGACCTTCATCCATAATTCCCAATTCTCCGTGTATTGAATTTCATCCAGAAAAAGATATCTCGTCCCGGAAATGGGATACAGGGATTCATAAATAGAAAGAACCTTTTCTACATTCATTAACTTAACAATAGGATTATCGAAAGAGATATATACTATATTTTTCGGATTGATTTCTTCTTCTAAAAGGTTATCTATCATCTGATACATAATCGTTGTCTTTCCAACACGCCTTGCTCCTGAAAGTACTGCAAATCGTCGGATACTTTTATGCTTTATCATCCTCAATGCTTCATAATATGCCATTCTTTTCTGAGGCTTGCTTTCCTCTTTTATGGCAGATGGATTTCTCCACCATGGATTATATTGGCGTAATACTTTAACTACCTGCTCATCACTTACAATAGCCATACTGCACCTCCCTATATTTTATTGGCAGCTATTCCGCTCCTGACAGCTGTTTGATTTACATTTCACGTTATCATTTCTATTATGCAAATATATCGTGCCAAACATCCGTCTGCTTCATCAATATATTATACTAATTTACCGGATTTTATTCAAGTATATTGAGTGTTTTTCTGGTACTTTTCATTATTATATTAATGGTTTTTCTTTACTATTCATCATCATACTGATGATTTTTCTTTGTTTTTTTATTATCATACTGATTGTTTTTCTTTGTTTTTTCCATCATCATACTGAAATAACAGTCATCATCCAGCACGCTAAGAGTTTTTACGTCTTCTTTATACATCAAAAACTACGAACGTTTTCATAAATCGAGTAGGGCGGATTAAACCGCCCTCTCACACCACCAGTACGTGCCGTTCGGCATACGGCGGTTCAACATAACTTCAAAGCATGACGCTCATTGTAGTAGTCGAGACAGCTAAT
>JBGVFN010000009.1:0-17302 GCA_045121095.1 Lachnospiraceae bacterium | reverse complement strand
CGTTTGGGCAGAGCGGGAGCGCGTCTCCGTGTAATGTAGCTCTGTAATGGAGCCTTCACTACCTTATAAAATTACACGACTAATGTTCGCTGTAGTACTAAGATTGAAGTTTTCTTTATTCTATCAAAAAACACTACCCGCTTCCAGCGCTTCATAAAATTTTACCGGTTTCTTCACGGATTTTTCACAAATATAAAATTATCACCGGGGAAAACCGATAGAAATTTGCTTTTTATCAAAAAATCAGAAAAACGCGCCAGAGACGCGTTTTTCCTATGTATTTTCTTAATTTAGTTCAGAGAAATCTGTCCTTTTGAGCTGACCAGTCTGGGGCGGAAGCCGGCTTCTGCCAGTTTGTGAATAATTTCATCACGATGTTCTCTGCCAAATGCTTCTACGGTTACACGCAGTTCTACGGCTGCCATACGGTTCACACTGACGAACTGGTTGTGCTCCAGTTTAACAACGTTGCCGTTTGCTTCTGCGATGGTGGAAGCAACGCTTACCAGCTGACCAGGGGTATCGGGCAGCAGAACGGATACGGTGAAGACACGTCCGCGTTCTACCAGACCGTGCTGTACCAGAGAGGACATGGTAATCACATCCATGTTGCCGCCGCTGATTACAGATACAACCTTTTTATTTTTAATATCCAGATGACGCAGAGCTGCAATGGTCAGCAGACCGGAGTTTTCTGCTACGATTTTGTGACTTTCCATGAGATCAAGGAAGGCTACGATCAGTTCTTCATCAGCGATAGTAATGATTTCATCCACATTTTCCTTTACGATTTCATAGGTCAGATGGCCGGGAGTCCGTACCGCGGTACCGTCCGCAATGGTGTTGGCGCTGGGCAGAGTTACTACTTCTCCTGCGTTCAGAGATGCTTTCATGCAGGCTGCATTGGCAGGTTCCACACCGATAATGTGAATGTTGGGGTTAAACAGCTTCATCAGCTTGGAAATACCAGCTGCCAGACCGCCGCCGCCGATGGGCACCAGTACATATTCAACAGTGGGCAGTTCTTTGATGATTTCCATAGCGATGGTACCTTGACCGGTAATCACATCTTCATCATCAAAAGGGTGGATAAAAGTATAACCTTCTTCTTCTGCCAGCTGCAGAGCATATTCGCACGCATCATCATAATCTCTTCCGTAAAGGATTACCTCAGCACCATATTCCTTGGTACGGTTTACCTTCAGCAGAGGAGTATTCTGAGGCATAACAATCACTGCCTTGCATCCAAAATGCATGGCTGCATATGCCACACCCTGAGCATGATTACCAGCAGAAGCCGCAATCAGACCCTTTGCACGCTGTTCTTCAGGCAGAGTGCTGATTTTGTAGTAAGAACCACGAATCTTGTAAGATCCTGTCGTCTGCATATTTTCAGGTTTCAGATAAACCTTGTTGCCTGTCATATTTGAAAAATGAGGGCTGTATAATAATTTTGTCTCATTGGTCGCCTGCGCAACGATGTCGGTGGCCTTTTCAAAACGCTCCATAGTAAGTGAATCCATATTATTCCTCCAGTTTTATTTCCTTCTTTTTCTTATTCTTCTGCCTCTGCTTCGTCCCGCTTCACATCAAATAACGCATTTACAAAGCTGTCGGGATCAAATTTCTGCAGATCTTCGATTTTTTCACCGATACCGATGTATTTAACCGGTACACCCAGTTCAGACTGGATGGCAACCGCGATACCGCCTTTGGCAGTTCCGTCCATTTTGGTCAGAATGATACCGGAAATGTCTACGGCTTCTTTGAACTGTCTTGCCTGTACCAGTGCATTCTGTCCGGTGGTGCCGTCCAGAACTACCAGCGTTTCCCGATATGCATCGGGGAATTCACGGTCGATGACACGGTTGATCTTTTTTAATTCTTCCATCAGGTTTTTCTTGTTGTGAAGACGACCTGCGGTATCACAGATCAGGATATCCGCATTTTTCGCCTTGGCGGACTGTACAGCATCGTATACCACACTGGCGGGGTCTGCGCCTTCCCCCTGACTGATCATATCAACACCTGCGCGTTTTGCCCATTCTGCCAGCTGTGCTACAGCTGCTGCACGGAAGGTATCTGCCGCTGCCAGAATTACTTTTTTACCCTGGTTGTTATACTGAGCAGCCAGTTTACCGATGGTGGTGGTTTTACCTACACCATTTACACCAACTACCAGCAGAACCGATTTACGATGTTCGTATTCATAGGCATTTTCGCCCAGATCCATCTGCTCTTTAATGGTTTCCACCAGAAGATTTTTGCATTCTGCGGGCTCTTTAATATGCAGTTCTTTTACTTTTTCCTTCAGATTTTCGATAATTTCTGAAGCAGTGTTAATTCCCAGATCAGCCATAACCAGAATTTCTTCGATTTCTTCATAAAAATCATCATCAATCTGGGAAAATCCATTGAAAATCTGATCCAGACCGGACATGATATTATCTCTTGCTTTGGTCAGACCTTTAAATAATTTACCAAAAAATCCCATAATTTATCCTTTCTTTTTTATTTATTACTTTTTTTATTCTATTACTATATTTTTATTTTATTGCTATTTTTATCAACAATTGCTGCCTTTACAAACAATTGCTGCCTTCACCAATAATACTATTTTTACACCAGCAATACCATCTTTACCAACAATCGCTATTCCTCTGCATCGGTCAGATCCACCGATACCAGACTGGAAACGCCTTTTTCCTGCATGGTGATACCGTAAAGCTGGTCGGCGATCAGCATGGTACCGCGTCGATGGGTAATGACGATAAACTGGGTGTTTTTCTTTAATTTATTTAAGTAAGCCGCAAAACGGTCTACGTTAACGTCATCCAGAGCTGCCTCAATCTCATCCAGAATACAGAAGGGAGAGGGTTTCAGGTTCTGAATGGCAAACAGCAGGGAAATGGCTGTGAGTGCTTTTTCACCGCCGGAGAGCTGCATCATGTTCTGCAGCTTTTTGCCCGGAGGCTGCACATGGATCAAAATACCGGATTCCAGCATATTGTCAGCTTCTGCCAGTTCCAGTGTACCGTATCCGCCGCCAAAAAGCTCTTTGAATACCTGGTCAAATTCCTTCTGAATTTCCTGGAATTTCTCGGTGAACTGTTTCTGCATACCGTCATTCAGCTGCTCGATCAATACCTGCAGATTTTCTCTGGCGTGTACCAGATCTTCATGCTGTGTGCGCATAAAGGTCAGACGTTCTGAAAGCTCTGCATATTCATTCACTGCATTGGTGTTGATGCTGCCCAGACCTTTGATCTGTGCTTTCAGGCTCTGAATGCGCTTTTTCAGCTCCGTCCGCTCCATGGTTTCTTCGGAATCCGAACGGTATTTTTCTGCATCGGAAGGAGTCAACTCATATTCCTCCCACAGATAAGCGGCCTTTCGCTCCAGACCATCTTCCAGAAGCTCTTTCTGATGTTCCAGACGATAGCATTCCTTTTCCAGCGCAGAAATATCCGATGAAAATGTTTCCTGCTGGCGGAACAGTTCCTGCTGTTCTTTTGTACTTTTTTCCCGTTTTTCGGTTTTTGCCGCAATGTCTGCTTCCTGCTTTTCCACCTGTTTTTCCAGGTTCAGAACGGCTTCCTGACACTGCTGCATCTGCTGCTGTTTTTCCAGAACAGATTCCCTGATTTCTTCCTGCTGTCTTCGAAGCAGATCCAGCTGCTGCTGTTTTTCATTTAGATTCTCCTGCACACGTTCCAGATCCGATTTTAAATGCATCTGTTTTTCATGTAAGGATGTCTGTGCGATCTGATCAGAAACCTTCTGCTCGGTCAAACGGTTCAATTCTTCCCGATAGGAAGCGGAAACATTTTCCAGGCGTTTCGCTTCTTTTCCAGCGTGTTCAATAGCCTGCTCCAATGTGACAGCGGATTGTTCTGCATTTTCATATTCCAGAACCAGATGCTGTTTTTCTGCCTTTAATTCTTCCACATCCTGTTCCAGATGGGTCATTTCATCTCTGGCTGCATCCAACAGATCCATATTCTGGCGCAGGGTCATTTCCACCCGGCTAAATTCCAGCTGTTTTTCCTGCATTGTCTTGCCCAGATGCTCCAGTTCTCTGACCTGCTCTTCTTTTCTTGCCTGCCACAGATCCACTTCTGTATCTGCTTTTTCACAGGCTGTCTGAGCGCGGGAAACGCCTTCTTCCAGTTCCTCCAGTTCTCTTCTGCGGCCCAGAAGATTGCTGTTATTTTTAAATGCACCACCACTGATGGAACCGCCTGCGTTTAAGGACTCCCCTTCCAGAGTTACAATACGGAAGGAATAACGATAACGGGAGGCCACAGCCAGGGCGTGATCCATGGTGTCCACCACCAGAATCCGGCCCAGCAAGAACTGGATAATTCCCTGATATTCCGCTTTTGTCTGCACCAGCTGATCTGCAGTCCCGCATACACCGGGCATCTGCAGAGCGCCCTGCTCATTAAAGCCACCTCTGGGCTTTACCGTAGTCAAGGGTAAAAAGGTGGCACGCCCCATACGGTTTTTCTTTAAATATTCAATACACTGTTTGGCTGTCTGCTCATGATCAGTTACAACATTCTGCAGCGCACCGCCTAAAGCCGTTTCAATGGCTGTTTCATAGCGCTTTTCCACATGGATCAGATCTGCCAGAACACCGTGAATTCCCGGAAAACGGGAGCGGCTTTCCATTAGGCGGCGTATGCTCATGCCATAGCCTTCATAGCGCTCCGCCAGATTCTGCACGGAATCAAAGCGGGCTTTTGCCTGATGCAGCGCACCTCTTGCCCCATCTGCTGCCTGTCTTGCCTGCAGCAGCTTCTGGCGAATTTCCTGTTCTTTTCCTTTAACAGTCTCCATATCCGCCTTGCACTGAGCAATGGCTTCCTGGATTTCCTTCATGGTTTTCTTGCCCTGGCGCAGCTCTGATCGGGCATCTGCCTCCTGACTTCTGGCCTGCAAAAGTTTACCATTTAACTCCACCGTACGCAGTTCCGTCTGCTCAGACATGGTGTCGTATTTCTGACGGTCCACCAGAAGCTGAGATTTTTGCTTTGTCAGGCTGGCTTCTTCCTGCTGGCGGGCCTTCATTTCCCGTTCAGCTTCCTCCAGTTTCCCGGAAATCTCCGCGATCTGACTTTCCAGCTGAGAAAAAAGTGTTTCTTTTTGTCCCTGTTCCTGCTGAATCTGTTCCAGTTCGCTGATAAACTGTGCCTGTTCTTCCTGACCGGTCTTCTGTAAAGCCACCGCCTGTTCTTCCTGCTGACGGTACAAAGCCGCTTTTTCCTGCTCGGAAGCAATCTGCTGCTTTAACACCGCCTCCTGAGAACGCATTTCCCGGGATTCTTCCTTATTCTGATCCTGCTCCTGACGCAGTTTATCCAGTTCCTGATTTAAACGGACAAATAATTCACTTAAAGCAGAATAGCGGGCTTTCACTGCATCCGCCCTGGAACGGACCTCTTCCAGCTGTTTCTGGGAAATACCCAGTTTTTCTGTTAAAGAAGCCACCTGCCCCTGGCTTTCCTGCACTTCCATCAGATAATCATTTACATCACAGATTCGCAGTTCATCGTGGAATTTCAAATAAGCTTTCGCTTTTTCTGCCTGATTTTTCAGCGGACCTTCCTGTCTGGTCAGTTCCGCCAGAATATCATTGATGCGGACCAGACTTTCCTCTTCCTTGGCCAGTCTGGAAAGGGCCGCATTTTTACGCTTTTTAAACTTCACAATGCCGGCAGCTTCATCAAACAGTTCCCGCCGGTCCTCCGGCTTTCCGCTGAGGATTTTATCAATCTGGCCCTGTCCGATGATGGAATATCCTTCCTTGCCGATACCCGTATCGTAAAACAGCTCCTGTACATCTTTCAAACGGCAGGCACTGGAATTAATCAGATATTCACTTTCCCCGGAACGGTAAACCCGCCGTCCGATGGTAACTTCATCATAATCAATGGGCAGCCTGTGATCGGAATTATCAAATACAATATTTACATACGCATACCCCTGGGCCCGCCGGTTCTCCGTACCTGCAAAAATAACGTCCTGCATGTTGGAGCTTCGCAGCTGTTTGGCACTCTGCTCGCCCAGAACCCAGCGCATGGCATCGGCTACGTTACTTTTTCCGCTGCCGTTGGGACCTACAATGCCGGTAATCCCATCCTGAAAATGAAATTCTGTTTTCCGGGCAAATGATTTAAAGCCGGATACTTCAATCCCTTTCAGATACATAGTTACCTCTTTTTCTCTTTCAGTTTTAAAATCGCATAGTAAGCAGCTTCCTGCTCACTTGCTTTCTTGGTACGGCCTTTTCCCCGTCCCAGTTCTGTACTTCCCAGCATGACACGGGTAGTAAACTGCTTGTCATGGTCGGGACCTTCTTCTTTCAAAAGCTCGTATACCAGCTGATCTTTATGTTCGCTCTGAATCATTTCCTGCAAAATCGTCTTGCTGTCATAAAAAAGATGCTTTGTCTCAATATCATTTAAAATAAACCGCATTACAAATGCTCTGGCAGGTTCAAATCCGCCGTCCAGATAAATGGCACCGATTACTGCCTCCATGGCATCGGATACGATGGAATCCCGGTTTCGTCCGCCGGTAGCATCCTCCCCTTTTCCCAGCAGCAGATAGCTTCCCAGCTCAATTTCTCTGGAACACAGAGCCAGAGTAGGTTCGCAAACCACGCTGGCACGCAGTCTGGTCAGCTTCCCCTCGGGATAATCCGGGTATTCATGGTACAGAAAATCACTGGAAATCACTTCCAGCACAGCATCTCCCAGAAACTCCAGACGCTCGTTATTGTCCAGTTTTCCCATACGGTGTTCATTGGAATAGGAAGTATGCATCAGCGCACGCTTCAGCAATTCCCTGTTATTAAAACGATATCCGATTTTTTCTTCCAGCTGATAAATTCTGCGGGATATCTCTCCATTTACACCAGTCCATACTTTCATCTGCCTTACGCCTCCGTTTTTTCTGCTTGATCGGCAGTTTTTTCTGTATTTTCCGCTTTTTTAGCAGTTTTCTCTGCTTTTTCTGTTGTCTCAGCAGCTTTTTCCGCAGCTTTCTTCTTCGCATCTCTTCCTAACAGTGTACGGATCTTATCATTGATTCCCTGTTCCTTAAAGGTAATGCACTGGAGAATGGAATTACTTACTTCTGCAGCTGTAGCAGAACCGTGTGTCTTTACCACCAGGCCATTCAGACCAAGCATGGGAGCTCCGCCGTATTCAGAAGCGTCAAATTTCTTCAGAACCTGCTTCAGCGCGGGCTTGATCAGCAGCGCACCAATCTTGGAACGCAGGGAGCTCATAAGACCGCCTTTAATCTGATGCATCAGAGCAGAAGCAACACCTTCATATAATTTCAGGATTACATTGCCAGTAAAACCATCACAAACAATCACATCGGCACCGCCGTGAGGGATTTCTCTGGATTCAATACTGCCGGTAAAATTGATGTTTTTGCACTCTTTTAATAAAGGAAGCGTTTCTTTTACCAGAGCATTGCCCTTTTCTTCTTCCACACCGATATTTACCAGAGCAACCCGGGGATTTTTAATACCAATCACGTGTTCCATATAAATAGAACCCATCTGCGCAAACTGTACCAGATGAGAGGGACGGCAGTCCGCATTGGCACCGGAGTCTACCAGCAGCGCCACACCCTTTTCTGTAGGAATTAACGTACCCAGAGGAGTTCTTTCAATACCGCGGATTCTTCCTGCCACTAATGTACCGCCAACTAAAACAGCACCGGTGCTTCCTGCTGAAACAAATGCATCTGCTTCACCGGTCTTTAACAGCTTCTGACCTACTACAATGGAAGAATCTTTCTTTTTCTTAATGGCAAATGCCGGTGCTTCCTCTGTGGTGATCACTTCGGATGCATGAAGAACGGAAATCCGATCTTCGGGATAAGTGTATTTTTTCAGTTCAGCACGAACTACATCTTCAATACCGGTAAGAATGACCTGTACTTTGTCACTTTTATTTACCGCATCAACTGCGCCTTTTACGATTTCAACCGGGGCATTATCTCCGCCCATGGCGTCTACAACTACGATTGTTTTCTGTTCCATATCTTCCTCCTGATCAAATTAAGGGAACCGTTCAGCAGATTCTGAACTGCCTTACATAAATATTCATCAACCAATTTCCATCTGATTTCCATATGAGCAGACTCTTCTGCCCCTATGGAAATCAGACACGATGCTATCATAGCACATCCTGCCAAATCGGGCAACTTTTTCGTAGAAAAACGTAACCGCTAGAAAAATGTAACCACTATAACAAAACAAAGGGTCCGCTATCCGCAGGACCCTTTGTTTTAAGCCATCATAAATGACCAATTATTCAGCTTCGTTTGTGATGATTTCTTTCTTATTGTAAGAACCACAAGCTTTACATACTCTGTGAGGCATCATTAAAGCGCCACATTTGCTGCACTTAACCAGGTTGGGAGTGCTCATCTTCCAGTTAGCTCTACGGCTATCTCTTCTAGCTCTTGAAGATCTGTTCTTAGGGCAGATAGACATAGTTACACCTCCTTATGTCCAAATATTAATTATCACCTTATCTGTGACAATCTATATGCAACTTATAAAAGCTACCAATGTTAATTATTTGTGGTCTGATTGAATAAATCCAGGATCGCTGCCATACGGGGATCTTTGGGTTCTTCTTTACAGCCACATGCTCCATGATTCAGATTTTTACCGCACTGGTAACAAATACCTTTGCAGTCATCTTTACATAAAACTTTTTCAGGTACCCGGAGCTGAAGTTCCTGCTGAAGCAGTTTGTCCGTATCCAGCTGATGGCCTTCTACGAAAGTCTGATTGTCCAGACGTTCCTGTTCTGCTTCCAGTTCTTCCTGGGACAGTTCCTCTTGAATCGGTTCGTTCATATCAATGTCTGCCTCTATATCCAACTCCACCTCCACAGGTGTCTCTTCCAGACATCTGTCACAGGGAAGTGCAAGTTTCAGGCATCCGTTCAGCTGCAGCGCAACCTTCTGTTCCCCTTTATTCTCAAGGGTAAGAGCCATATCCGGCTTCTCCAGAATCGGACATTCATTACCATGATAATGAAATGTACTGAACCCGACAGGAACTGTATAACTACACTTTTTTCCTTCCGATACTAATACTTCAGATAAATGAATCAGCATAATTACCTTCCATCTGTGCCTTAAAAGCACCTTGTTCAGTCTGGTTCCAGACAGAATAACCTAGCTTCTGACTGTCACCTAACACATACCTGTCCATTATACATATAAGGAAGGAATTTGTCAATCGTTTTATTATTAATTATCAAAGGATTATTGAAGGATTGAGAAAAGAGCTTTCTGCGCACATTTGTCACAGAAAGCTCCTGTAAAATCATATTTTATAACGATTCAGCTTCTGCTGAACGGTTATTTTCATCCATCCGATCTTAGTTTTCGATCAGTTTGTCGTTGCCGTTCCAGCTGTACAGTTTACGAATATCTTCGCCAACCAGTTCTGCGGGATGTTCAGCAGCTTTCTTTCTCATAGCTTTGAAGTGAACCTGTCCGCCTGCATCAGACATGTCTAACAGGAAATCTTTTGCAAAAGTACCATCCTGGATGTCAGACAGAACTTTCTTCATAGCTTTCTTGGTATCTTCGGTGATGATCTTAGGACTAGTGATGTAATCGCCGTATTCAGCAGTGTTGGAGATGGAGTATCTCATGCCTGCGAAACCGCTCTGGTAGATCAGGTCAACGATCAGTTTCATTTCGTGGATACATTCAAAGTATGCATTTCTGGGATCATAACCAGCTTCTACCAGTGTTTCGAAACCAGCCTGCATCAGTGCACATACACCACCGCAAAGAACAGCCTGTTCACCGAAAAGGTCTGTTTCTGTTTCTGTACGGAATGTGGTTTCCAGAACACCAGCTCTTGCGCCGCCGATACCCAGAGCATATGCCAGTGCCATATCGGTTGCTTTGCCTGTTGCATCCTGTTCTACAGCGATCAGACAAGGAACACCTTTACCTTCCTGGTATTCGCTTCTTACTGTGTGACCAGGTCCCTTAGGAGCGATCATGGTAACGTCTACATCCTTGGGAGGATTGATCAGACCGTAGTGAATATTGAAACCATGTGCGAACATCAACATATTGCCGGGTTCCAGATTGGGAGCGATGTTTTCTTTATACATCTTAGCCTGTTTTTCGTCGTTGATCAGGATCATGATGATATCAGCTTTCTTAGCAGCTTCTGCGGAAGTGTAAACTTCGAAGCCTTCGCTTTCAGCTTTTGCCCATGATCTGCTGCCTTCATACAGACCGATGATAACGTGGCATCCGGAATCTTTTAAGTTCTTTGCATGTGCATGACCCTGGCTGCCGTAACCGATAATTGCAATTGTTTTTCCTTCCAGTAATGATAAATCGCAATCTTCCTGATAATAAATCTTTGCCATTATATTTTTCCTCCAAATATGTTTTTAAAGGCTCTTGCCTCTTAAAATGCAGTCACTAAACGGTAAATAACCTGATAATCAGTAACTATATATAATCCGCTTTCTAAATATATAATATGTAATAAATCAGCGGTTATAAATCTCTGTTTCGTCGCTGTTGAACATACCGCGGGGCAGACCTGCTGCACCGGTTCTTGCAACTTTCTGAATACGGCTGGAACCCAGCAGTTTCAAAAATGCTTCAATCTTCTGATGATCGCCGGTCAGTTCAAAAATAACATTGTCTTCTGCAATGTCAACGACTTTGGCACGGAACACTTCTGCCATGGAAATCACCTGTGCGCGTTCCTGCTCATTTACAGCAACTCTTACCAGAATCAGTTCGCGAATTACGGAACATTCATCCTTTAATTCACGGATCTGGATTACTTCTTCCAGCTTCGCCAGCTGTTTGACGATCTGGTTGATCACTTCGTCATCCCCATGTGTGGCAATGGTCATACGGGTCAGATGAGGATCATCCGTCACTCCTGCAGTAATACTGTCAATATTGAATCCTCTTCTGGTGAATAAACCGGCTATACGACTCAATACGCCAGGGGTGTTCTCCATCAGGAGAGAGAAGTTCTTCTTATTTGTACTCATACGATTTCCTCTTTTCTCTCTTTTCGTCGTTATATTCTATCATACGACTTGACGAATTTCAACCTGCTATTTTATTATTTTACATTACGAAATTAATCTTTTTTACAAAAGATGTAGGGAAAATAACCTATTTTACCGTTAATTTCTGTTTTCTTTTCTGATACTTGCAGAGGAATCCATTTTGATTTATTATAATCTGGTGAATCGTCTATTCCCCACATAAGGAAATAGATTCCATAAAACTTATTACTATCTGCACCTTTCACGGAGGTACTTATGAATTATAAAATCATCGTCCAATATGACGGCACCCGCTATAACGGATGGCAGAAGCAGAAAAATACAACCAATACCATCCAGGGAAAGCTGGAGGCTCTGTTAACCCGCATGGCCGGCTATGAAGTGGAAGTCCACGGCTCCGGACGGACCGATGCAGGTGTCCACGCGCTGGGGCAGACTGCCAATTTTCATCTACAAGAACAACAAAATCCGCAAAAACTGCTTGCTTACCTGAATCATTACTTACCGGCAGATATCAGCGTTACGGATATTTCCGTGGTTTCTGACCGCTTCCACAGCCGTCTGAATGCCGTCCGGAAAACATACCGCTACCGCATCGGTGTGGGACCGGTGCGCAATGCGCTGGAACATCGTTATATCTATCACATGGATGAGACACCGGATGTGGAGCGGATGCAAAAAGCGGCTGCTCTGCTGCTGGGTGAACATGATTTTATGAGCTTTAACAGCAATCAGCGCATGAAAAAAAGCACCGTACGGCGCATTGATTCCATTAAAATTCAGGCAACGAACCATGAAATTACCATTGATTACACGGGCAATGGCTTTTTATATAACATGGTCCGCATTTTGACCGGTACTCTGGTGGAAATCGGTCTGGGCAAACGAAATCCAGAAGATATCCCTTCCATTTTGCAGGCCAAAAACAGACAGGCCGCCGGAGTTACCATGCCTCCCAACGGCCTGATGCTGATGTATGTAGATTATGAATGATTAATTCCGGCAGATATCCGGCGGTGCACACCCCGCCCGAATGTCTGCTTTTTTATTTTCTTGCACACTCCGAGTCCTGTGCTTTTAAAATCTTCAGACCATGGTCAACGCTGTCCAGAATCTCTTCCAGGCATTCTCTTACTGCCTTGGGGCTTCCGGGCATATTGATGATCAGTGTTTCATTGCGCAGTACAGAGGCAGCTCTGGAAAGCATGGCACGCTTGGTGTATTTCATGGAAAGCATGCGCATGGCTTCTGCAATTCCCGGTACCAGACGGGTTGCCACATTTAAGGTTGCTTCCGGGGTAACGTCCCGTTTGGCAAATCCGGTTCCGCCTGTGGTCAGGATCAAATCTGCCTTGCTCACATCGGCCAAACGAATCAATTCTGCTTCAATGGTTTTCTGGTCATCGGGAATCAATACGGTCTCAATCACTTCGTAACCAAAAGCCGTTACCATCTCCACGATTGCGGGACCGCTTAAGTCTTCTCTTTCCCCCTTGGCACCTTTATCACTTAACGTTACCACTGCAACGCGAAACGGCGTTGTTTCTTTGCTTGCTGCTTTATCACTCATAAAAGAATCCTCCTTACCTGCTTTGCTTACTGAACTTTATCCTTGGGATTTTCAAACAGACCGCTCTTTCCGCCTTCCTTTGAAACCACATGAATATCGGTGATTTCCATGGTCTTATCAATGGCTTTGCACATGTCAAATACCGTTAATAACGCCACAGATACACCAGTTAAAGCTTCCATCTCCACACCGGTTTTTCCGGTTGTTTTAACCGTGCAGACTGCTTCTACATAAGCATCCGTTACGGTAAAATCCACAGCTGCCTTGGTAAGACAAAGTACATGACAAAGCGGAATCAGATCCGGTGTCTTCTTCGCTGCCATAATGCCTGCTACCCGGGCCACACCCAGAACGTCTCCTTTTTTCACATGATTGCCTTTTATGGCCTCAATGGTCTCCGGTGACACATAAATACGTCCTTTTGCCACAGCAGTCCGATTGGTTTCCTTTTTCTCACTGACATCCACCATAATGGCATTGCCGTCTGCATCAAAATGAGTAAATTCCATAGCATTCCCCTCGTGTCTATTTTCCGGACAGAATCCTTTCTGATAAAATTTCTCATAAAAATCGTAAGTCTCTGTCAAACCGCCCCAATTTTCATTCGTATTTCTCTTATTCCGTCCAATATTTATCATATTGTACAATATTTTTATATCAAATTCAAGTTTTTTAATTATTATTCACCAATTTTCGTAACTATTCAGCCAAGCATGACCGTGTGCCCTTTAGGGTATTTTTGTTCCAAATACTGTGTCAAGCTTGCCCAACCATTACACTTCCCTGAATTGCTGATAATCCTGAGGCGTATTTAAATTACGGAATAATGTTTTCACATCCGCATATGGACGCATTTCTTCTTCTGAAATCAGGGTTACATGACGTGATTGCAGAAAACGGAAAATAGAAGTCCGACGGATTTGCAGCCGCTCTTCCATGGCGTTTAACAGGCATCTGTGATAAAATCCATGAAAGTTTTCCAGTTTTTCTCCCCGCAGGGTAACACAGGCCTCCGTCTGTTCCTCCATCATCCGTTTTGCCTGATAATGAGCATATGCAGGACTAAACTGGGTCATATCGCAGGCCATGACAAATATGGTATCGGACTGACAGTGGCAGAATGCACTGTGCATCCCGCTGATGGGGCCCTGTCCCGGATAAATATCACTGCAGGTTCGTATAAAAGTTCCTTCGTATAATTCCGGTGTATTGGTTACCACCAACACTTCCTGAAATTCCTTATGCAGTTCTTCTGCCAGATAGACTGCCAGATGCTTATGATTAAATTCCAGCAGCTGCTTATCAAACCCCATACGGCTGGAATGACCGCCGGCCAGGATCACTGCTGTTTGAAACATGCTGTCTTTCATCCCCCTACTCCTTCTTAGCGACTCTGCGCTTCCCGCTCTTTTTTCAGTTCCCGCAGCCGGATTCTCTGGTTTTCATTGATTCTCCTGGATTCGCAGGCTTTCTGAATCGTTTTCTGGAAAGTAAACGTATCCAGAGAACATTGACTTAAATACGCAAATGTCGGTTCAAAAAACTTCACCAAAAGGATGGAGTATGCCCAGGCCACTGCCATTTTCACATAATAATCTTCATGATGGATTTGTTCGTACAACTGATACAATTCCTCCAGACGGCTCTCCTCTATATAGTAATTCATCAGCATTACGACACCAAACCGCACCGTATAGGTATCCTTACTTTTCAGATATTCCTGAAACAATGGATAAAATTCCTCTTTATGCTTTCCCACGTATTTCAAACCGCTGCAGGTTCCGTCACAGACAGCCCAGTTATCAATGAGAGGCAAAAAACAGGTTAACATCTGCTTCATAGCCTCTGCATCAGCAGGTTTCCACAAACAAAGCAGCATCCCCATTAACAGTTTTTCTTCATAATATAGCTGCTCTCTTACCTCCGGCTGCAGCAAATACAGATCCATACTGATCAGTTCCTGCCCATACGTTTTTACCAGCTCACAGGCATAAGCGCGGAGAACCGGCGTCCGGATTCCAAGAATCCTTTCGGTCCCCGGACATAATTTCGATTGAAATTTCTGATAGGCTTCATCTGCCAGTTCCTTCAGATGGCTGCAAACCTGCTCCCGTTCTAGACTCATAAGTACTGTCCCCCTGCTTAAATGCTACATCAGCGGTGCTACAATTTTTAAAATAATACCAAGAAGCTTTATACGAAGTTTTTCATGTTTTACATCATCCATAGTTACTTCATGGCACAGTTTCAGCGTATTCTGGAAATCTTTTTCCATATCGGCATTTTCCGGTACCCGGTACATAAAAACAGCATCTTCAAAATGCAGATACAGACTGCGGTAATCCAGGTTAATGGTTCCCACCACCGCTTTGTCATCATCGCTGGTCACTACCTTTGCATGAACAAATCCCGGTGTATATTCATAAATATGAACTCCAGCCCGCAGCAGCTCCTGATAATGCGTCTTTGCCAGGGCAAATGCCGTAATTTTATCCGGTATATGAGGAAGAATGATTTTCATATCCACACCCCGTTTCGCCGCAAAAGTGATCGCCTGGATCATTTCATAATCCAGAATCAGATAAGGGGTCATAATGTGAACGTAACGATCTGCCCGGTTAATGATATCCAGATAAACCTGTTTGCCCACCAGCTCATTGTCAAATGGACTGTCACCATAGGGGATTACAAACCCTTCCGACAGCTTCAGTGTTCCCGCATAATGGTTCAGCGCCGGATTCAGATAAGGTTCAAAAACCGGTTCTTTTTCTGAAATATTCCACATTTCCAGAAACATCTGTGTCAATCCCTGAACAGCCTCACCCTGCAGCATAACCGCCGTATCCTTCCAGTGTCCAAAACGCATCTTCTGATTGATATATTCATCGGCCAGATTAACGCCCCCGGTAAAACCGGTATGGCCATCAATTACCAGAATCTTTCGATGATCCCGGTTGTTGTAGGTAGTAGAAAAGATGGGACGAATGGGAGAAAATACTTTGCATGCAATTCCCAGTTCTTCCAGTCGTTTCGGATAATGAGCCGGAAGATAGGTCAGTGTATTAAATCCGTCATACATGACACGAACTTCCACGTCCTGACGAACTTTTTCTTCTAAAATATTCAGAACTCTTCCCCACATGTATCCTTCACAAATAATAAAGTATTCCAGAAAAATAAATTTTTTCGCGTTTTGCAGCTGCTTCAGCATCTCCTCGAATTTGGCTTCCCCTATGGGAAAATAAGTCACACGGGTATTCTGATATACCTGAAAATGCCCCGCACTGGATAAATATTCTGCCAGATTGGCCATGCCTGGATCGGCTTCTTTTAATTCCTGCATCGTCTCAGGATTTTTTACAACATACTGCTTTGTGATCTGATTCAATTCATTGAGCCGATGATTTACCATCCTGCTGCCCAGATTCAGATAAACATACAGATACAGCATCCCTCCAACCGCAGGAAATACCAGCGTAATCACAATCCACGATATCTTCATCGCCGGATTGCCTTCCCGATTAATAATGATCAGCTCAATGATCACAATAAACAGGATATACGCACCTAAAGTGACTGTCAGATATTTACTTAAAAAGTTAAACAGCAGAAAAAACAGGCCAAACTGCAACAGAAACGAAAGAAGAATCAACAGGGTTCTTCCGAAAATCACCCGGTGCAGCCCTTTTTTTCCTTTTTCAAGAAATATTACTTTGTCCCATTCAAAATCATGCATCTATTAACGCCATCCCTTATCTCAAACTATTTCTATTATAATCCCTATTCTTTACAAGAAAATCATTCAAAAATTATTCTTTATGCAAAAGATATTCTTTTAATAATTCCCAGGCAGCCTGGATTCCATCTCTGTGAACCCGCTCATATCCATGAGAAGCATATACACCTGCGCCAATCAGGCCATGTTTTACATCATGCCCGCCTTTTAGTGTCGTATCCACATCCGAACCATAATGTGGATAAACATCCACCGCAAAATCAATCTGATGTTCTTTGGCAATCCGGATTAATTTTGTTACCATATCATAATTATATGGTCCAACTGCGTCCTTGGCGCAGATGTATACCTGATATTCTGTAAATTTCAGACCATCCCCCACACATCCCATATCAATGGAAAGCGCTTCTGTTACACCTTCCGGAACCGACGCTGCACCGCCATGTCCCACTTCTTCATATACGGTAATGTGCTGCCAGGTTCTGCGGGGCAGCTTTTGTTTCTTATCGTGCAGATATTTTGCAATGCCTAATGCAATACCCACACTCAGCTTATCATCCAGAAAACGGCTTTTTAAAAAACCGGAACGGGTATAACGGGTCCGGGGCTCCATACAGACAATATCGCCTTCCATAATCCCCAGCGCTCTGGTGTCTTCTTCCGAAAACACTTTTTCATCCAGCAAAACCTCCATATTGTCAAAGGTTCTTTCCAGTGTTTTAAAGGACTCATTCACATGAACCGATGCATTTCGCAGCTGAAAAGTCCCTTCATAGCTCCCATCAAATCTTGTAACAATACGGCAGTTTTCTGTCTCACAGTTGGCAGGAACCAATCCGCCCAAAGGTAAAATCTGCAAATTTCCATTAGGCAGAATCTGAGAAACCATAC
>JBGVFN010000008.1:0-3382 GCA_045121095.1 Lachnospiraceae bacterium | reverse complement strand
ACTTCGCTTAAACTGCTACAATTTTCAAACGCATAACTTCCTATTCTTGTTACACTCCCCAGTATAGTTACTTCGCTTAAATTGCTACAATTTTCAAACGCACAATTCCCTATGCTCATTACACTATCTGGGATGGTCACTTCGCTTAAACTGCTACAATTTTCAAACGCATAATCCCCTATACTTGTCACACCATCTGGGATGGTTATTTCTACAAGAGAATAAGAAGCATCAAGTAATATTCCATTCATAACAGCTATATTGTTATTAATCAGCTCATTTTGTAACCACTTTGTATTCAAAAACGCCCACATCCCTATATAAGTGTAAACGCCCAATAATGCGTACCCTCATCAAAACAAGCCGCTGACGCGGCTATGTTAAAACTTACTGTTTTGGTTTTCTTATGTATTCAGGAAGTTTTTCCGACCATGGAAGTAAATCTTCAAGGAAACTTCGATCGGTATCTTCCATATGTTCCGGTATAACAGATAACAGATATTCAAAGTACTCATATGGTTTTAAATTGTTTGCCTTTGCAGTTTCTGCAATGCTGTAAATGACAGCGGAAGATTTTGCTCCGCTGATGGTATCAATTACCTGCCAGTTCTTTTTTCCAATACAGAAACCTTTGATGGCACGTTCACTGGCGTTGTTATCAATAGGAACATCCCCGTCTGTAAGGAATACGCGCAGGTATTTTTCCTGGTTCAGTATATATCCATATGCATCACCAAGTTTTGTTTTGGCAGAAACATCCTGATTTGTACTTTTAAGGTACACAAATAAAGCATCCACCAGCGGTTTTACAACCAGCTGACGCTGCTGCAGTCGTTCCCCGGAAGAAAGCTCTTTCAGTTTTCCTTCCTCGCGGTAGATGGCCTGTATCTGTTTCATGGCAAGATATGCGTTTGACTTTGAACGGGCTTCTTTCGGAATAACCTTTAAAGCTTCATCAAACCTTCGGCGGCAATGCACCCAGCAGCCGGCAATGGTCAGGTCTTCCTTTTCTTTTTCCAGAGTGTGGTAAACCTGATATCCGTCTGTTACACAGATTCCGGAATAGTTTTTCAGAAACTCCCTTGGATGGGATGCGTTTCTGGTCTTCTGGAATTCATAGAGAACGATTTGTTCCTTCTGATACAGATAACCGGAACGGTATACCCACATATAACTCTTGGAACCGGCAGGGCGGCCGTCTTTGTTTACAAGACATGGAGTTTCGTCTGCCTGTATGACATGATATCCGTACAGTTTCCGGTGCAGAAAATCATACATAACACTAAGATATTCCTCTGCCAGACGAATCATCCAGTGGGCCATGTTCTTGCGATTGACGCAGATGCCATAGCGTTCGAACTCCTTTTCCGTGCGATAGAGTGGAACCGCATTCACATATTTACTGTTAATAATGGCAGCCGCAAGGGTTGATGATACGGGACTGCCATGAAGCAGTGCTTTCGGATGCGGTGCTTTTATTATACGATCATCTGTTTTGCCTGCATAAACACCCACATGGTGTTCATCTACCTCCACCTTTGCAGGGACAAAACGATAACGTCTGGATATTTCGTCAGGAAGCTGCTTCCAGCCCTTTTCACCAAACTCAGCAATAAGTTCATCCTCTGAAAGATAATGGTCAATCCGGTTTACGGGAAATCCTGACATATCCTGTTCCTTTTTACCGGCTGATTTCTTTCTGCGTGGAGCAGCCTCTGCTTCTTCTGATACTTCAAGGTCACAGACAGCCTCTGCCTCATTGAAAAAAGCTATTTTTCCGTCTATCTCTACGAAATACATCTGTGCATAGTCGTCCATCTTTTCAGATGATCTTCCAAAGCGTTTCTGATTGGATAAAACCACCTGTTCCATAATCCGCTGAAGCTTTTCATCCATTTCCTCAAGCTTGCGGGTCTGTTTTTCATTTTCTTCCTGCATGGCAAGAAGCATCTGCACAAGAAGCGGCTTATCAAGAGTATTCAATTGTTCTTCCGTGTATTTCATTGCCATGCCCTGTTACTCCTTTTATGGAGTATTTTAGCAGAAATCATAAGATTTTGCCACCTGACATGGAAGCAGCATTCGTCATTTTGACGGTGGATAACAGAATAAAAAATCCTGATATTTTGCCGGATTTCAAGGTTTTTTATTCTGTTATCCACAGTGTAATGGTTCGAATGAATCGTACGGCAGATATTGAACCGGGATATTCATTCTTCACTGTGGATAACTGATAAAACTGCCACTTTTGCATTGATTACAATTTCAAAATTTTCTACCATTTGCACAATCCTTACATGGCTCTTGGGGGATTTTCCATTTCCATAATGGGACGTTTTGCAATAATCTCAAAGCCCTGCATAAGCAAAGTGTATTGTTCCATGTTTATTTCAATTGCTTCGTTTGCTGAACGTGGCCATTTGAAGGTTCCAATGTTAATTCTTTTGTAAAGAAGCAGGAAACCATCACCTTCCCAAAGGAGTCCCTTTATTCTGTCCGGTCTTTTGCCACAAAATAGAAACAGAGTATTCTTATCGTAAGGATCAAGATTGAATTGAAATTTCACAATGGCAGCCAGTCCGTCGATACCTTTTCTTAAGTCCGTTGTGCCGACCGCCAGATATATTTTTTTAAATCCATTGGCATCTTTAAGCATGGTGCAGGGCTCCTATCAGATTTTTCATAAAGTCTGCTGTGGCATCACCGCTGATTTCGATGGAGATACCGCCAGCGGTATGAATCACCGCTGCCATGGAAGAATTGTTGTTTAGAGTTGAAGGAACCTGTACAACCGGCACAGCATACGGCTCAGGAGAAGGTAATTCAACAAAGCTGTCTGTTGAAATATCTGTTTGTTCCAGACAGGCCTGACGAACCCTCTTTAACCGCCAGTAATAATTCGCTTTTTTAATACCCCGTTGCTCACACCACTGTTCAACTGTCATGTCTTTGGGACGGTTCATGCATTCCTGAACCTCCAGCGCCCATTGTTTCAGTCGGACCTGTGTGGCAATCTGACTTTCCTTTGATTTCATAGATCACCTCCATTTAGTTTAACCTGCAGTCTGAAAAGTAGAGTCAACTTTTTGGACTAAACTATTTAGACTTTTTTTGAAGTTGAAGCTATTATCTCAAAGAATAGTATAAATTAAAAGGTACGTGCTATGGAGCGTTTACTAACTTTCACTCATACGGTCAAGTAACTCAATCTTCATATCATACAATTTTTTAGACAAATCCACGTACACCTTATGAGGATTTACTAAACGTTTTGTTTCAGGCCAAAGGGTATCTAATTCCTGTTTACAATATTCACGTATATCCATTACCTTTGGAGATTCATAAACACATTCCCCATTTTTAAATACAGGAATCATCATTT
>JBGVFN010000007.1:0-19188 GCA_045121095.1 Lachnospiraceae bacterium | reverse complement strand
ACCATAATTTTGCAAAAACAGCAGTAACTTTATATACTTTTGTGCGAATAAGATTTTACTTTACAGAGCTGATCAAAAAAAAGCATCATTCCACTCTATGAAATGATGCCTTCTTTTCATTTTTACTATTCCTCTATTTTTTCACCAACACAAATCGTTTCGTATTCTTTCTGTTCTCTACAGCTTTTTACTCTTTATTTCCAGATTAGTCATCTCTTTGCACATTCGTCATTTCTTTGCAAACTCCTCATCTATTTACAGATTTTTATCTGAATCATACAAAGTATTCCCGGAGAATATCATCAATCACTTTTTCTTCCTTTGCAGAAAAACGATGCTTTCTTTCATTACCAGCAGTCCCCTGAGCTCCGGTATTGCCGGAAGTTGCAGTATTCCTTTCTCTCCCTGCCGCAATCCGTTCAAGACTTTGACGAAGATACTGCAGATCATCCTCGGTAAAACGATCCTCTTCTGAATCTGTCATACGTTTCTCCGCAGACTCCATTTCTTTTCTCCGTTCCTGTCCATCCAGCGTAAACTGTTCTGTCACAGAATTTTTCCGTTTTCTGCCTTCTGCCCTGTTTTCCACTCTGGTGTCTGTTCTGTTATCACCTTTAGATTCTGTTCTGCCTTCCGTTCTATTTTCGGTTCTGCTTAAAATTTTTTCATCTTCTTTTACACGTACCATTCTTTTGGAAAGAGTATTGGTAAAATATTCTTCCAAATGAAGCTGTAACTGAGCCTGCACTTCCTGCATATCAGATAAAAAGTACACACATAAACCAGTAATAGAACAAAATAAGGTAATCGCCAGTGACGTTACTACCCGCCTTGTACCAAAGCCGTACACCTGTTGAAGCATTGTAACAGCCCCGCCAAAGATCAAACATACAAGTGCAGCTTTCTGAGAAGCCTTTCCTGCACTTTCGGCGCTAATCAAAAGAAATCGATTTCCTTTTAACTGTCTGTCCACAAATAATGGTATATTATTGATTCCTTTATTGACACGATATGTGTTTTCGAATCGGTTTTTCATCTGAAGTAAAAATGAATGTCTGGCATTCATCATATTCTCGGTCTGATTTATCATTTGTCGGTAATAAATGCCTGCTGCCCATGTACCCAGTATACCTAAAACAGTAACTGCTGCCATGACGTAAACAGGAATTGTTGATTCCAGAAATCTCTCCATTTAAAATACCTCCTGTTTTTGAGACCTTCCGTTTCTACTGGCAAATATCTGCTAAACATGAGGTTCATTTCAGTATACCCTCAGTATACAAAAGGATCCCTGCCTTTGCACACTGAGGGTATACTGAGAGTATGTAACAGTTCAGCATCTTTGTCAGCTGAACATAATTATACACTTTTACAAGACTCTTGAAAAGATAAATAGGACTAAAATCGTACGACAAATAACTGCATTTTCTGCGTTTTCAGACCCGTCTTTATTAAAAATCTATCCAAAACTGAGGTGTGCAGACTGCGTGAATGATTTTTCAAACACGCTCTAAGGTCATCCCCATAGAAACTACAAATTCTGTGCAATTTCCAGAATCAGATTCACACTATGAGTAATCGCCTTTGCCTCAAACTCGGAATAATCCATAGTAGCGCTGTCATCCGCTTTATCAGAAATTGCACGTACAATTAAAAACGGAACCTGATTCAGATACGCCGCCTGAGCAATAGCCGCGCCTTCCATTTCACAGCAATATCCATTAAAGTTTTCAATTAACCAATTCTTTTTCACCTTATCAGAGATAAACTGATCACCGCTTACCACACGTCCCACATGAACCCCAATTTCCGGATTCACTTTTTTGCATGCCGACTCTGCAATAGCAATCAATTTCTCATCTGCTTTAAAAACAGACTGCTCCATTCTGGGAATAACACCAATAGGATATCCAAATCCTGTTGCATCCATGTCATGCTGCAAAGCATCTTCTGACAATACAATATCTCCGATATCAATTTTAGCCTGAAGTGAACCTGCAATTCCTGTATTGATCATTACATCAGCCTGATAACAATCTACCAATATCTGAGCACACATACCTGCATTTACTTTCCCAATACCACAACGTACTACAACTGCATCTTTTCCAGCAAGTTTTCCTTTATAAAATTCCATACCTGCTCTTTTTTCAATTGTTACATCAGTCATTACTTCTTTAATTCTGCTGACTTCTTCATCCATCGCACCAATAATTGCTAACATAAACTCCCGTTATACAGATTCTTATCAGAATCCATATTCCTTTCTTTATTTTTTGTAATAGTTCAGCCACTTCTGAACCGTTATTTTATTTTTCTCAAGTATACCTGCCATTTTTTCATCCGTCAACATTGCCCCGCCTTGTATTTCTGTGTTATAATATCTCCGCAGCTAATATATTATTTCCTGCACTTGTTACCCTCAAAGGAGAGGAATATTTCCCCATAGGAATATCCCCCAATAGGATAATCAAAATACATATTTTTATTTCAGGAGGACTTATTATAATGGTACAGTATAAAACCCGCGGAACTTGTTCTTCCGTAATCACTTTTGATGTTACAGACAATAAACTGAGCTCCGTTCAGTTCAAAGGCGGATGCCACGGCAATTTACAGGGCATTTCCAAACTGGTAGAAGGTATGGATATTGACGAAATCATTACAAGACTGGAAGGTATTCGCTGCGGCAGCAAAGAAACTTCCTGTCCTGACCAGCTGGCTTGCGCCCTGAAAGCTTATAAAGCTAAATTTGATAAATAATCCACTCCGGAGGTAATATTCATGAAAAAAATCATTCTGACCGGCGGTGGTACAGCTGGCCATGTTACACCGAATCTGGCATTATGCCCGGAATTAAAAAAGAATGGATTTGAAATTAATTACATCGGTTCCTATAACGGTATGGAAAAAGACCTGGTAGAAAAATCTGGTATTCCCTATTATGGAATCTCATCCGGTAAACTTCGTCGTTACTTTGACCTGAAAAACTTTACCGATCCCTTCCGTGTAATGAAAGGCTATTTTGAGGCCAGACGCCTTATGAAAAAATTAAAACCCGATGTTGTCTTTTCAAAAGGTGGTTTCGTAGCAGTTCCTGTTGTTATGGCAGCCAGCCATGCAGGAATTCCGGTAATTTCACATGAATCCGACATGACTCCCGGTCTGGCTAACAAACTTTCTCTGGCTTTCTGCACAAAAATCTGCTGTAATTTTCCGGAAACCCTTCAGTATCTCCCCGAGGATAAAGCAATCTTAACCGGTTGTCCTATCCGTGAAGAGCTGCTGACCGGAAACAAAGAGTCCGGTTTAAAATTAACAGGCTTCAATTCTTCAAAACCCGTTCTTCTTGTTATGGGCGGAAGCCTTGGATCTGTTAAAGTAAATCAGGCTGTCAGAAGTATTTTGCCCGATCTGTTAAAGGATTATCATATTGTACATTTATGTGGTAAAGGAAATCTGGATGAAACCCTGACTTCCATGCCTGGTTATGTACAATATGAATATATGAGTGAACCCTTAAAGCATCTTTTTGCCATGGCAGACATTATCATCTCCCGTGCTGGAGCCAATGCCATCTGCGAACTTCTGGCATTACAAAAGCCCGCTTTATTGATTCCCCTTTCCGCTGCTGCCAGCCGCGGAGATCAGATTTTAAATGCAAAATCCTTTAAAAAACAAGGTTTCAGCGATGTACTCGAAGAAGAAGACGTTACTCCCGAAACACTGTATCAGGCAGTTTCATCTTTATATGAAAATCGCGAAACTTACATTCAGGCCATGGAAAACAGCAATCAGTCCAATGCAGTTTTACGTGTTGTATCTCTGATCAAAGAGTCCTGTCTGTAATGAATACGTTCATTACCAGACGCACTTGATTTAAAAAGTTATACCTCCTGCCCAAACAAGAAGTATAACTTTTTTATTTGCTTAACAGCTAAAAATTCCGCATCTTTTCTTTATGCTTTCTTGTTTGCACTTTTCATCTTGCACTTTTACAGTGCTTCTCTGATTTTAGCAGCAGTTTCTTCCAGTTCTTCCGGGGAAGGACTGCCCGGCTTCCATTCAATTACCTCATTTCCACCTTTATATCGAGGAATCATATGCAGATGAAAATGCATTACTGTCTGACCAGCTTCTTCTCCATTATTCTGTACCAGATTTAAACCATTACAATTTAAACTCTTCATCATTGCTCTGGAGATTTTTCCCGCCAGAGGAAGTACACAGGATGCAGTGTCTTCATCAAGCTCCATTAAATTAGCATAATGATCTTTTGGAAGAATTAATGCATGTCCCTCAGAAGCCGCACCAAGATCCATGATTACACGAAATTTATCATCTTCATAAACGGTCTTAGAGGGAATCTCTCCCGCTGCAATTTTACAGAATATACAATTATTATCTTTCATAATAAGCCTCCTTATATTCGCGCTGCCACTCTCTCTGCAGTCATCAATAATTCTTATTATATCACCTCTGATATCTGATGTGAACGAACATTTTCCGACTCCGCAGGAAAAAATTCATACATTGCTTCTGCAAACCGTACCTCATCGCCCTTTTCCAGATACTTCCTCTGCCGCTCTGCCAGGCGAACACCATTTACATAGGTTCCATTTGTAGAACCCAAATCTATGACACTGCACCCCTTTTTATCCTGACAAATACGTGCATGTACCCGACTAATACTTTTTCCTTCCAGACAAATATCCGCGATTCCATGTACTTTTCCAATAATCATCTTTCGTTCTTTTAACACAATATCCTGAAACCGTTCCTTATCACAACTGATTAGCACAGGATTAAACGCCCTGAATAACTCCGGTTCGCTCATTACAACCGTCGCAGGAATAGTATATTCCTGTTTTTTTTCTATTGCTTTCTTTCCTATGGATTTCTTTTCTATCTCTTCCTTTTCTATGACATCATCTTTTATACTTTCCTCTTCCAGAAATTCAAATTCTTCAAATCCCTCATTTTCATCCCAATCTTCCTTATTCCAACTTTCTTCTTCGTCAGCCTTTATACTTTCCCCAAGCTTTTCGTTAATTCCAATTTCTCTCTGTACGCTTTCTCTCACAGATTCTGATATTTTTCCATTTTTCTTTAGATACGCCTTTTCAATCTCTTTTTCAACCTCGTTTTTATTCCCTTTTCTATCACACTCCGACGATTTATTTCCTGTACAATTTTCTTCTCTCTCATATGAAACGCCTGAAATCTCTTTCTTCATTTTCTTCGAATTTTGCTCCAGATGCGCCGATAATATAGTTGAAATAACGCCGCATCCCGCCAAAATTCCTGCCACAGCAAACATCCACATCATAAATGTTTTACCGGACATCTCTGTATGATGCTTACTGATATACCATACAATCCTGGCAATCCCATATCCACCTGCAAGATCCGGTAAATACGGCAAAGACTTCATTAAGAATCCCCGTGAAATCGATTTCTTTTCTACCACGCTATTTTCAATAGAATCGCCTTCTAAAATCTCTGAACCAATGAACTCTTCTGAGAAATCTCTCTCTTGAAACTCAGTATTTCCTTTTTTTTCCTGAGCATACTTTTCCTCACAAACACTATTTCTTTTCACTCTCTCCTGATTTTCCCCTACATCAGCAGTTTCACAAAACTGTTTCATCAATTCGTAAAGTGGTGTATGCTCCTCCCTCGATTTCTGATATAAACTATACACAAGCACAACGGTTCTTTCATCCTGATAATCCAACCGATTCAGAAAATAATCAAATAATTCCTCCAGAGATTCCTCAAAACTTTCCTTTTTATCTGCATAAAAGCAAAATTGAATACTGAATGTATCCTTTTCAGAAAACACATACTCCGGATTTAAAATCAGACAGCTGGTATCAAGAAGATATTCTTCCAATTGCTGTACACATCGATATAAATCCGACATAATGGTACGTATTTCTTTAATCGTATATTTTTTATGACTCATTTTTTTCATCAAAGATTCTTTGCATGAAATATCATAAAAATATTTGTACTCTCCATCTTCAATAAAAAACTGAACGGGAAGTAAACCCGAAATCTGATTATAGCGAATCATATTAATCTGATAAGGAAGTTCCGGTTCTTCACCACTGCTTAAAATAAGATAGCTTTTCTCTCCGCTTTTCTGATAGGAAACCCGATCTGCATAAATGTTTTTGTATTCTGAAATCATCCTTTCACCCCTCTCCTGCTGCCCTTTAATTTTGGTTTACATATCTGATAATCTGGGCCATAGACCATGACTGCTTTCCAACCTTTCCAGACAACTCAACTTCTTCCTCCCCGGTAACAGCTGACAACATTTTTTTTAATGGTAATGCATATACCGTTTCCCAGGATATGGTTGTACTTAATGGATCTTCATTTTTTGAAACCTCCACCTGTTTTAGCCATAAAACCCTTTTTTCTGTTTCCTCATAAAACAGCTTTTCCGCATCACTTTCCTCATCTGCGTATAAAACCTCTGCTGCTATCCCATTTAAAATAACCGTATCATGCAAATACCCATTCATAATAATTAAAAGTACAATACATGAAAGAATCAGCGGCATAATTAAAGTAGTTTCTACCGTGACAGACGCATTCAAATAACACGTTCTATTTTCAGTCTTTTTTCTCATTTGATTCTCCTGAATTTCCTGAACTATGCTCTAAAGATTCATGCTATTTATACTACGTATGCCAATTCCCATACACCTGAAATAATGTAGAGCCGATATACGGAACCAGCAAAAACGGCATAAAAGCAATTTCACAGGACCATTTATATCTTCTTCCAGCCAAAACCAGTCCTGTACCGTATACTGAAACCGTCAATAATGCGATAAACACCACCCATACTGTGTTATAAAATCCCAGAAATGCTCCCATTCCCATAATAAAAAATGCATCCCCTCTTCCAATTTTTTCTCCAGTACACAAACTAATTCCTAAAAAAACAACACCAACCATAAGACCTGCCAATATGAAACTGCATTCCCTTTTTTCACAGCATGCGAGAATCACATTCTGAACCACAAAAATTCCTGTATGCCACAGATGAATCTGTTTTTTACGAATATCTTCTATGGTGCAAATAATCATGGTTCCAATGGCTCCCACAGCACCTGTAAAATATAAAACCGTATTAATTTTATCCACCCTCCATTTCCGATTTTTTCTCACACTTACTGCATAAATCTCTATTTCCTGTATCATCTACAGATATCTGCATCGGATGTTTCTCAATAGCACTGCATTCCTGCGATTTATGATAACGTGTTCCATATGATGTAATATACACCGTTCCCTTGGTATCCGGTTTGCAACTTTCACATGGATAATACAAACATCCATCAACATTTCTAAGACTGGAAACTTCCGTGCCTTTTACAGCACGGAGTTTCACATCAATATAATCGCAGTCCTCGTACAGATGATATACGACTCCAGATTCTGTTATATATACCGTATCCTGCTTATTTTTCACGTTTTTTAGATTAGACGTATCCTCTCCATACCAGACCCGTCTATACGCCCGCTGCTCAATATTAATATCTGCCACAGAGAAAAAAGGTATTTTAATTTTATAGGATACTACCAGACTTAACGTAACACCGTCTTTCAAAAAACTGCTTTTTAAAAAACTCAATCCGCTGCTTCCACCTTTAATCCACGAATTATCCAGATAATTTTTCCCTGTAAGCCGAATCACATTTGCTTTTGCAAATGCCTGATCCAGACCACATTGAATATAGGAAAAAGTTCCTTTTCCATCATGATAATTACTAACTGCCGCATAAGCCGCTTGTGTGTCTGCTGTCTGTTCCAGTGCCGTCTGTATTTTAATTTCCAGATTCAGAATAATATAAAAATACATCATACAAATAAAAAACATCATAAATAAAAATAGTATGAGCGAGGTTTCCACTGTTACAGAAGCCCGTTCCGTACGTCGTATCGTTTGCTTATTCTTACCCATATTTTTACCCGTAATTCTGCGTTTCTTTATGCTCATACGCATATCCATCCTGCGTTAATCCCATATTAACAGCAGACATAAACACAGGTTTTACACACATGGAAAAATCGGCTTCAATCTCATATATACACTGCGAAATTCGAAATCCTGAATCATTCTGGCAAATATTCCATTGAATCATATCCAGTCCCCGAAACATATTTACATTACGTGAATGGAAGAACAATAATATTCTTAAGTACTCTTTATATTCCAAGCCTGCCTGTTTCGTGTTATCCTGCTTCGCTGCCTGCTTACTCCAATTCTGATAATTTGCCGCCTGTTCCAAAGAAAGTCTCCAATTTTTCGAATTCTTCACAAACGCAACTTTCCCTCCGTCTACCAGTATCTTTACATCAGATACCGCTTCTGCATAAGCCCAGGCAGTTAACAGAATCATCGTCATTCCCTGTATCAAAACACCATTTCCTGTTATAGCCAGCATACCCGTGGCTGCGGTTTGAGCCTGTGTTCTTTTTCCAGAATCCGTTAACAGATAAACCAGATTCATAGCCTGACGAAGTAAAATCAGTTGATTAACTGTTGATTTTAAATTCTCCTTATCAACCGTTTTATCTCCCAAAATATACTCCAGATCATAATAACCACCATCTGTGTAACAAGGCATATATTCTGTCAGATATGTATTCAACGCCAATGTATCTTTTGTGTTATCCACAGCTGTATCAAAAATATTTTTTCCACTGTCCACTTTTTCCTTTGCTTGTTTTGCAGAAGGAACTTCTTTCATATCCACCTTTCGATCGGACAATTCTTTCTGGTTATCCACAATAATTGAGAAAGCGCCCTGCGTTATCAACGTTTGAACCGTTCGCAGCAGTGATTTTGCAGAAAAACCAGCCTTACTTTCCACAGCCTTTTCAGTCACAGGGATATCCACTTTTTTACACTCATTGAAGATATCCACAGCCTGATTTAAACGTTTTTCCAATGTTCCATCCTGAATCACTTCTCTTGAGATCGTATCTGGATCAGGGATATCCGCAGATTGCAGCATCTGCAGATTTTTCTCCACATTCTCTTTTGCCTGATGAATCTGCTGATACCAATCACCAGATTCCGACGTCATATTCAGAACAGATTTTAATTCTTCGTGTAATGCTTCCTTATAAGAATCTTCCAAATCCTCATTCTGAAGTCCCTTTTTTACATCATCCAGATTCTCCGTCACCACCTGAGCAGCTTCTTCATATGCTTCCAATTCTTCCAACGCCTGCTTTAATTCTTTTTCCAGTTTCTTTTTATCACTGTTCATCTCTTTCAGCTGCTTTTTCAAAGCTTTCCTGATTTCCAATTCACCTTTTAGATAAGAACCTGAACTTTCAGATTCATCCCAACCTGTATCCTTTAATAAAGATTTATATGAGTCCATTGTCTTTTCACACTCATTGGCAGTATCCTTTAAATCACCAATCCCCTTTGCCACAGTCTCAGAACTTTCAGCTGCATTCATCACCTGTTCAGTCATATCCGCCAATGGTAAAGACTGTTCCATAATTTCATTCATATACTCTGTCACCGTACCGCTTTGAGAAAGCTGCTTCACATAACCACTGATGGACTGTTTTACCATAGAAATTATATCCGCAGACAAAATCTGATTAATCTCCTTCTGAAATGCCTCCCCATTCTGGTCCATCAGATATGTCTTATCATGTATCTCTACAGAATCCATACTAAATTTTAAATGATTGGTTCCTCCAAAGTTTTTCTCATTGGAAACTTCATAAAATTTCATTTCGGATGCCAGAATTGTATCCAAATCCTGCCTTTCATTCAAAAATAACAGCTTATATTGTTCATAAAGTGATTTTTCAAAACGAGAAAATAAATTATATACAGAAGCCTCGCTGGCCATACCAATCTGACTCCTCACCGCTACCAAATGCGCTGATTCCAGCGATGTTGTCACCACTGAAATCAGCAGCATCAGTATCAGACTCAGAAAAACAGTAATACTTCCCTTTTGTACGCTGTTTTTCATAAGCATAACCCTGAATTAGTAAATCGTTTTAGCCTGTTTATTAATACTTGAGAAGATATTCTGCACCAATGAATTTAACTGGCTTTTAAAAATAACAACCAAAGCAATTAATACCACCAGAATCAAAATAATCTCAACCACACCAACCCCACGCTCAGAACTCAGATGATTTTTAATCTTTCTTAATAATGTCATACCTTATTCTCCTTCCCATACAAGCTTTCATATATGCGTTCTTTTATAAGATAACCATTTCCACACTTCAAATTATCCATTTATATACTTCAAATCAATCATTTATACACTTCAAATTAATCATTTTACACTCCAAATGTCATAAATGACGGAACCATAATAATCATTAATACCAGTGCAAATAACGCAATCATAGGCATCATCAGTTTTGTTCCTGCCAGTTCTCCAGCTGCCCGTACCTGTCTTCTCCGTTCTTCCAGCGCCTGAATCCGTTCACTTTCCAGTAAAACAGCAATCCCCGAATTTCCTTTTTTCAGATTTTGCTCCAGAAGACTTCCCAGTTTCAGATAAAGATGCTGTTCACATCGCTTCCCAAATTCCATATACGCGATCCCTTCGCTCATACCATTTTGCATTTCTCTTGCAGTAAGGCACATTTCTTCCAGTGCAAAATGAATTTTTCCCTGATTCTTTTTCTGCTCCTGATATTCTTCTGTAATTTGTATCCATGCACGTCTTACCGGCATTCCAGCCCGTATCAATACCAGAAGTTTTGAGATAATCTCCGGATAATCTGCTTTCATCTGCCGTTCCCTTGCCTCACACTGCTCCTTCATGTTCAACTGTTGTTTATACAGCATCATAAAAAGCACTGCAGCAATCAAACAAACCACACCAATGACCAGACTGTAATCCGGTGCAGATATATATTTTACCTTTTGTCCTGCAAATTCCTCCGGTAATGTAAAAGTGGACTCTTCCAGATTTTCTTTCTGTGCCTCGTCTAAATAAGTTTGTAAATCTGTTGACATATCCGATGAATATTTTACAATTGTAACCGGAATTTCAAATGTCCTGCTGTATTGCTCATATGACATCATCAGATATAATGTCACTTCATTTTCCCCTTCCAGTGCATTACCTAATAGGATCTCCCCCTGTTGTGTAATCAACTCATAATCCGAAGAATACCAGGATATTTCAATTCCATCCCACAAAGGATCAACACTAAAATCCAGCTGGCTGCGTACCTTCTGAAGCGATGAATTTGTCCCTTTCACCTTTTCTTTCAACGTCTCATAGCACTCTTCAAAAATTTCCTGTACTTCCTTTTCTGAATACATCTGAGCATCCAATGTAAGGTGTATTTCCTCCTGATCACCTTCTTCTTTTTTTGCCAGAAATGAGTATTCTTTCGCCATATCGCCATATTCCGGCCTTTGGAGCTCATATTGCTCCATAACATCCTCAGAGCTCCTAAAAAGCCAAAATACGCTGCCTGTCGCAAGCAAAGCGATTATTCCTGTCAGGATCAGTGCATACTTTTCAGCCTGATAATTTCTCCATTCCTTTGAAATATCCTTTTTTACATAAATCTGCTGCATCCTTTTGTAATTTTTACTGGATTCCCATCCTCCATTCTGTCGAAATCCAAAAACATATGGACACATGATTTTAGAATAAAACCAATATCCCGAAGCTTTCATCCACCGTATGAAAAATACCTCACCCGTAAAAGACTCTGCTTCAAAACGACAAGTGGCTGTAATATACACGAATACCATAATACATAACAAAATAAGACTAATTCCCATTACATTATCCATGACACGCATCATTCCTTACCTGGATTATTCCTTACATGAATCATCTATTACACGGACCACTCCTTACACGAATCATTCAATTGCTTTCTCCATCACATGAAGCTGCCACATAACTACTGCCAGATAGATCAACATGCAGATTCCCATAAATAATCGCCCCGCCATACTGGTATACAATATTTCTAAAAAAGATGGACCTGTCAAATTCATATACCAGATAATGGCCACAGGGATAAAATCCATAATATATGCCTCATATCTTACAGAAGTTGTTGCAGACAGAATTTCCGCATTGACAGACAAACGATCTTCCATTACATCCGCCAATTTCTGTATCATGTCCGGTAAATTTCCTCCATACCTTCGCACCACTTTAACAACTTCTACAAATTCCCGTACCACTTCCAGCTGACTTTTTTCTGCCATCTCTTCCAGCAGCTGATCCATGGAAATATTCAGTTTCTGTCCCCATACGACCCGATTCAGCAAGGAAACAACCATACTTTCAGAACCATATACCACAGAACTAATTTCCAACGCCTCCTCAAATGCGTGACTCAAAGAATAACCTGTCCGCAAAGATGAAGCCAGGGTAAGGATTGCATCCTTAAACTGCATCTGCAGTTGATGCATCTTCTTTTTTCTTATTTTCTCAACCGTATACTTCACATAGAAGACCATAACAGGAATCGTAAATAACACTCCCCAGAAAGCCTTAAAAAAAGTAAATGCAAGTATGACGCAGATTCCTGACCCGGACAAAAAAATCCCCATTTTTTCTTTACGATTCAACGCAAACAACGGATTTGCCTGATTTCCACAGTTTTTCTTCCTGTACCAGCCTGTTCTCCGTCCTGCAGATACATGCTTTTTCTCTGTTATAGGAAAAAAGCGGCTGTATACAGATTTCACCATTCCGATATCCAAATACTTCCTCCACTGAAACTACTTTTCTACTTCCATCTGAGAACCGCTCCAGATGAACCACAATATCAAGCGCCGATGCGATCTGGGCTTTTACAGCCTGTAATGGAATTTCCGCTGCCATCAAAACCATCATTTCCAGGCGGGTCAGCATATCAGCCGGACTATTGGCATGCCCTGTGGAAATACTGCCATCATGCCCTGTATTCATGGCCTGCAGCATGTCCAGAGCTTCTTCTGAACGTACTTCACCCACAATAATACGATCTGGCCTCATTCGCAGCGCAGCCCGGATCAAATCCCTGATCCGTATCTCATTTTTCCCTTCCATATTACTATTACGAGCTTCCATACGAACCATATTCGGAATATTGATCTGCAGTTCCGCAGAATCTTCAATCGTAATAATACGTTCATTTTGCGGAATATACTGTGACAGCGCATTTAAAAATGTAGTTTTTCCAGCGCCAGTTCCCCCACTGATAAAAATATTGTATCGAGCTTCCACCAGATTCTGTAAAAACACGGCACATTCTTCTGAAATGGACCCCTTATCAATCAACTGTGCCACCGTGTATTGCTCCGGAAATTTTCGTATCGTAACCACGGGACCAATTAAAGAAACCGGAGGAAGAACCACGTTCATACGTGACCCATCTATCAGCCTGGCATCGGCCACAGGAGTTGTTTCATTTACCACTCGGTTTGCCCCGGAAACCATCTTTTGAACAATATCATTCAGCTTCTCTTCCGAAGAAAAACATTTTTCATAGCGCCTGATTTTCCCACACTGCTCAATAAAAATATCCCGATACCCATTTACCATAATTTCAGTAACTGTATCATCCTCAAGCAGCTCCTGTATAATATCCAACCCCCTGATTGCATTATAGATATCCTTGCGATACTGCATCTTCTGATTCAAGGAAAAATGCTGCTGTCTTCCCTGCTGACAAATAATTTCATCAATATGATGCAGTAAGACCTCATCAGAAACAGAATCATATGCCGCAAGCTCACTCATAACCTGTTGCTGCAGTTGTGTACGCATCATATCCATTTCTTACCATCTCCAATCATAAGTTTATATCCCGTACTGCTCCAGAATCTGACCGGCAAAATTCCCAAGATCACTCCATATCAGTTCTCTATAATAATTTTCCACGCCATCTGCTTCTATGGTTTCAGGAAGCTGAATTTTATAAATTCGGCATTTAAGAGACTCCCAGGCCTCCTGCTCCATCACAATGCTCATCTGCTGTTCAAACTGCTGTATTTTACTCTTGGAAATACAATCATTCAATACGGGCATGAATATCACATCACACTGATTCAGGACTTTATATAAACTTTCAATCCCTTCTGACAAATCCAAAACAATATATTGATATCTATTCCTTTTCTGCAATAAATGAATCAACTCACAAAACGGCTCAGGCGGAATCTGCATCATATTTTCTACCGATGAAGAAGCTGCGATATACAAAATCTGTTCCCATTTCTTAACAAACCTATCATACTGCGAAAAATCATAAAAATGTTCTCCCCTGGAAACCAACTGCTGTTCCCTGCTCAAATAATAAATCAATTCTGCAATATTCAGCTCCTCATCTACCAGAATACCATTATGATGATCCATGCAGATCATAAGAGAATTTCCTCTACGCGCTAAAATTTCAGAAAATAATACAGCAAGGGATGTCTTTCCACACCGATTAAGTGGCGAATAAATCCCGATCACCTGTGGATTCCGTTCGTACACTTCACTATTTTCTTCATGTATTTGAGAAAAATTACCTTTGTTGATTCCTCTCCTCTCTACCCTTCCGCCCCTTTCATGAATTCGAATATCCCTTTCCATATTTACCTCATAAAAAGAATTCTCCCGAATCATTCGCGGATTGACTCTGCCATTTCCATTAAAAGAATTTGCTTCTGTTAATTTCTCTACTGCCGCAAGTAACTCCGCCGGTGGCTGATATCGGCTAACTTTTAAATTGTGATTTCCTTTTTCTTCTTTTAATTCCTTCCCAGATACCTCATCCACTAATTTAATTACCCACTTAACATGCTCTTTCATCCCCTCCTCATACAAGTTTCTTTCCTTATCTGCCTGAACATCATCCCATCTCTCCCATTTTTCAAGGAAAGTTACTCCTCCAAGAATCAACACGTCCAACTCATTGGATTTCAAATACCGGATTAATTGTTCCCAATCAGAAAAAGAACGAATCTGCAGGGGAATACTTGACTTTTGCATAAAATACCCAGCCAGTTTCTTCATATAAACTGTATTCTCATCACACACACCTATCACACTATTCACCATATTGTTCACCTTTTCCTTTCATGTGTTGCAGTAAGTATGACTTGTATTATAATCTTGTTTATTCCTTTTGTCAATGGACTATTAAATTTTTCATATTTTTTATAAGTTCTTTAGATTCTTATGTATTCTTTAATTTTTCTTATTGTTGCAAAAAAAATCGTAACGTAATATAATGTGACATAGAATCCGCAACTTTGCGGTCAGCTCTACATACACAGAGTAAAGAAGGGAGTTACTATGAAAGCTACTGGATTTTTGTCTGAGATGGATCGCTACCTCTTCGGGCACGGTACACACTATGAGATTTATAAAAAATTAGGTTCTCATCCTGTTAAAATCGGAAAAAAAACCGGCATTTATTTTGCTGTATGGGCACCCAATGCCAAATCGGTCAGTCTCGTAGGGAATTTCAACAGCTGGGACATTTCCAGGCACCGTATGACACCAATTCCTGAAAGTGGAATTTTTGAAATATTTACCGATGACATTGAACTTGGTGAAATATACAAATATGCAATACGTACTGCCGATGACCGAATTATTTACAAAGCAGACCCTTATGCCAATGCTGCTGAATATCGGCCAGGTACTGCTTCCATCGTAACTGATTTAACCGGTATTCGTTGGACTGACTCCAAATGGTTGGAGAAAAGAACAAAAAAGAATCCTCTTGAAACACCGATTTCTGTTTATGAAGTTCATCTTGGCTCCTGGAAAAAACACCGTGATGAATGTGGAAGCTGGTATTTCACTTATAAGGAACTGGCCAGCGAAATTACTGACTATGTAAAAGAAATGGGATATACTCATGTAGAACTCATGGGTATTCTGGAGCATCCTCTTGACGCATCATGGGGATATCAGGTTACAGGATATTATGCTCCCACATCCCGTTATGGTACACCTGAAGATTTCGCTTATTTTGTTAACTATCTGCATAATAACGGGATTGGTGTAATTCTTGACTGGGTTCCCGCTCATTTTCCCAAGGATGCTCATGGACTTGCAGAATTTGATGGTAAACCGGTTTATGAATATGCAGATTCCAAGAAAAGTGAACAGCCTCAGTGGGGAACCATAATTTTTGATTATGGACGGAACCAGGTTCGTAATTTCCTTATTGCCAATGCACTGTTCTGGGTTGAACAATTCCATATTGACGGTCTTCGTGCTGGAGCAGTAGATGCCATTCTTTATCTGGATTATGCGAAAAAGAATCGGGAACATGCCACTAATATTCACGGCGGTAATGAAAATCTCGAAGCAATTGAATTCTTAAAGCATTTAAACAGCATTATGCAAAGCCGAAATCCTGGTGTTTTAATGATTGCAGAAGACGGCAATTCCTGGCCCAAAGCAACTGCTTCACTGAAAGATGGAGGCCTTGGTTTCACCTTTAAATGGAATACCAGATGGACTCATGATGTTTTGGACTATATGAAATATGATCCTTACTTCAGACAGTTCAACCACGTAAGTATGACAAAAAATATTGCCGATGCAAATACTGAGCACTTTATGCTCTCTATTTCCCATGATGACGTAGTTCGTGCAAAAGGTTCCATGTACCAGAAAATGCCTGGCGATAAAAAATCCAGTCTTTCCAATCTGAGATTAGCATATACCTATCTGATGGGACAGCCCGGTAAAAAACTGCTGTTTATGGGACAGGATTTCGGGCAGGACAGCGAATGGGATGAGGAACATCAGCTGGATTGGTTTGTGCAATATGACTCTCAGCATATACAGCTGCATAACTTTTTCCGTGATCTGCAGATGATCTATAAAAAATACAGCTGCATGCATACAGATACAGAACCTCTTAGTGGATTTGAATGGATTAATAAAGATGACAATAAACGCAGTATTTTCAGCTTTATCCGTACAGCTCCCAAGTCCGGAACCAATTTACTTTTTGTTCTGAACTTTACACCGGTTGCTTATCCAAAATATGCAGTAGGTGTTCCCAAAAAGGGCAAGTATACCTTAATTTTGGATGAAACACGCGGGTATATTGATAAACCTTCAGAAAATGATATCCTCATTCCTGAAAAGAGTTTATGTGATAATCGACCTTATCGTCTGTCATATGCACTTCCAGCTTATGGAATCGCAATCTTTAAATATTAAAAATTATATAACAAAATAAAAATGGAGCGTACTGCATATTAATTTACGGTACGCTCCATTTTTATTTATATCAATCAAAGATCTATCAAATTTCTTAGATATAGGTATAGAAACTTAGATATCCATACCTCATCTTCATCTTGTTTATTATAAACTTTCTATCATAAAATAGAAATAAAAAAAAGTTGCTGATTCAGCAACTTTTTAAATGAGACACCGGGGACTCGAACCCCGGACAACTTGATTAAAAGTCAAGTGCTCTACCACCTGAGCTAGTATCCCATGTTAAATGCCCAGAGCCGGAATCGAACCAGCGACACGAGGATTTTCAGTCCTCTGCTCTACCAACTGAGCTATCTGGGCAACAAATTGCGGGGACAGGATTTGAACCTGCGACCTTCGGGTTATGAGCCCGACGAGCTTCCGGACTGCTCCACCCCGCGTCATTATTTAATTTTGGATTAATATCCAAGTGGGGGAAGGTGGATTCGAACCACCGAAAGCATAGCTAGCAGATTTACAGTCTGTCCCCTTTGGCCACTCGGGAATTCCCCCATAATAACTTATTAAATTTTTAAATGGGACCTACAGGGCTCGAACCTGTGACCCTCTGCTTGTAAGGCAGATGCTCTCCCAGCTGAGCTAAGATCCCATATAAACGACCCAGAAGGGACTCGAACCCTCGACCTCCGCCGTGACAGGGCGGCGCTCTAACCAACTGAGCCACTAGGCCAAAATACTTATTTTTTTGCTTATAGGTGTTGAACACACTTGAACACAATTTTTACAATCTGAGCTACTAAAATAGCTATTTTAATTTTTCATCCCCCTGTAGACCTAATTTAGGGCTAATTTTTATTTTATCATGATGAACATTACGGATGTATCCAAAAGTTGTAGCTGAAGAACTATGTCCCATCAGGCGTTGTATTTCTGCTAAATTTGTTCCATCATAGCTTATAGAAGCATTATATGCACGTATCTTGTGGCTTGAATAATATTGTATGCCTATCTCGTCACAATACTTTCTCAAACGTCTGTTAAATGTATCAGTGGTAAGACAGCGTCCATTCTTTCCCTCAAAGATATATGTACCGTCAGGATTAATCTCCTGTGCTTTCTTTAAGATTCTGATAGCTTCTGGAAGTAATGGTTCTGTTCTGTACCCAGAAGAACAATTTCCTTTCATCTGCTCATATTCTACTTCCGTATGACTTCCAAGGCTTAAATCACTGTTGAGAGGGCGGTGAGCAGTAATCTGTCTATTCAAGGATATTGTCTGTTCCTTCCAATCTACATCTGACCATTTAAGAGCCTTTGTTTCCCCAATTCGTATGTACAAATAAAAAGATAATTGAATGGCAAGGGTATAAGCATCATCCTCTACAGAATACTTTAAGTACTTTAATAGCTTTTGGACATCCTCTTCGGGATATACATTCGTATTCTGGTCATTCCTAGGCTTAAATTTGTAATCTCTGAGAGAAATATCTCTGGCAGGATTCTGAGGAATAATACCCCTTTTAACGTAATAGTTCATGATACCATTTAATATACCTCGTGCATTAGATACAGCCTTTTTGGTATACTGTAAATCTTTTGTGACTGCTAGATAGAAGTCATCAATGTCGACAGGCGTAATGGATCTGATTGGCATTTTTGATAACTTAGAATCAGCAAAGAATCTTTTCCAGTCGTTAATGTATTCCTGAATGGTTTTTGCTTTAGTACTGGTGTTATCATTTTTATACCTGAGCCATGTCTCATACCCTTTTTCAAAGGTTAATACTTCATCACGCTGGGACTTCCAAAGTTCTGTGTAGAACTTCACTACAGCACTTTCTACATCTTCTTTGTTCTTTCTTCTGACTGGCTTGCGATAACCATGTTCCTCAGTAGCAGGTAAATAAGTACGCCATGCTGTACCGTTATCAGTTGAATAAATTGCATATGGATGTTGCTTTAAAATTTTTTC
>JBGVFN010000006.1:0-21521 GCA_045121095.1 Lachnospiraceae bacterium | reverse complement strand
GCAATACAGCCCATGGCGTCCAGATTATTCGCCACTCCATTGGCTGCAATCTGAATGGTGCCAAAGCCGGAAATAATGCTGACTACCAGCACACGCCCCAGCTGAAAAAGTCCATTTTCAATACCGCTGGGAATTCCGATATAAAGAATCCGTTGAACCATGTCCCACTGGATCTGAAACGTTTCTTTTACAAAATAAACCAGATTATCCGGATTTTTCAACAGCGCATATAAAATGATACCTGCCGCTGCTCTGGAAACCAGTGACGGGATTGCAACACCCGCAACGCCCATATTCAGTCCAAAAATGCAGACCGCATTTCCCACAATGTTCATCACATTCATTAAAATCGAAACTTTCAGGGTAATCTGTGCATTTCCCATGGACCGAAACAACGCCGCGCAGGCATTATATACCGCCAGAAACGGAAACGACAACGCTGAGATCACCATATAAATCAGCGCATTTTCCATAACATCAGCTTCAATACTTCCAAAAAACAAACGAAGCAGCGGCTCCCTGGCCAGTAAAACCACCACCATAAATACCATACCGCCTGCAACGGCTGTATACAGCAGCTGCTTGGCAGAACGGCAGGCCTGTTCCCTCTGCTTCGCCCCGATAAACTGAGAGGTCACCACAGCACCTCCCGTTGCCAGAGCCGATAAAACCGAAAAAATCAGCATGTTGATCATATCCACCAAAGATACGCCCGATACCGCAGCCTCTCCAGCAGATGCGACCATCATGGTATCCGCCATACCAACAGTTATCGCCAGCGTCTGCTCAAATACCAGCGGAATAATCAATTTTTTCAAATCGTTTCCGGAAAAAAGCAGTTCTTTTTCCTTTTCCATCGTTTCCTCCCCTATGTCCCTTTTGCACCATGCTCGATCAGGCGTTCAAACCTACGCATGCTCATCAAATGCTTATAAAATGCTTATAAAAGAGAACATTTTATCATGTGTAATCCGTATAAATGGAACCCCCGGCCACCTTTCGGAAAGCCGGGGGATGATATTTTTAATGATATATTTCGACTTATACGGAACCAATACCATGATACAACATATTTTCAAAAAAATAAATGCCGGATTATGCAAAGCGGGGTGTAATCCTACAATCCCCTTTGGAATTGATCACACACAACAGGGACTCAAATCCTCCCGTTGTAAACTCCACAATATAATCCTCACCCTCTCTCCGGCAGTGGATCTCACATTTCAGGTTTTCAATTTCCTTCAAAAATCCAGTATCCATATGTTCTACGATACTGAGGATCTTCGCCTCCTGCTCGTACTGCTTCTGTCTGGGCATCTCCGCATAATGCAGATACAGATGCTTCTCTTCATAAGAATTCTGAAAAATACTCTTATGAAAATAACTGCCAACCATCATACCAACGATATAACCTGCTGCTAACTGTTTACTGTAACCTTTTTCACAACTTGCAAATGATCTCATACGCGTTTTCCTCTCTTTTTGTTCAGAATATTTTTGCTTAGAGTTTTCTGAAGCTTCCATATCGTAAGCTCCCTTTGAGTGTCAGACACGCTGCCTTGTAAACTGCCGGGGGTTGTTCCGTACAGTGATACAGCTTATTCTATTTTAGAACAGCCATTACAGGTAGATTTAGGTACAAAAAAAACCAATCCTTCCTGGTAATGGGCAGACTTAGAGCCTAAACTCTTCAAAGTACACTCTAAATCCCGCAAATCTTTACCAAAATGATTGGCTATCTAATAAAATTCGTTGTTTTCAGTTGTGGTTGACATGAATCATGTCTATATTTGTTTTAATAGAATAGCATATACATCCAAGAAAGTCAATGGATTTTTCTTTTTTAGAATTTCAACCGAAAGTTTAATGACAGCATGGAAAAAATATAGTATACTTACACTCACGAGTTTAAAAATATTAATGTGATAACAGTTCAGCAAATGTTGAGCTGTTGTGAATTTCTCTCAACCATTATGCAACTCAGTGCAGAAACACTGCCAGGTGTCTGAGAGGCGAAAACATTCGGTTTTTGTTGCGAAATTCGAATGTGGGCATCGGGGAATCAGCAGAAGGGATACCTCTGTCATAGCCCTTTTGGCGGGATGTGAATTCCGTCAGGAATGCGAGTGCAGAAGATGTCATGTCGTGCCGTCAAGATGCAGATGAAAGCAGAAATTCTGTCGCCGGAACAATAAACGCTCCCCGTGGGAGAATCATCCAGAACACCTGCAGCTGGTAACTGCAGAGCAGGGACCTGCGTGACCAGAGTCCCGCGTTCTGGAAAGACCACAATCCGGTTTCCAGTGAAGACCTGAAAAGGTCGTATAAGACAGGATTTTGTATGAGTAGCTGAATGGAAATTTTGTCACTTTGCAACACAACGATATCATCATGGGATTTGAAATAAAACTTTCAATTGCCGGAAGAACAGTGAAAATGAAAGGTAACCAGTCCTTTGCAGGATTTGCAGCGTACGCTGCAGGGTATGCGGGCAGAAGTCGCTAGCTGCCAACCGGCCGTACTCTCCTGCTGGCTGAGCATCTGAAGTCGGAAACGGTACAGCGAAAGCTGGCATGATGGTTGAGAAAAGTTCATTCTTAACAAAAGTTTATTCTTGATAAAAATTTATTGAATATATTCATTCTTTATCTGGTTTTTTCTGCAGCCCGGTGCAAACTGTTTTTCAAACAGCCGGGAAGCTTCCAGCGAAGCCGGAGGAAAAGGGATACCTTTGTCCAACGTTCTTTCACCCTGCGGCAACAAAGGGTGAGAAGGCGGACACCGCCAACCATGAGAAGCTGTGCAGTAAAACAGGAACACAAAAATGCAGGAACAAACTGTCGCCGGTATAATAGACGCTCTCTGTGAGAGAAGAATCTGCGAAGAGCTGTGGCTGGTCCCCACAGAAATACCGCAGAAACACCAAAACAAATCGGCTGCCGTTGAAGGCCCACCAGGCCGTATAAGACAGAAGTTCCGTATTAGTAGCTGAAATCGGCGTCACTGGCCAGTGAACATTGGGGGTATTCAATCCCTCCCATATTCTTTCCTCGGAAAGGGGCAGCGGGGTAATCGGATAGCTACCGGTTATTATCGGGCTTATTGGTGGCAGAAAATTTGTGTTTGTGTGTGATGTACGGTGAAAACCGGCAGAAAAAATCAGATAAGGAATGAAATGAACCAAAAAGACATATCAGAAAGCCTGAAAATGCATCAAAAAATAAAAAAGACGCATCAGAAAACTGGAAAGGGAGGGAAGAATTTATATGAAAAAACGTTGTACCAGCAGCAAATGCCGCAAAGTATTTTCTTACTCCTACCGCACCGGTCAGGTTACCTGTCCATACTGTGGGAAAGCCTATCCCCGTATCCTGCCTCAGGACCAGGGAAAAAAATCCAGGATTTTAATTGAAGATCTGGATTTGAGCGTCCGGGCTTATAATTGCCTGAGAAGAGGCGGCATTACCACTGTGGGGGATCTGATGAAACTGACTGCGGCCGATCTTTACAATATCCGCAATATGAACAGACGCACAACAAAGGAAGTACTGGACCGGTTGATTTCCATGGGAATTCATCTGGAAGGGACAAGAGATTACGAATGCCTGCTCAATAAAAAAACACAAAAAGTCTGAAAATCTGTGGATAGTACACAAACCACAGAAGTTTTCCAGACTTTTTCTATTTTTGCTATTCAATTTTTGATGCGGACCGATCCGCTTGTTTACGCTCCAGTTTGCCTCACACTAGCTGCTGCCGAACAAAAGCAAGTACTTCTTCTGCTAATTCATCTCGGTTTTCCTTTGTAATGTAAAAACAGCGGCAGTTTTTATGAGAACGTACGGAATCTAAAAAGGGCGTATCTTTATCTTTGACTGCTGCAATGACCGGTGTGTCGCCATCCAGCACTGATAAAATCCCTCTGCAGAAATTCCCTGAACAGGTTTCCAGGAAACCAATTTCGTCCATTAAAATCATGTCTTTTCCATCAGGAAAATCGTTGAATTTACCTGCGAATTGCTCAAATACCTCTTTGTTGGGCTTGGGGCACTGCTGTTTGCAGTAGCCGATAAGGTTTTCTTCGGTCTGGTAGTGAGGCTGTCCCGGTTCATAGATGTATATGGGGCTTCCGTATACCGGATCTTCCAGATGCTCTTCTTTTTTTGTTTCAAATCCACAAACAGATACATTCAATTCGTTTAAAACCCGACGAATCAACGTGCTTTTTCCAATATGACGTTCTCCTACGATTAATGTATGCATAACATTTCCTTTCTCACATTTTTTGTTAACAGTATCTACTATCCGGAATCTGTATATCCTGCTCTGCATCTTCTTGTATCAATACAGTTCCCTGCTAATTTCCTGTATAATAGCTACAGCCTACCAACCCGATCATAAAAACAGGAACCAGAAACATCCAGAACCAGTCTCTTTTCTTTAAGATCAGTTTTCTCATATAAGTTCTCTTTCTGTAGGCACAAAAACCACGTGCTTCCATAGAAATGCTGGTATCCTGCACTCTTTCCATGGCACCTGATAAAATCGGTATGCACATTCGTTTATAAAGATACAGTTTTTTTCTGATGGGAATTTTCTGCATTTCTGTACCACGCAGCTGCATACTGTAATACACATCCAGTGCTTCTTCTCTCAAAACAGGAAAAAAATGCAGTGCCAGAATGATCATATACGCGATTTCATAAGGCATTTTCCACTGTATCAACCCCAGCAGGTAATCTCTTGTTTCTCCAGTAAGCAAAATAATCGCAGACAAAATTAAAATCAGCAAACGCAGACATAACAGAATTCCCAGATCAACCTGTCTGAACAGCAGCTGCAGAAGAAAAAGAAACAAAATCATTTTCAAAGCACCCCGTATCTGTTTCTTCATCTGTGAAAACCTGATTCCGCCCGCCAGCATTCCTGCAGCAACTACCATCAATAATATGCACAGCCATTTTATATCCGTAATCAACATAACCGCCGTAGAAATGGAAATTACGATTACCATTTTAGTTCTCGGATCCAGTTTATTCATAGCAGCGCTCCATCTCTATCACATGTTCCGAATATTCCGAAAGAAACATCTTATCATGACTGATAATCACAATTCCACAATCTGTTTTTTTCAAATATTCACCCAATCTTTTTTTATTTTTTCGATCCAGGCTGGCTGTAGGCTCATCCAACAGCAGATATTGAGGCTTCATTGCCAGAATCGCTGCCAGCACCAAACGCTGCTTTTCTCCATGACTTAATGTGAAAGGAAATGACCCCAAATGCTCTTCCAATTGAAAAAAGGAAAGATATTCGCTGGTCCGCTGTCGGATTTCACTTTCTGAAAGTCCCAGGTTCTGCAATCCAAAACGCATTTCCTCTTCCACTGTCTGCGAAAAAATCTGTTTTGCCGGATTTTGCATAACATAACCAATCTTGCGTCCCCGCTCCGCCAACGACCAGCTTTTAAGATTCACACCGTCCAGAAGAATCTCTCCTTTATCCGGCTTTAAAATCCCCATAATCAACTTGCTTAACGTTGTTTTACCAGTTCCGTTCGGCCCTGTAATCGCAGTAATCCCCTTCGCTGAAAATTCTGCTGAAAATCCATCCAGTATTTTTTTGCCGCCATTTATATAACGGAACTCAAGATCCTTTACTACAAGACTCATACAGATTCAGCACCTCCTCAGGCGTTCCTTCTGCCTGAATAGTTCCATCTTCCAGCCAGATAAATTGATCCGCAAATTGTATATATTCATAGTTGTGTTCCACAATAAGAACGGTCTGTCCTGCTTCCTTCATCTTATGAATCAACTGTCCGACCAGCATTCTTCCATTTTCATCCAGATGGCTGAATGGCTCGTCAAGAATAAGTACAGGCGGCTTCAGAGTTAAAATTCCGCCAATTGATACCAGCTGTTTCTGACCGCCGGAAAGCCTGCCCGGATTTTCATATCTCAGATTGCGAATCTCAAGAAAATCCAGCATATATTCCACCCGTTCCACAATTTCAGACGGCAGAATACACCTGTTTTCCAGTCCAAAAGCAAGTTCATCCTCTACTGTTGATGTAACAATCTGTCGATCCGGATCCTGCATAACCAGTCCCACATATTCTGCAACTTCGTTTAGTTCCATATATTTAAGAGGATGTCCTGCAATTTTCACTTCTCCCGAAATCTCCCCATCTATTTCATTAGGAATAATTCCGGACAAAATATGGCACAACGTACTCTTTCCACAGCCAGAATCACCAATCAGCCCTGCCACACTTCCCTTTTTTATATGAAAGGAAATTCCATTCAGAATATTTTTTTCTCCTGTATAGGAAAATTTCAGATTTTCCACATGAATCATGATTTTTTCCAGCTTTCTTTATATTGTTACTATTTCTCAAACACGCTCTATGGCTTACAGCGTATTTCTGCCAAATATTTCAAGCTCCTGTTTCCATAAGGGTCGCCAATTACTGCAATACGAAACGGTCCTGCTCCGCCTTCTGAAAAAGGTTCCAGTGCTGCTCCGTTTTTCTCATATACTACCAGCACTTTATCCATCTCATCTGCTTTTATTGCCACAGAATATCCATCACCTGCCGTAAAAATAATCGTTTTACAGGATTCAATTCCGGCCTTTTTTAAAAGCTGCTCCAACATAACACCTGTAAATACTCCGTCCTCATCTTCACCACCGGTAGATTCAATATGAAGTTCTTCACTGACCGGAACCATTTGTCTTAAATCCACCAGCGAATAGGATGCTGCTTCCGTTCCATCATCATAAATTGTAATTGCCGAACCATCTGTCTGTACACCTGAATAATTAATTTTAGAACAGACAGAAATGATAACCAGCAGAAAAAGAATTAAAATACCAACTGCTTTTGAAGAAATATTCAGCTTTCTCTCCATTTTGCTTTTCCCTTCTTCTCTTTTCCTGCCACAAAATATTTCTGAAACATTTTAATCAACTCCCAGGCCAGAATTCCGCCCATCAAGCCAGATAAAGCGGCTACAGATAAAACGAGAACCAAATAAATACCCGGTGACCTGAAAAATACCATATTAACACAGGCTGTTCCCGCCACATTCGCTGCTAAACCTGCTATGGCACAGCATCCACAACAGCAGCATCTGTGCCCTATAAGCAGCATTACCAGTTCAATTGCAAGTCCTGGTGCTGCATAAGTAATCAGACTGACTGCACCATGTGATCCAATCACTCCAGAAAAAATTACAAGACATGCCTGAATCAGACCTATCAGAAATCCGGCTCCTGGCTTTTTTACCATCCCGTAACCAATCACCAGCCACATCATATATAAACCTCCGGCCAGTGCTCCGCCCGGAATCATCAACGGACCGCATACAATATGAGCCAACGGTACAACAATTGGTTTCACTGCAATTCCAAGGGCAGCCATAACCGCCATCAGAACCAGCTCATATACGGAAAATTTTCGAACTGCTCTGTCCATAAATTACTCCTGATAGCTTACCTCAATATACTGAATATAACTCAGCCATCCCTGCATATTAAAATCCATAGTATCATTTGTATCGTAATCCTGCTGTCCATAAACCAGCATAAATCTGGATGGATACTCTAAATCCTCATCCTCCTGAACCACAAGCATGGGATTGACTTCTTCTTTATCATCTGTTTCATTATCTTTAAAAGAATATAAGCCATACAGATCCTCTACCACATACTCTCTTGTATATCCATCACTGCATACTACCTGAATAATCGCACCCTCTTCTTCAAATCCGGATTCTTTCAGAATTGTTTTTAAATCTACACCTGTATACGTTTTAAAAATCCGTGTATTTTCTACAGTCTTGTTTCGTCCGCTGTATTGATGCGTTTCCAGTTCCATCTCCTGAAATGCCTCCGCTGTATAAACAACTGTTTCAGAACCCTGACCTGCAATAGTCAGCGTAGCCGCCTGTGCATCCACCTCATAAGACTCTGTTTCTGTTTCATTTACCGCACTGCCTGTATTCAAATTACTGCAGGCTGTCAGTAAAAAAAGCAGAAAAACTCCCGTCAGCATTGCTGCGATTCTTTTTCTCATGTTAATTTCCTCCTCTTTCTTCCAAGAATATAATTATTCAGTATTACTGAACTGTCCTGTTTTCAGGAACAAAAAAATCCATACTCATCAGGAATATGGATTTACACGCAAACAAAATCCCCACAGCCTTTCGCTATGGCAATTTTTTGTCATTCTCCTTTTCAGCAGCATATCTGAAAATCACCGCAAAAGGCTCCTTTCAAATACGCAGGAAGGCTTCACCGTTTCCAATAAAACCCCGTGAATCTCCATAAAGATTCAGGTCATATATGCATAACTGTTTTAAACAAAGATTTCTGTTTTTTTAGTTTTTAGCACATATAACTCGGAAAATTCTTGATTTTTTCTTATTTTATTGTACATTATTATTAATCTCCGTTAAAATTAACAACATTTTATCCTATTACACAATATATGTCAACGTTTTTCATCAATAATTGGATTAAACTGCACAATATATATCAACGTTTCCATTAATAATTGGAGCAAATTGCACAATTCAATTTTCATCCCTGCGAATAATGAAAATACCCATTTTTTTCTGATTGGGTATGTAAAGAGGATACTTTTCATCTCCTGTTTCTACCAGATGTGCTGCCAGATATTTCTCCATGTCTTCCGGTCCCATGGGCATAGTATATGCCGTTACAAAAGCCTCTGCTTCACTGCGGTCTTGAAAGGGCTGCCCATATTCCAGTGCGGTATATTTGAGCTCATATTGAACGCCCAGTTCATCCATTCGCTCTTTGAATCCCATGGAATCGAACCACTTTCTCACTTTATATTTTTTGGGGCCAAAATTTCCCACTGCTTCACCATGAGTCACCAGAATCAATCGATCTTTTACCATAGGAAAATACGTGCTGATAGCATCTGTCCCACCATGATATAAAGCAATCACGGTATCCCACTGCTGCTTCATACTGCCGCCGTCTGCGCACACCGCTGTAATATTATGAATTCCCCTCTGTTTCGCAGTTTCTGCTACAGACTGTACCGCTTCCTGTGAAATATCAACGCAGGTAATCTGCCCAATATACGGTGCCAGTTCAAAATCAATCATACCTGCGCCACATCCCATATCACAAAGTGTCTCTCTGCACGGAATATGTTCCAGCAGGATTTTGGCAAGATTTTCATGATATCGGGTATACTCCGATGCATTATGAAACCAACGAACTGACTGTTCGTTCCACACTATTTTCATGATCAATATTCCTCCAATAATCGTTCGTTGAAATCTATTAAAAGTTTATCATTGTCCTTGTTTTTTGTCAATTTCACTAAAAATATTGTTTTTTGTTCCCGTTTTACATTACAACATAACCATTTTATAGTGCCACTTTCCTATAGCCATCTTGTATTGTAATTTCTCTATAAGTATTTCGTATTACAATTTCTCTATAAATATTTCGCATTGGCTAATACCTTACGGTACCGCAATTTATTATATAGCTTTTGCTTTGTGCTATCATGCTAATAAAATAATACCAAACATTGAAAAACCATAGCTCTGTGCATAAAAAAATCCATACTTGATGGAAGTATGGATCATCCGCAAACAAAGTTCCCCACAAACATACTGCTTATGGCAAACCTGCATTTTCTTTGAGCCATTTTCTCCGTTCCCGGTAATCTGGAAGTACTTTTTCCACTTCTGCCCAAAAACGCTTCGAATGATTCATTTCCAGACAATGACAAAGCTCATGCACTACTACATAATCTATAATTTCCATGGGCAGCTGCATCAGCATACAGTTAAAATTCAGATTTCCTTTGCTGCTGCAGCTGCCCCACCGGGTCTTTTGATTGCGAATAGTGATCCGACCATAAGTGACTCCTATGATCTGCGCATAATACGCCACTCTTTCCGGAATCACTTTCAGTGCTTTTTCTGCCAGTTCCTGTATCTGCTCATTGCTAAGAGGTCCCTGTGCTTTTTGCTGCTTCGCCTTTCTTTTCATGATTTCCACATTTTTCTCAATCCAGCTGGATTTTTCTTTTAAAAATCGTTCAATCTCTGACTCCGGCATAGCATAAGGCGCCCGTATAACAACCTCTGCATCCTTTGTAATTTCCATACTCATGGTTCTTCGGCTGCTTCTGATGACTTTTACATTGATATTTTTCTCTACCATGTATGACATTTTTTAACTCCTGTTCACTCTATTCGTGAAAACCCCTTTGGTTTTACTTTCGTGTCACTTTTTTTGCTGTCATCGTACCACAATTATTGCAAGGTATCAATCAACTGCTGGTAGAGCATGAACCTGCTGCCCAGAATAACCGAACACTTTTTTGAACATTTTTTATCTTTATGGTATTCGATTGCTTTTGGTTGTGATAAAATTATGTAACAGTTCAGCCTTGCTGAACTGTTTTGAATAAATTCAGCAAGCATTCATAATTTTCTTCGAAAATTATTCATTTGGCTAAACGCCAAATACGATTTTCTATTCCAAATACCGTTTACAAGCAAGCTTGACACGGTATTTGAAACAAAAATCATGCTTGGCTGAATAGTTACAAAATTATTTCCAGAAATTTATACTTTCGTATACAAAATGCTGCACGCCCCTGTGCACGGAGGGCAGAAAACGAAAACGATACATGAAATAACGAAAAAACGGAGGAACTACCTATGCAATATATCAGCCATTATCAGTCTCCTGTTGGCAACATTCTTCTGGCAGCAGATGAGATTGGTCTAACAGGATTATGGTTTGAGGGACAGAAATATTTTGCTCTTTATCTGGATAAGGAACACGAAGAAAAAGAGTTACCCATTTTTGAACAGACCAAACGCTGGCTTGACGTTTACTTTTCCGGTAAAGAACCGGATTTTTCTGTACCACTTCATTTTACAGGAACCGATTTTCAAAATGAAGTGTGGGAAATCCTCTACTCCATTCCCTATGGAACAACCATGACCTATGGAGAAATCGCAAAACAAATTGCTGCGAAAAGAGGACTGAAACGCATGTCTGCGCAGGCCGTCGGCGGCGCTGTAGGACACAATGAGATTTCCATTATCGTACCCTGCCATCGGGTCGTGGGAAGCAACGGCAGTTTGACCGGATATGCAGGAGGAATTGATAAGAAGATTTGGCTGCTGACTTTAGAAAAGGTGGATATGCAGTCCTTCTTTGTTCCAAAGAAAGGAACTGCACTGTAAAATGATACGATTTCATAGAGTGGTCTGAAAAATCATCTAAATAAAAGTACTGACTTTTTTCAAAAAGCTTTTTTTGAAAAGGCGTTGCATGAATTTTTCAAATGATAAAATAATAAAACAAACGAGCCGCTCCACTGCCATGATCCGGCAATGTGCGGCTCGTTATAAGTTTTTCTGTTTTTTGTATTTATTGCAGCACGTATTTCGTTTCTTATACTCACCTACAGTAGCTCAGCCCCTGCTGGACTGTTACTATTTTTTATCATCACTCAACCCATACCTTTTCAGCTTCGTTTTTCCTGTTTCCCACTTTTATCGAATGCAGGATTAAATGCATAGAAGTTTCGTGAATCCAACTGTTCCTGTACCATCCGCAAACCTTCACCGAAACGCTGGAAATGTACAATTTCCCGCGCCCTTAAAAAGCGGATTGGATCACAGATATCCGGGTCTTTTACCAGCCTTAAAATATTGTCATAGGTGGTTCTCGCCTTCTGCTCTGCTGCCATATCCTCCACCAAATCTGTGATGGGATCGCCCTTAGACTGGAACTGATTTGCATTGAATGGAACACCACCTGCAGATTGCGGCCAGAGACCAGTTGTATGATCCACATAATATTTATCAAAACCAGATGCCTGGATTTCTTCCATACTGAGATTTCGGGTCAGCTGGTAAACGATGGCGCTTATGATTTCGAGATGTGCCAGTTCTTCGGTTCCTGGTTCGGTATCGATATGGCACATTCCGGTATTCCAAAATTCGTTTATTGATACCTATACTGTCATGTCATTTCTTATAACCCATTTTTTATATCAATGGGTTATAATGGGTTATCTTGTCGAATTACAGCTTTAAAAAACAACCTTTTAAGTCATGTAATGAATCAATTAAAAATCACCTGTCTCTTGCTCTTAATACCAAAGCCACTGCTATGCAAACAACAATCCTTTTTTTGCTGTTCCTGCATTCTCCATGCAATTTCTCCGCTCCATATTTGTCAAACACACATTTCTTCAATTATACATTCATGCTTTTTACTTTTACTGCATTTATAACTTCCTGCCAGCCAACATTTTTTACTGCCGTTACAAACACTGATGCAACTTCTGAATTTGGTATAAAAACTTCCTCAATAGAATAATCATATCCTAGATATCCTAAATGAACCAATAATGTTAGAACATCATCTGCCGATGAAAAAGTAGTCATATCATTGCTAAATGAACTAATATCAATCTTTTTGTGCTTACCAGCCAATAATTCTATTATAGTATCCTTTAAACCTGCATAATTCATAGCAATATAGTCTTTTAATGCTTCGAAAGTCTCTGTTTGATTCCAAAAATTGTCGAAAGTTTTACTAAGCATCGCGCTTACCACAGATCTTGGACTATACACATGCTCCAAATTTTCAAAAGAATATCCATCGTACCAACGTCTAGTTTCTTCAAAATCCATGTCATATTGTATACATAAAGCTTGAACTTCCGATTCGGTGAAGCCAACAAACTCCGTCAGCTGCTTTGGATTTGTCATAGAAAACTCATCAAACATATTCAAAGCAGAATGAGATCCATACTTTTTGATTGGAAGAATCCCCGTCATATATGCTAAAGCCACATATTCTGCATCTTTTAAAAGATTACGCAAAAAATCCAGATATAATTTTTGTGCATTCACATCATTTTTATTTTCACGAAAAATGCAATCCCATTCATCAATGATAAAAACAAATGGAATTTCTGTCTGCATATAAATATCTAGTAAAACTTCCGTTAAATCTGTTTTATCTAAATACTTAATATCCGGATACCTGTCAAACAAGTCTTGAAGCAAATATGTTTCCAATAATTTCTCCATTTTGGATACATCATGTGTTTTACTTAAAAACTTCTGCATGTTCAGGAAAATTACATTATATTGATTCAGATGCTTTTCAAAGGAAGCATCCTGTTCTATTTTGAGCCCTTTAAATAAGTTTTTCGAATCAATTTCTCTGCTATAATACGCCGCAAGCATATTGGCAGCCATTGACTTTCCAAATCTACGTGGACGACTGACACAAACATACTGCTGCTCTGAATTAATTACCCGATTTGTATATGAAATCAATTCGCTTTTATCCACATAAATCTGCGAATTCAATGCCTTTCTAAAAAGAGTGTTCCCAGGATTCAAATATCTGCCCATCAATCAATTTCTCCTCATTTTTTAACTACACTTTCGATAATTGTATCCATACCTTACAATCCGCATGTTTTTCTTACATATCTAATCTATTCTAATTATAAGCTCTTTTTCTCAAAAACACAATCTGTTATAAACAGACCTATCCGACACAGCCTGAGAAAAAGCGGCAAAATCAAACTTGCATCACAATAACTTCTTACGGTCACTGCAGGATAATAAAGGGAACCCCATAAATTTACAGGAGCTCCCTGCTATCATTTCAGTATTCTTCATCCAATTTTTCCAGAATATTCATCTCCACAACCTCTGTCGTATACTGCTCCATTCTGCCGGATGTACGGATTTTCATGCGAATGGCAAATGGCAGGCAATTCAAATAGATATGAATTTCATTTTCTGGATAAAGAATAATCTTATCCAGAATTTCCCGATAAAGCTGCTTCGGTGCATATCCATCTGAAATCATCACTGAATTACCACTTGCAGAATAGCTACTTACAGAACGATTATCTGCTGAATGATCACCTACCGAATCCTCCGGGACAACAAAATCCATTATCCGATCCAGTGCCGTCAAATATTGTTCCATATCTTCTGCCTGGCGTTTACGGATTAATTTTGTTTCGTTAAAATTCTGCAGTTGTTTTTCCAAGCTTTCAATCTGGCCGCTGTACCAGTTTTTTTGCTCTGCAGCTTCCTGCTCTGTTATAAGCTCCCGAATCAGCAAATCGACGACCTTCCGTTTTCTGTTATAACAGTCTTCGATTTCCTTTTGAATCCTGTCTTCATCAAAATGATCCTCCTGATTTTGCTGGATTGCTTTAATTTCATCCAGAATTTCCTGTTTCAAATCTGTAAAATTCGCTTGAATGTGGCTGATGCAGTATTTTACAGCGTTCAAAATTGCCTGTTCATTATAAGACTGATTATCACAGCCAACGTAATTGCCATCCGCATCCTGTTTCAGTGCTCCATTTCTTACGGACGCAAGACACCGCCAGCTTCTGTATGTACTGCCATCTTTGCGCTTTTTTATTTTACTGACATATCTTCGTTGGCATACTCCGCAACGAAATTTGCCGCTGCACCAATACCGATTACTATGTTTGGCTTTCTGCTCTGCCGTGGTGGTTCGTCTGCTTAATTCCGTCTGTGTCCGTTCCCACAAGTCCCGGTCTATAATTGGCTCATGATGATTATTCAGACAAATCATTTTCTCCTCACCACGATTATATTTCTTCTGATGGGTCAGATAATTAGGGGTAATCGTCTTCTTCTGGCATAAATCCCCCACATATTTTTCATTTCTTAAAACCCTTAAAATGACCGTATTCGACCATACAGCCATTCGCTTGGGGCGCATTCCTTCTTCCTGAAGTTCCCTGGCTATCACATGTGTCCCTTTCCCTTCATTTGTATATTTATGAAAAATAGCTCTTACAACAGGAACCTCGTCTTTATTTACCAAAAGTTTCCCATCGTTAACAGTGTAGCCTAATAAATCCCTGCCAAAGACAACCCCCTTTTCCATACTGCGTTCCTGCCCCCACTTTACACGCTCAGACGTTTTACGGCTTTCTTCCTGTGCAATACTTGCCATAATCGTAAGGCGGAGCTCCCCATCCGGTTCTCTGGTATCAATATTGTCATTCGTAAAAATAACACCGATATCAGACTCTTTCATCTTTCTTGTATAGGATAACGTATCTACTGTATTTCTAGCAAACCGGCTGACTTCTTTTGTGAGAATCAGATCAATCGCTCCAAGAGAAGCATCGTGAATCATCCGGTTAAAACCAGCTCTTTTTGCAGTCTGAGTTCCGCTGATGCCCTCATCGTAATAAACCTCTGTAAGAACCCATTCATCATGAGCATTTATATATTCCCTAAAATATTTCCTCTGACTTTCCAGCGAATTAAGCTGCTCGTCTTTATCTGTGGAAACACGACAATACGCTGCCACTCTCAGTTTCTCTGCCATTTGCCCTGGCTCCTTTCCTTAATGAAGCATATCCATTACCGATGTTCATTTAAAAGCTGATTCAGCTGCATATCTGTAATCAGTTTTTGTGTATAAAGTTCCTTATAAACTCCACGCTTTAATGCTTTGCGAAATGCTTTTCTTTCGTTTTCAGTCAACTTAAATGCTGCCATGGCTGCGCTTTCCTTTCTGCTGGTATCAGCATGTATTATGTTTTGCAAATGTATTACTCCCAGAGAAATCTGCCTTTTATATATAGAATATGCACATAACGTGCCAGATGGTCATAGCAATCATGATATAGTTGCTGTTGTAGGTCTGATGCTCTGCACAATTCAAGTAATTGTTTTGATAATATGACAAAACCGGTATTGCCCAACACCACGGCAATACCGGTCTCAAATTCATTTATCCAGACAACCCCAGATAAATGATACGTTAGCTATTCTAACTCTATTTTTTCAATTTTACATTCATGCTTTTTCATTTTGGCATCGTAATTAATCCCCACCAGCAGAATATCACCACCATATCCCGCTAAAGCCTGTGGATAATTACGATGTTTTATCTGTTCTATGGCACCCTCTGCTGTTTTATCCCATTTTAACTCTATCAACAAAACAGGCATAGCAGAATTTCTTTTGGGTAGATATACAACATCTGCATAGCCCTTGCCCGCCGGCAATTCCTGCAGTTCCACAAAGTCTTCAACACAGCTGATATATGCTCTGCGGATTACACTTCTAAGTGCCTGTTCATTATTATAATGTATCGGTACCGTATCCGCACTATGAACCGCATCAATTGCCGCTGCAATTTTTTCTTCATTCATACAAAGCGTATCCTTTATCAACTGGTCAGACATCTGAAGCATTTTGATCAGTTCCGGTCTTCCTCCTGTTTTTATGGATCTGACAAATTCACCACGAACCTCTTCATTCGGGATGAATACAGACTCTGTTGATTCATCAAATGCCAGATAACCAAGATGCACCAAAAGAGTCAATACATCATCCTTACTCTTAAAAGACGTCATATCATTCTGAAATGTTCCTGTATCAATCTTACACCTGCCGCCTGCCAGCATTTCCATGATTGCTTCTTTGAGACCATCCAGATTAAGGTCAACATAAACCTGTAGTGCTTCATACGTTTCTGTGTTGGTCCAGAAACTTTTCATTTTTTTACTTTTCATGGCATCTACAACCGATTTTGGATTATAGATATGAATGCCATTATCCAGTAAATAACCATCATACCAGCGCTTAACCTCTGCAAAATCCTTATCAAAACGCTGGCATAAAGTCTGTACCTCATCTTCCGTAAAACCAACAAACTCAGCCAAATTCCCTGAACGTGTCATGGAAAATTCATCAAACATATTCAAAGCAGAGTGCGTACCATATTTTTTAATCGGAAGAATACCTGTCATATATGCCAGTCCTACATAAACCTTATCTTTCAGCAAATACCGAAGAAAATCCAGATAAATTCTCTGCTCTTCTATATTATCTTTCTTTTCACGAAAAATACAATCCCATTCATCAATAATAAAGACAAAGGAAATCTCATGTTCTGCATAAATATCCTGCAAAGAGCCAACCAAATCTTTTTTATCCCAATAATCCACATCAGGATATGCTTTCAACAGTTCTCTTAAAACAACGTTTTCCAGCAATTCTATCATTTTGTGTATATTATGTGTTCTGCTCAAAAAATCCTGCATATTCAAAAAAATTACATTATACTTATTAAGATGCTGTTCAAAAGATGAATCTTTCCCTATTTTAAGCATTTTGAACTGATCCCTGGAATCCACGCCTCTACTATAGTAAGCTGCCAGCATTTCTGCCGTCATAGATTTACCAAATCTTCTTGGTCGGCTCACAGATACATAATTCTCTCTCGTTCCTAATACATCATTTGTATATGCAATTAATTCCGTTTTGTCCACATATATTTTCAGATTTAAAGTTTTTTGAAAAGCTCTATTGCCCGGATTTAAATAAATTCCCATTTTATCACATCCCTATTACTTCAATTCCCTTAAAATTCGTTATATGCACCTTATTTAAAATCATTTATTTTGCCTCCTGCTGAGTTAAATTTTATACGTATTTAAAACGTATTTTCTATACCTCAAAATGCAGATTTGCTTTTCATTATACTCTATTTCTGATAGGATTGTAAACAAATTGCTACTTTAACAACACGACAGACACACGTTTTTTTCTACAACTTTCATTGCTCTATTTCCCCACCAAAAATCCCAATTTTATCCGGCAGAGAATCTCATTTACGATTCCCAACACCACACAAATAATAATTGTCGTTAAGAATGCCTTTCCAAAGTATACTTTAAGCGGAATAACGATCTGAATGAACCATCCCATTTTCCTGTAAAATTCATAGATCAACGGCATCATCATGGTCTGGTGCCATGCGTAAAACAGCATGGAATTGATACCGATATAGCGTAACGGGAACCAATTGCAAAGCTCTGCCAGAATAATCACTGCAAAAATCCCTGCAAATGCACCTATGTAAGTCAGTGGTGCGACTGCATACTGATTATAAAACATTTCCAGATACTGACCTGATATTTTTAAATTCAGCACGGCGCATATCACATCGATTCCGATAAATCCCACAAATAATAGCGGTTTATATCTGTTACCCAGGATTTTCTGATTGATAAAATCCGTTTTCCTGCATAAAAATCCCACATAGAAAAAAGGCAGAGCCGTGAAACATACATCCATATTCCAGAACCATGCCGTACCGTCAAAATAGTAATAACACAGACCTGCTGCGGTCAATAAAATAACAACTGCTGCTCTTATGACTTCTTTTTTTATAAAGCGGACAAGCACATAAAATAACAGACTCAGCCAGAACAGACACGCAATAAACCACAATGTCAGAAAACGTTTTTGTACAAAAAGCTGTGTAATGTCATACATGGCATATTCCTTGTTATACCATGTTTGGTTAAAAGAATTTCTGCCATTCCAATAAATATCAAATAAAATCAGGATTCCCCCCAGACAAAAATAAGGTACAAGAATCCTCCTGCATTTGCTGATCAAAAATTCCTTAAATGAGGATTTGATAGAAAATAAATAGCCGGACAGGAAAAAGAATAATGGCATGTGAAATGTATAAAGCGGCATTTTTAAATACTGCTCTTCCACATGGGCCAAAATTACACAGATCATACCGATTCCCTTTGCCACATCAACCCAATCCACTCGTTTGTTTGTAATCATCTTAACTTCTCCTTTGTATAACGCATAAAGTGCATTTGAAAAATACATTTTGCAGGATGTCCCTCTCATTTCATGGCGATGTCCGCGTCAGCAAACATGTACATTTGGGGCTAAATTTTCCAGATACACTTTAAAAGCATTATATCATGCCGACATATTTTCTACTACTACATCATTTCTTTTTCAGATATGCCACACCGATACCGATACCCCGATATCCGTCAATAACCCTGCTACTTCACAATAAGGCATGGCATAACGCTGGCTGATATACCGCATGGAAGCAGCCAGTTCTCCGTCTGGTCCGCCCATTTGAGAAATAATCACCTGTGCCATCTGCGGGTCAGGATTTTTAATATTTACCGGGTACTGCAATCTTTTTTCATAAATCCACATACTTAACAGCCTCCTTCCCAGGGCATGGGGCATTCGCCCCATGACCATGTTACTTTACGATAGCGGCTATCATTACAGCTGCAGGGTCTGCCACTGGTTACATCAAATTTATCTAAAGGACCAAACATGGCAATATACTCACTGCGCAGTTCTTTATACTGTTTCTGCAGCATTTCATAATAGGCAAAAGCCTGTTCATCCTGGGGATGAGTGTCCAGAAAAAGAACAATATCATCCAGGGCAAAACCAATCACACAGATTTGATGCATCAGTTCTTTTCGCTCTCTCATGATTTTGAACACCTCGCTCTCATAAAAGGCAGATCCAGTTCCGGAAAAATAGTTCCTTTGTGAAATCCTTTTTCCAGTTCGTAGGTGCTGCCAAATTTCTGCCAGGGGACATAAGCCATAGCCAGAGGATACTGATCCATTTTCTCAAAAGAGCAGCTGCCTCGGCCCTGCTGGGAATATCTTCCCATATCACGTCTTGAACGGTTGGAATCCATATCATAACTCCTTTCATTCCGTCATATATTCATTTCATTATTAGTTTATGTGGAAAGGTTCTTTCTGAAACAAAGGAATTGAAACAGTAAAAAAGCTGCCATACCCCATTTTTCTAAAAAATTCTGCCGGAATTCCCGAAAGACTTTTTGTTAGCTTTAAAATTGGATATAACAGCTTTTTTATATTGTTATGTTTTTATATTTTTTTCTTACAATTTCCCCTATCTTCTGGGCATTTCCCATGCTTTATGGTCTGTGTGAAGCAGTTTGTGCGCCTTGTGAGAATTAGGTTTTTCCAGGAAGTCGCTGTACAGCTTCTGTACATCCTGATTTTCATGTGAGAACCGAATCTTGGCGTTTTTGTCCAGGAAATACAGGTTCTGACCGCGTTCGTGAGCCAGTTCCTGGCCATCATGGATAGGCTGTCCGCCGCCGCCTACACATCCACCGGGACATGCCATGACTTCTACAAAATCGTAACGAACTTCACCGCGTTCGATGGCATCCAGCAGTTTTCTGGTATTGCCAAGGCCGCTTACTACCGCTGCGCGAACAGTTGTTCCAGCGATTTCCACTTCGGCTTCCATAACGCCGGTTCCAAATGCAGGGCTTCTGACAATTTTAAATGCATCTGCGTCCGGGTTCTGGCCGGTTACCAGATAATAAGCGGAACGCAGGGCTGCTTCCATTACACCACCAGTTGCACCAAAGATTACACCGGCACCGGAGCCTTCCCGCATCAGTTCATCACATTCACGATCTACTAAAGTAGCGGGATCAATATGGGCAGAACGGATCATACGGGTTAATTCACGGGTGGTTAATACGATATCGGTATCGTGACCTGCATATTCGCCTACGAACAATTCCATTTTACTTTCACCCTTTTTCGCAATACAGGGCATAATGGATACGGTTACCATATTTTCCGGATCCACACCGATGGACTGCGCAAAATAGGTTTTCATGACTGCACCGAACATCTGCTGCGGTGATTTTGCTGTGGACAGCTGAGGCACCAGATGAGGATACTGGGATTTGATAAAACGAATCCAGCCGGGGCAGCAGGAAGTAAACATGGGACGTTCTTTTAACTCACCATTGGTCAGTCTGGCCAGAAACTCGGTACCTTCCTCCATAATGGTTAAATCTGCCGTAAAGGTGGTATCAAATACATAATCTGCACCGAGACGTTTCAGAGAATCCATGATTTTTCCAACAGTTGCTTCTTCGATCGGAAGTCCCAGGGCTTCTCCCCATGCAGTACGAACAGCAGGTGCTACCTGAACAACAACTACCTTGTTGGGATCTGCAATGGCATCCCATACTTTTTCCGTATCATCTCTTTCTCTAAGAGCACCAACGGGGCAATGCGTGATACACTGACCACACAATGCACAATCCATTTCCGTGATATTTTTATTGCCGCTTACGCCAACGGTGGTTCTGGAACCGGTACTGGTTACGTCCCAGATATGTAAATTCTGAATCTTATCACATACCTGAATGCAGCGCATACACTTAATACATTTGCCTGCGTCGCGGATCAGAGGGAAATCCTTATCCCAGGGTGTTTCTTCATAACGTTCCTTGAAGGGCAGATCAATAATATTCAGATCATTTGCCAGAGTCTGCAGAGAACAATTTCCGCTTCTGACACAGGTTGCACATTTACCATCATGCTGGGAAAGGATCAGCTGTACGTTTCTGCGTCTTGCAGCACGTACTCTGGGACTGTTGGTATGAAGAACCATGCCTTCTTTTACCACATTGTTGCAGGCTGTGATCAGCTTATCCATGCCCTCCAGCTCCACAAGACAGACACGGCAGGCTGCAATTTCATTAATATCTTTTAAATAGCACAGTTTCGGAATGGGAATACCAATGCTGGCGGCCGCTTCCATAATTGTGGTACCTTCGGG
>JBGVFN010000005.1:0-3269 GCA_045121095.1 Lachnospiraceae bacterium | reverse complement strand
TTGTCGTTAGAACGTTATGTTTTTAGAAAATACCTTAGTGAAATACGCGAAATTCTAAATACTATAATATGCAAAGGCCGCCAGTGATGGCGGCCAAAGGTGTATAATAGGGTGGTGTTTTGTAGTATACGGTAAGTAGCTAGTACCGTGCTGGTTTCGCTAAAATCTGAGATGATTAACATAAACGCTCCATAGCGAGTACCTTGTTGGTAGTAAACGCTCCATAGCACGTACTCTCATTAACACAAGCCGCTAATGCGGCTGTGTTAAAAGAGATTATTCCGGTTTCCGGATGTTTTCTGGAAGACTTTTGGACCATGGAAGCAGTTCTTCTAAGAACTTCATATCCTTATCTTCCATATGTTCCGGTATAACGGATAATAAATACTCAAAATACTCGTACGGCTTCAGATTGTTCGCCTTTGCTGTTTCTGCAATACTGTAAATGATTGCAGATGCTTTTGCCCCACTGACAGTATCGATTGCTTGCCAGTTTTTCTTTCCAATGCAGAACCCTCGGATTGCACGCTCGGCAGCATTGTTATCTATTGGAACCTCTCCATCTGCAAGGAATACACGAAGGTATTTTTCCTGATTCAGTGTATATCCGTAAGCATCGCCAAGTTTGCTTTTGGGAGACACTTCAATGTGTGTTTTTTTGAGGTACGCAAATAAAGCATCAACCAGTGGTTTTACAACCACCTGACGCTGCTGTAGACGTTCTTCTGCTGTGAGATCCTGAAGTTTTCCTTCCTCACGGTAGATTGCCTGTATCTGCTTCATTACCAGATAAGCGTTTGACTTGGAGCGGGCTTCTTTCGGAATTACTTTTAACGCTTCAACAAACCGGCGGCGACAATGAACCCAGCATCCTGCAATGGTCAGGTCCTCCTTTTCTTTTTCAAGAGAATGATATACCTGATATCCGTCTGTCAGACAGATTCCGGAATAGTCCTTCAGAAATTCCCGAGGATGCGATGTATTTCTGGTTTTCTGGTATTCATAAAGAACGATCTGCTCTTTTTGATACAGATGACCGGAGCGATACACCCACATCCAGCTTTTGGAACCTGCGGGACGACCATCTTTTGTGACAAGGCAAGGCGTTTCGTCTGCCTGTATGACATGGTACTCATATAGTTTCTGGTGCAGATAATCGTAAAGGAGACTTAGGTATTCTTCTGAGAGGCGGATCATCCAGTGAGCCATGTTTTTACGGTTTATCGATACACCGTAACGTTCGAATTCTTTTTCGGAACGATAGAGTGGAACCGCATTCACATATTTACTGTTTATGATGGCTGCCGCAAGTGTTGAAGATACCGGACTTCCATGAAGCAGGGACTTTGGATGAGGTGCCTTTACCATGTGATCATCGGTCTTACTTGCATAAATACCGATATGATGTTCTTCCACTTCAATCTTTGCAGGCACAAAACGATAACGGCTGGATATTTCATCCGGAAGCTGTTTCCATCCGCGCTCACCAAACTCAGCGATAAGTTCCTCTTCTGAAAGGTAATGATCGATCCGGTTTACAGGAAGTCCTGACAGATCTCTCTGTTTTTTGCCAATCGGTTTCTTCTTGCGTGGAGCAATATCCTCCTCCTCAATCGGTTTAAGGTCACAGACTGCCTCTGCTTCATTAAAGAACGCAATCGTACCGTCTATTTCCATAAAGTAGATCTGTGAATAGTCTTCCATCTTTTCAGAAGAGCGGCCAAAGCGTTCCTGTTTTGACAGAACCAGCTGTTCCATGATCTGTTGAAGCTTTTTGTCCATTTCATCCAGTTTAGCAGTCTGTTTTTCAGTTTCTTCCTGCAACGCAAGAAAAAGCTGGACGAGAATCGCCTTATCAATGCTATTTAATTGTTCTTCTGTATATTTCATTGCCATGGTCTGCCGCTCCTTCTTCTGAAAAAAGTATAGCAGAAATGGGCGGTTTTGACTATCCGGCATGAAATTACCCTTCGTCATTATGACGGTGGATAACAGAACAAAAAATCCTGAGTTTCCGAGAACGTTCAAGGTTTTTTATTCTGTTATCCACAACACAGAGAGCTATGCAGGATATCTTGGAAATCTTCCTGCGCGATGGCACCTCTTACTGTGGATAACGATTGAAAATCCTGTTTTTAGGATATTTTAACTTTAAAAAAGTTCTACTTTTTGCACAACATTACATAGCTCTGGGTGGGCGTTCAAGTTCTACGATCGGACGTTTTGCAATAATCTCAAATCCTTGCATAAGTAAGGAGTATTGTTCTTTTGATATTTCTATGGCTTCATTTGCAGAACGCGGCCATTTGAAAGTACCAATGTTGATCCTTTTGTATAGAAGTAAAAATCCATCACCTTCCCAAACCAGTCCCTTTATTCGATCTGGTTTTTTGCCACAAAACAGAAATAAAGTGTTTTTATCATACGGATTCAGATTGAACTGGAATTTTATGATCGCAGCCAATCCATCGATCCCTTTTCTTAAATCTGTAGTCCCTATGGCTAAATATACTTTTTTGAATCCGGAAGCATCATTAAGCATTGGCAATGGCTCCTATCAGATTTCTAATGAAATCTGAGGTTGCATGTTCTTTGATCTCGATTGTAATACCATCGGATAAATGAAGGACCGCAACCGTAGAATCCATCGGATGTGAAACCTCAGGAATTGAAGAAGGAAGGGAGGGGGAGGCAGGAGCAGGTAATTCTACAAAACTTGTTTCTGGTACCTCCATCTGCTCCAAAACTGCCTGGCGCACACGTTTTAGCCGCCAGTAGTAATTCGCTTTCGTAATGTTATGCTGTAAGCACCATTCTTCGACGGTCATATCTTTAGGACGATTCTGGCACTCCTGAATCTCTGAAGCCCATTGACGTAGACGAACTTGTGCTGCAACTCGACTTTCTTTTGATGCCATAGACTAACCTCCGTTTCGTATTGGTCAAAAAAGTTAAGTCAACTATTTTGACTGAACAATTCAGACTTTTGGATTGTTTAGTCTATTATCCCATAGCGAGGAACTCGTCACAAGGTACGCGCTATGGAGCGTTTACATTTATTTTCCACTGACTCCATCATACCACAAAAAAGAGCCGCAGTCATCACGACCGCGGCTCCCAAATTTTTTATTTAATTAAGCATCAATTGTAGAGATTGTCAGTGTTGTCTCTTCCAGAACATCCAGAAGTACTTTTACAGTATCCAGAGCTGTGAACAGAGCTACATTGTGCTCAGTTGCGATCTTACGGATTGCTGCACCGTCTTCGTG
>JBGVFN010000004.1:0-7536 GCA_045121095.1 Lachnospiraceae bacterium | reverse complement strand
AGTGCCGGCGTTTTCAAGAGTCCTGCTTAGAAAACATTTTCTTGCAGATACTTCCCAAAGCTGGTATTGGATACAGTTTCGCAATTGCCTAACTTTTTCTTTCATAAATATATACAAAGGTGTCTGTTTTTCCAGCATCCTCTCCTTTTCAATACTACAGTTTAGCACAATCTGCCAAACATGTTAAGTAAAAATAAAGATGATTTTCCCTGATTTTATGCCCAAATATGGGCATTTTGCTGATTTTATCCATTTTCATCCTCATAAATCCTACATAGGATTGTAATTTTATGCATTGCTAAACTTTTTCTTTCCGTATATAATGAAAGGAAACGGATTTTGCTTCCTTTTCAGGGTTTTTCCCTGAATGAAAGCTTTTATGTAAAAACAGATATTTCACTGGATCTTTACATAAAAAGAACATACATGTTACGTGTAGATATTCTTTTGTTGACCTTTTATATACAAAATAATAGTCACACCTGACATAGATAGCATCTTAAAATTTCTGCAACGAACGAAAGGAGACAATCAAATGACCAATTACGCCAATAGCTACAGCGAGAGTTTACATTACGAGGAAGAGATTTCCAAACTTTCTGAGTTTTCTACTCTTTCTGCGCAAATTGATTTAAATCTTTATCACGAGTACGATGTAAAACGCGGTCTCCGTGATTCCAACGGCAAGGGCGTTCTTTCCGGACTGACAGAGATTTCCGATGTATTGTCTGTCGAAGTAAAACATGGACAGAAATATCCTGCTCCAGGAAAGTTGTTTTACCAGGGCTACAATGTAAAGGATCTAATCAAGGGTTTTGAAGGAAAGCGTTTTGGATTTGAAGAAACCACTTTCCTGCTGCTGTTTGGCCAGCTGCCCAGTGATGTTCAGTTTTCTTTATTCAAGAACATTCTCAGTGACATGCGTACGCTGCCGGAAACCTTTGTCCGGGATATTATTATGGCTGCACCTACAGAAAATATGATGAATGTACTGCAGCGCTGCGTCCTGACCTTATACACTTATGATAAAAAGCCAGATGATACTTCTGTTTCCAATGTACTGAGACAGTGTCTGGCACTGATCGCACAGTTCCCGTTAATCAGTGTTTATGGTTATCAGGTTTACAGACACTATCACCTGGGCAAGAGCCTTTTAATCCGTAATCCAAAGCCTGAGCTTTCCACTGCAGAAAATATTCTGCGTATGCTTCACACAGACGGTACTTATACCAAGTTAGAGGCAGAGGTCTTAGACGTTGCCCTGGTACTCCATGCAGAGCATGGCGGCGGTAACAATTCTACCTTTACCACTAATGTAGTATCTTCTACCGGTACAGATACTTATTCCGCGATTGCTGCATCCTTAGGTTCTTTAAAGGGACCAAAGCACGGCGGTGCTAATATTAAGGTACAGCACATGTTTAAAAATATTAAGGAAAATGTAACTGATTGGGATGATGAAAATGCACTGACCAATTACCTCATTGCCATTCTGGACAAACAGGCATTTGACCACTCAGGACTGATCTATGGTATGGGTCACGCAGTATATTCTGTTTCTGACCCAAGAACAGATGTATTAAAAAAGTATGCAAAAGCATTATCTACCGAAAAGGGCTTAGAGCGTGAATTCCAGCTTTATGAAAATGTAGAGCGCATTGCCAAGGACCTGATCACCAGCAGAAGAAATGTATTCAAACCTGTCTGTGCCAACGTAGACTTCTACAGTGGATTTGTATATTCCATGTTAGGACTGCCGGAAGAGCTGTTTACACCTGTATTCGCAATTTCCCGTATTTCCGGATGGAGTGCACACCGTATTGAAGAACTTGTCAGCGGCGGAAAGATCATCCGTCCTGCTTACAAGTATGTAGGTCACCACAAAGATTACCTCCCAATGGATGACCGAAACTGGAATGTAAACTTCCAGAAGGAGCAGAAATAAGACTGCTGCATCAGGAATTCCCATCCGGGAATCCCTGGGAAGTTGTATATAGGCAGCAAAATCTGCTCTCCCTTTGGAAACCGCCATGGGGTTCTAGGATTTCAGAATCATAAAACAACAGGCACCAGGATGCATATCAAATCACATCCTAGTGCCTGTTGTTTTGTATTAATCCAGGTATTTTCCTACTGGAGTTGTATTGTACTGTTTGATGATCTCTATGATGATAGAACCGTCTTCCTGACGCTTTTCTGAGAGAATCTTATGCTGTACACGGTTGTGTTCTAAATGTGCTTTATACTTTTTGATTTCCTCATCTACCATCTTTACCGCATATTCATGCTCTAAATCTTCTTTCAGTAAAAAATGCAGTGTCTGTGTAATACATGCTGCTTTTACCCTTTTCATTTGAAACCTCTCTTTCTCATCATCCACCCCTGGCATTTGTAAAGTCGTTTTTCAGTTTTATACTGTCTGTTTTACTGGGCTTCTTTTTCTAATGTTGCTTCTAAAATTGCCTCGATCTGGACTTTATCCTTATTTAAAGAAACGGCCAGCTCGCCACACAGCTTATCAATCGCAGTACGCAGATAACGCTCATTGGTTGACGTCATCTTTTTGCCCTGCTTCTGACGAAGATTTCTTTCATGCATCAGGGTTTTGATTACCTTGAGCCATTCTGTACATTCTCCAGACTGCACAGCCTGTTTACAGGTTTCCTCCAACTGCTTTTTGTCCCTGACCTGCATCAGTTCCAACTGCGGTGTCTGTTCCAATAAGCGGCCGGCTTCTTCCTTGGTCAGGATCTTTCTGCGCATGATCGCTTTGCCATTATCAACAGGACTGTAAACTGTGCCATTCTGCCCGTAAACAGGCTTTAACACATAATATTTACGTGTTTCTGCAGTTCCGGGAACTTCCATCATAGTGGTTCCCTCTACTTTGCAAACTCCGTAACAGCTATAAGAAATGTATTCTCCCTCTGCAAACATCTTAATCAACTCCTTGTCATCAGGTAAATGAAACAAAAAAAGGACTGTCCACCCAGTGAAACAATCCTGTTTGCTCATTCATTTCTGTTTCGCTTCAATGTAATTGTAACAAAATTTTTTGGCTTTCGTAAGCAAAAAATCCTGAAAACATTGAAGTTCGGCACAATAACCTACTTTTATTCCCGACTTTATTGTGCATTTTTACAAGAGGTTCTTTTCAAAAAACTACTCTACCCCATCTCTGCTGGAAAGCTTATACGAAAGGCGCATCAGACTTTCAGACAGATGTACATTCTCTACCATTACATCCTCAGGCACATTTAAATCTGTATGGGCAAAGTTCCAGATGGCCTTGATTCCATAGGAAACCAGACGGTCTGCCATCTCTCCTGCCTGTGCTTTTGGTATGGTAAGTGCCGCAATCTGCACATGCTCCTGCTCAATGATCCGCTGTAACTCCTCAATGGGATATACACTGATACCACGTACAGTCATCCCTACCAGACGGGGATTGATATCAAACATTCCTTTGATAATAAATCCTCTCTTTTCAAAATTAGTATAATTAGTCAACGCCTGTCCCAGATTGCCTGCACCTACAATAATCAGGTTGTGCTTTTTATCGATTCCCAAAATCTTGGCAATTTCTTTATACAGATACTCTACATTATATCCATATCCTTGCTGTCCAAATCCCCCAAAATTATTCAGATCCTGACGAATCTGGGATGCAGTTACCTTCATACGCTCACTTAATTCCCCGGAGGAAATACGTTCCACACCCTCTTCCATCAGCTCTCCCAGATACCTATAGTAACGTGGCAAACGCTTAATCACTGCTCTGGATATCTGCTTATTTTCCATGTTCTTCCCCATTTCCGCATATGTGCATATTCATCCCATGACAAACACCAGAAATCCACAGGCAGCCCTTCTGATATCCGCCTGTGTATATACATCTAACTATTAAAATTTCTTCGAATTCGTCATGCATTGACAATCAATCTTATAAAAATTATAGCAATTTGATAAATAAATGTCAATGTAGCTTTTCTATACTTCACAGGTACAGACTGCACTTTCCATATAGTCACAAGTAAACGGGGAAATGTCCGCTAAATCATTGTTATTTTTAAGGCTATATAATATGTCCTGCTGATCAAAAAGAACATTTAATGGCTGTTATTCAGCATTTTATTCTCGCAGTAAAAAAAGAGCAAACATAAACAGAAATTTCATATCCTTTCTTCCACCACTGGACATTCCTCTGTTTTTTTAGTATGATATTGAATGTACATTTTGAAGTTCGGCATTGAGCCATATGTTTTTTGCTTTCTATATTTTAATAGATATCCAACAAAACACTTACGATTAACTGATAAATTCTTATAGCGAGGTAATTTTAATTATGATACTGGCATGCAACCATATCAGCAAGTCCTTTCTGGATCAGACCATCCTAAAGGACATTACATTTCATATAGAAGACCATGAAAAGGCCGCCATCGTAGGCATCAACGGTGCCGGCAAATCTACTTTGCTCAAGATCATTATGAATCAGCTAGGTGCAGATGAAGGTGAGGTCATCATAGCCAAGGGTAAGACCATGGGTTATCTGGCCCAGCATCAGGATCTGGAAAGCGGACGCAGCATCTATGAAGAGCTGTTAGAGACCAAGCGCTATCTGCTGACCATTGAAGAGCGTCTGCGCAGCTTGGAAGCAGATATGAAAAAGCTTTCCGGAGCAGAATTAGAATCCGCCATGGATACTTATGTGAAGCTGAACCATCAGTTTGAACTGGAAAACGGATACGCACTGCAAAGTGAAATCACTGGTGTATTAAAAGGTCTTGGTTTTACAGAGGACGAATTTGATAAAACCGTAGATACACTGTCCGGTGGCCAGAAAACCAGAGTATCCTTAGGCAAGCTCCTATTATCCAAGCCAGATATCCTGCTTTTGGACGAGCCTACCAACCACCTGGATCTGACTTCCATCGCCTGGCTGGAAACCTACCTTTCCAATTATAACGGAGCTGTACTGGTAGTGACTCACGACCGTTATTTTCTAGACAAAGTGGTGACCAAAATCGTGGAAATCAGCCAGGGCATGTCCCACAGCTTCCAGGGTACTTACAGCGATTACAGCGTACAGAAGCAGGCACTGTTTGATGCCCAGATGAAGCAGTATCTCAACCAACAGAAGGAAATTAAGCATCAGGAAGAAGTCATTGAAAAGCTCCGTTCCTTCAACCGGGAAAAATCCATTAAGCGTGCAGAAAGCCGTGTGAAAATGCTGGATAAAATAGAACGGATTGAAAAACCCGTTACAGAGGATGATGCCATGCGCATCACCCTGACCCCCCGCATTGTCAGTGGAAATGATGTGCTCACCGTCACAGATTTGTCCAAATCCTTTGGCAGCCATCATCTGTTTTCCGGTGCCAACATTGAGATCAAGCGTGGTGAGCGTGTAGCCATTATTGGCGGCAACGGTACAGGCAAAACCACTTTGTTAAAAATCCTCAATGGCGTGGAAAAAGCTGATTCAGGAGAATTCATCTTAGGTTCCAAAGTACAAATTGGTTATTACGACCAGGAACATCATGTACTGAACATGGAGAATACTGCTTTTGAAGAAATTTCTGATGCTTATCCTGCCATGACCAATACAGAGATCCGCAATGTGCTGGCAGCATTTCTGTTTACAGGAGATGATGTGTTTAAGCGTATTGGAGACTTAAGCGGTGGTGAACGGGGACGCATTTCCCTAGCCAAACTTATGCTCTCTGACTCTAACTTTCTGATCCTGGATGAGCCTACCAACCATTTGGATATGGTGTCCAAGGAAATTCTGGAAAATGCTCTGATCAACTATACAGGTACTCTGTTGTATGTATCCCATGACCGATACTTTATCAACAAAACAGCTACCCGCATTCTGGAATTGACCAACCAGACCTTTGTAAACTATATCGGCAACTATGATTATTATCTGGAAAAAAATGAGCTGATGAATCAGATCACCTTTGGTCAGAATGATATCCAGGCCAAAGAAGCATCACCTGTAAAAGAGTCTGAAAGCAAGACAGACTGGAAACAGAAAAAAGAAGAACAGGCCAGAGAACGGAAACGCCAAAATGACTTAAAAAAGACCGAAGACCGTATTGCTGCTCTGGAAGCAGAGAATGAAGAACTGGACACACTCCTGTCTCAGGAAGAGGTCTTTACCAACGTAGCCCGGCTGATGGAGATCAACACCCAGAAAAGTGCCATTGAAGAAGAACTGATGGAGCTGTACGAGCTTTGGGAAAACCTGGCAGAATAATGACTTTTTCTTTTAAAACGGATAAAAACAGCAATGATCCCCGGCTGAATTCACTTTTCAGCCGGGGATCATTGCTGCTTTTCTTAATTTCTCCACTCCAAATCACCATGATCCAGACACAAAATCAAAGATTCTGCAGTGGCAATATTGGTAGCCAGAGGAATCATGTATAAATCACACAATCTGGAAATCTCACCAAACTGTGTATGCTCTTCAAATGTCTCTCCTGCCTCCTCGCCAGTATGGAAGAAAATCACCATATCAAGCTCATTACGCTCCAAAAGACTCTCCACCTGCTTATAGCCTCCCATATCCTCCGGCAGCAGCCTGATAACAGATAGGCCAGTAGCCTCCTCCACGCGCAAAGCAGTCAGAGTTGTGGCATAGATGGTATGCTTTTTTAAAATACCTTTATATGCAATACAAAAATTCTCCAACAATGTCCGCTTCGGTGTCTGTGCAATTAAACCCACATTCATAGAAATCTCCCTCCTGATATAGTATCCATCAGGTAATTGCGAAACGCTGTTTCCTTTTTCTATGTCCTATATGCATCGCGGTAAATCAATCTGCCGCTGCTGCTTCCAGCGGCCCTCATACACAGACATGTAAAGTAACGCAATTCAACCAAATATGGTATAAGTATATCATATTTGGTAGATAATGCAAATATTAATTGAATAAAACTTACTTTCTTTAGCAAATTTGTCTCCCTTTTCCGGTTTTTCCCATACCCAGACGCTGCAGCAGACTGGGTATGATCCGCTCATCTTCTATACGGTTGATGCCGAAACATCTTTTCCCTGCATCCTTTAAAGATGTTCCAATGTGATACACACAGGTTTTGTCCACAATCAGAAACCTTTCATGAAATGCTTCTGTATATCGAACACGCAGCTGAGGGTACTGCCGGTTATTTTCCCCCTGCTCAATGAGACTTGCCAGAAGACTGAATGCATCATAAATCTGTCCGGTAAAAAATATTTTCTGAGAAGATTCTGCAGGCTCTGCTATGTATCCAAAGATCTCATCAAACTTTTCCTCTGTATGATTGTTTCATATCTTATGTTTCCCCCACAGATTGGAATTTATGCTTTCCCTTTTTCTTTCATACATAGCATAATGGACATCAAAATGATGATCCCTTTGCAAGCAAATGCAACACTTTCATTGCCATCACTTGCCATTTGAGAAAGGGTATTGATCAGTGCATGTGTCATGACACATATCCATAAACTATTTGTCTTATTGTATAAAGCAGACAAAATAAA
>JBGVFN010000003.1:0-7239 GCA_045121095.1 Lachnospiraceae bacterium | reverse complement strand
GTAAATCCCACCACACAACAGATTCTGCTTCTTGGTATCCCCAGGGACTATTATGTTTCTCTTCACACCAATGGATATAAAGACAAATTAACCCATTCCGGTATGTATGGAATCAATGAATCCATCGCTACTCTGGAGGATTTCCTTGGTATTACCATTAACTATTACGCCCGTGTAAACTTCTCTGCCACAGTAGATATCATCGATGCCATGGGCGGTGTAGATGTATATTCACCTGTAGCTTTTACCACACTGGGTGATAAATATGAAATTTCAGAGGGTGTCAACCACCTGGATGGTGACAAAGCCCTGTATTTCATGAGAAGCCGTAAAATGCTGTCCGGCGGTGATAATGACCGTGTTTCCAATCAGATTCGTGTTATTCGCGCCATGATGACCAAGCTTATGAGTTTCAATACCATTACGAACTTCAACAGCATCTTATCTGCTGCTGAAACCAGTGTACAAACCAATATGACCAGTAAAGAAATCCAGAAGTTCATTCAAATGCAGCTGAAAAGCATGCCTTCCTGGGATATTGAAAATTACCAGCTCTCTGGTTTTGACCTTTACACCACAGAAGCTTATATGAGCAGAGGTACCAGGACCTATGTTATGGAGCCTGATATGGAATCCGTTGCATATGGAACAGAACTGTTAAATAAAATGAAAAATAATGAAGTTATTTCCCTGGAAAAGATGGAATAGTAAATAACTTAAAATAAAAAACAGAGCTGCTGCAAGATAGATTCATCTGACATAATCTACTTTGCGGCGGCTCTGTTTTTGTATAGCATCTCAGCAGGCATTCACAAATTTTAACCACAACCCCTGCTCTGCTGAATAAATGCAATACTAATTTACGCTAATTCAATTTCCTTAGGCCATTCACCTGTAATCATATGTTCCAGAATAATTTTGCCTCCAATACGCATCTCATTAGCCCGGGTACTGTAACCATCTTCCAGTTTTACAGTACTGACACTGGGAAATTCATCATTTGTAATCTTTAATTCCCCTGTCATTTTTACCGGATTATTCAGATGTCCATACTGGTATACTACAAGTTTTTCATCCTCGGAAACCTTTTTTGCTTCCATTCTTTCATTGTAATCCATATTGTATCTCCCCTCTTTTTATATCTTCTCTTTAACAACAATCTATCTATACATCCCCAGACAGATCTGTTACGTTGAATTGTATGATGTCAAGCTCAAATATATCTAATAATACTCATGTGCAATCTTGCTGTACAGCATCTTATAAGCCTTTTCCAGCCAGTTCACCTTCTCCATATGCATCAACGAAATCTCTTTATAAGGATGACCCTTGTAAAGAATCCATACATCCAGAAGCAATTCACTGATTCGCCCATATACTCTTGCCTGAAAAGGACTGTAATCTGTAATATCAATACGATTCTCCAGTTCTTCCAGTACATCAAACAGAAACTCACAGTATTCATCCGAAAGCTCTTTTTTCATGATATACATATTAAACATATGTGCCGTTCTTTTCCCCATGATCTGCTCAAATGCCGGCAGCATGTCAGGATATCGCTCACTTAATATCTTCTGTGTCTCATATAAAGGCTCCGGATAGTGGGTATGACAATAATGCTCATAGACAGATTCTATGATATAATTTCTCTTTTTCGGAAGAACAATATCTGTTGTTTTTAAAAGGTTCTGCACTTCCCGATCATTAAGAATACATTTCTCTTTACCCTTAATCAGCCAGACCCACCAGGGCTTTACAGAAAAATGTCTTCTATAGTGAGCAAGTCCCAGATAATCTACATCCAGATTTTTCCACGCCCAATATAAACCAGTCAACTCGCAATAATTGGGATTTTTCCAGGATATATTTTCTCCTGTATCATCACCCCGATATCCAAACCCTTCTTTTCCATTTTTTCCCACATGTAAAGGAAGATAACAAATATCGGACGGCATCTGATACGGTTTATGAGATGCAATAATTATTTTTACATTTTTCAAAGAATAATACCTGCTTTCCTATTTATTCTTTTCCTTTATACTTCTGTATACTCCTGTTCATCCAGGTATCCCGGAAATACATCTTTGCTTCCAGCTTTTTCTGTTTCGGCTTTATTTTCTGTCATTTCAGCCTCCACTTCTATGGCTTCTGTTTCTGTTGCTTCTGTTTCAGCTTTATTCTCTGTTGCTTCTGTTTCCTCTTCAGGGTTTTCAATTTTATGGAAGATTTCCATAAATTCCTTACCTGTGATGGATTCTCTTTCAATCAGAAAAGCTGCAATTTCATCCATGGCTTTTCTGTGCTGGCTCAAAAGATCTTTTGCCTGCTGATAAGCATCTTTCAGAATACGTTTGACCACTTCATCTACTGTGGCAGCTGTCATATCAGCACAGTTCATTACCGTACGTCCGGACAGATACTGGCTTTCTATTGATTCCAATCCCATCAGGCCAAATTCCTCTGACATACCGTACTGAGTAACCATGGCTCTTGCCAGCTTGGTAGCCCGCTCAATATCGTTGGCTGCTCCTGTTGTAACAGTATCAAATACCAGCTCTTCCGCAGCACGCCCGCCCAGAAACTGAACCAGCATGGCACGAATTTCTTTTTCTGTGTTCAGATACTTTTCTTCTTCCGGTACATTCATAACGTATCCCAACGCACCCATAGTTCGAGGTACAATGGTAATCTTCTGTACCGGTTCTGCATCCTTCTGAAGGGCGCTTACCAGCGCATGGCCCACTTCATGGTAGGATACAATACGTCTTTCTTCCTGGCTGAGGATACGATCTTTCTTCTCCTTACCAACCAGTACCACTTCCACTGATTCAAACAAATCTTCCTGGCTGATTGCCTGACGACCGTGTTTTACTGCGTTAATAGCTGCTTCATTGATCATATTGGCCAGGTCAGAACCCACTGCTCCTGATGTAGCCAGTGCAATTGCTTCCAGATCTACCGAATCATCCAGAGACACATTGCGGGAATGTACTTTTAAAATATTGACACGTCCCTTTAAATCCGGGCGGTCTACAATAATCCGGCGGTCAAAACGGCCAGGACGCAGCAATGCCTTATCCAGAATCTCCGGACGGTTGGTGGCTGCCAGAATAAAAACACCTTTGGAAGAATCAAAACCATCCATTTCAGAAAGCAGCTGATTCAGAGTCTGCTCTCTTTCATCATTACCGCCGAAATTACCATCTCGGCTCTTTCCGATGGCATCTACTTCATCAATAAAAATAATACAGGGCGCATTGTTCTGAGCCTGCTTAAACAGATCTCTTACACGGGAAGCACCTACACCTACAAACATTTCAACAAAATCAGAACCAGAGAGTGAGAAAAAGGGCACCTGTGCTTCACCAGCTACCGCTTTTGCCAGCAATGTCTTACCTGTACCGGGCGGTCCCACTAAAAGTGCTCCTTTGGGAAGCTTGGCACCGATTCTTGCATAGCGGTCCGGATTGTGCAGGAAATCCACAATCTCGGTTAAAGATTCCTTCGCTTCATCCTGCCCTGCCACATCTTTAAACGTCACACCTGTTTCTTTCTGTACATACATCTTGGCGTTGGACTTGCCTACACCCATAACACCATTGCCGCCGCCAGCTTTCTTCATAATGAACATCAGAAGTACCCAGAAGATCAGCACAGGTGCAATATAATACAGAATGAAATCCAGAATTGCAGAATTGGTGTCAGGAATACTGGTATCCACATTAACACCATATTCTTCCAGCTTGGTATACATATCCGCATCATTGGGAACACCAGTATAATATACCACCTGCACATCAGAGCTGCCGTAAAGCCTGCTGCCTGTTTCTTCACTGAGGCCGTTCTTCTTAGCAGCATTCTCGTAAATCTTTTTGGAAGCTTCTTTTGTCAATGTAATCTCAATACGGTTCAGTGATTTATCCACATACACTTTGTCCACATCACCGTTTTTAGCCAATGTCATCATCTCTGTATAAGTAATATTCTTATTATCATCATTACTTATACTACTATAAATAGATAATATAAATAAGGTAAACATCACCGCGATTGCCAGAAGGATAATCGTCTGACTATTTTTGGGAAGCTTACCATTATCTTTTTTATTGTTATTATTATTGTCCATTATAACTCTCCTGTTTTCCCATTATCAGCCGTAACTGTTCAGTTTCTCCACAATTACATACAAAAATCCATTAAAAATTGCCTTTGATAATGGGATTTTTATACTGCTGAACCATGGATGTACAATCTCAGCAGAAAATACTTCAACCTGCGCTGAACAGATACTATTAACTAAACTTATTATAGAGATTCCTCCAAAATAAATCAAGCATCTGCTTCTAAAATCTCTTACTCTTTTTATGAATGTTTTGTGAATCAAACCTAAAAAAACAATAAAGTTCACTATTCTGCCCAAGAATTCATTTTTTCCCGAAAAACTATGGCATTATTTCCACTGTAGTGTTAAAATGAAAGCTGATGTTTGCGTCAGCAGACATATCCGTTTACTCAGAAGTTTAGACCCGAAGGAGGATAATTATGCCTGTTAAGTATGTATTTGTAACCGGTGGTGTTGTTTCTGGCCTTGGAAAAGGTATTACAGCAGCTTCTCTTGGCCGTTTGCTGAAAGCCAGAGGATATTCTGTAACCATGCAGAAGTTTGATCCTTATATCAATATTGACCCCGGTACCATGAATCCAATTCAGCATGGCGAAGTATTTGTAACCGAAGATGGAACAGAAACTGACCTGGATCTTGGCCATTATGAACGTTTCATTGACGAAAATCTGAATAAAAATTCCAATGTTACGACTGGTAAAGTATATTCATCTGTTATTGAAAAAGAACGCCGCGGTGATTTTGGAGGAGGAACTGTACAGGTTATTCCTCATATTACCAATGAAATTAAAAGCCGTTTTTACAGAAACTATCATTCTGACAACAGCGCCAAAACTGAAATCGCCATTATTGAAGTAGGCGGTACTGTAGGTGATATCGAAAGTCAGCCTTTCCTGGAGTCTATTCGCCAGTTCCAGTATGATGTGGGACATGACAACGCTATTTTGATTCATGTTACATTGATTCCTTATCTGCGCTGCTCCGGTGAGATGAAGACAAAACCTACACAGGCCAGCGTAAAAGCCCTTCAGGGAATGGGTATTCAGCCCGATATTCTGGTATGCCGTTCTGAACTGCCTCTGGATGACAAGATCCGTGAAAAAATCGGCAATTTCTGTAATGTACCGACTCATCGCGTACTGCAGAATCTGGACGTGGAAGTGCTTTACGAAGCGCCCTTAGCCATGGAAAAAGAACATCTGGCTTCCGTTGTATGTGAATGTTTACATTTAGATTGTCCTGAACCGGATCTTTCCGAATGGACTGCCATGATCGATGCATGGAAACATCCTCAGAAACAGGTTTCCGTTGCTCTGGTAGGCAAATACATTGCTCTGCACGATGCCTATATCAGTGTGGTCGAATCCCTGAAACACGCCGGCTGCTTCCATCGTACAGAGGTTTCTATCAAATGGGTAGATTCCGAACAGCTGAGTGATGATAATGTTTCAGAAGTACTGGGAGACGTTTCCGGTATTCTGGTTCCCGGCGGTTTTGGCGGCAGAGGAATTGAAGGCAAGATCAGCGCTATCCGCTATGCCCGTGAACAGAAAGTTCCTTTCCTGGGACTTTGTCTGGGCATGCAGCTTTCCATTGTGGAATTTGCAAGACATGTGGTTGGATATGCCAGTGCACACAGTGCAGAACTGGATCCTTCCACACAGTATCCCGTTATTCATCTGATGCCCGATCAGAGCGGTATCACAGATATTGGCGGTACTTTAAGACTGGGCGCTTATCCCTGTATTCTGGATAAGGACAGCAAGGCCTACGAAGTATACGGAACAGAACAAATCTCTGAACGTCACAGACACCGTTATGAAGTCAATAATGATTACCGCAAGGTACTGACAGAAAATGGCATGTCTTTATGTGGTAAATCACCTGACGGCCGGATTGTGGAAATGTGTGAAATTAAGGATCATCCCTGGTTTATCGGTACACAGGCTCACCCGGAACTGAAATCACGCCCCAACCGCCCTCATCCTTTATTTAAAGGATTTATCGGAGCGGCTCTGGAATATCAGAAAAATCTGAACGGTTCAACAGATGCTGAATAATTCCCGCAGGAAATTATGAATGTCTGCTGAATTTATTCAAGACAGTTCAGCCCCTGCTGAACTGTTACCTAATTTTATATAATCACGCAATAGAACGGAGGAACGACCATGCACCATCATTCCGCGGAACAAAATGCCAAGCTGGTCAATCGTATGTCCCGTATCATCGGACATGCCAACAAAGTAAAAAGTATGCTGGCGGAGGATCGAAACTGTACAGAAATTCTGATTCAGCTGGCCGCTGTACGAGCTGCATTAACCAGTTTAAGTAAGCTGATTCTGGAAGAACACTTAAATGAATGTATGACTGAATTATCAGAATATGAAAGTGAAGAAGAACGCCGTGAGGCTATTGACGGATTGATGGATGTGGTCAATCAGTTTATTAAATAATAAGCAGTACAAATACAAAGGGGAAGTTACATGTTAGGAACGATTGTAAATACCGGTACCATTCTGGCCGGCAGTGTCATCGGAAGTATTTTCCGAAAAGGAATTAAAGAAGAATATCGTGAAGGACTGTTTACCGCCATGGGACTGGCAGTTACGGGACTTGGCTTCAATTCTGCCCTGCAGAATATGCCCAAAAGCGATTATCCGGTTCTTTTTATTATCAGCCTGGCACTGGGAAGTCTGATGGGAACTATTCTGGATTTAAATGGAAAATTTCAAAAACTTTCTTCCCGATTTGCTTCCAGCAAGCTGGGCGAAGGCCTTTCCACAGGAATCCTTCTGTTCTGCATCGGAACATTATCTATTTTAGGTCCGATCCAAAGTGCATTATATGGAGATAATACCTATCTTTTTACCAATGCAACGCTGGACTTTGTAACTTCCATGGTGCTTGCCACCACTTACGGTATTGGTATGGCTCTTGCCGCAGCTGTTTTATTTGTATGGCAGGGAAGCATCTATGTAATCGCACTGCTTCTGGGCAATTTTATGACAGCTGATATGATGACGGAAATCTCCATTATCGGTGGATTTATGATTGTTGGCTCAGGACTCTCTATTCTGGGCGGTAAAGATTGTAAAACCCTTAACCTGCTGCCCTCT
>JBGVFN010000002.1:0-3702 GCA_045121095.1 Lachnospiraceae bacterium | reverse complement strand
TATGGAATCATTCCAATCGTCATGGTGGTACCATTCCATCTGGTGGGCGCGCTCCTTTTAGTAGCAGCAGTTGTGTGCTTAGAACCATTACAGAAGTTCTTTGGATGGAAGCCGTTTGTAAAACTGGGAGATATTTCTTACAGTTTATATCTGGTACATTTCCCGGTCATTGCGACTTTGGGATGTTTCCTGTTTGAAGTGCTTTATGGAAAAATGTCTTTTCATTTGGTCGTGTTGTTGGTGTTCGTAGTAACTACTGCAGTGGTATTTGGAATTTCTGTAATGTTCCGAAAATATATTGAACCTTTGGGAAAAAAGGGAGAACTTTATGTTAAAAAACTCGTTAACAAAAAAAGCGCATAGAGAAGCCTGGCTGGATATAGCGAAATGCTTTTGTATTGTGATGATTGTGATCAGTCATACAAGCATTCGTATTCCGGTGGTAACCTTTTTGGCGGGTATGTTCTTTATTCCTCTGTTTTTCGTATCGGCGGGATATACTTACCGCAACAAAGGGGAAAGTTTTAAGAACTTTGCGTTAGATAAGGCAAAACGTCTGCTCATTCCATACTTTATCTGCAATATCTTGCTGGTGAGCTATTTTACAGTGACAGGCGGTTTTTCAAAACCTGCCTTACTTGGGATTTTTTATTCCAGATCCATGCTCATGGCACCGGGTAGTGTGTGGAATATGGGGTTAATGAATTGCTTAAATGCTCCAACATGGTTTTTGACCTGTATCTTTTTAGCTTACTGTATTTATCATGTGATCGACTGTAAATGCGAGGATGCTTCAAAACGAAGAAAGCTGATTTTAGTGGCTATGGCGGCAGGAATTTTACTTGCGAAGGTATCTCTTGTACTTCTCCCATGGGGATTGGAAAATGCGCTGTTTTTCTTAGGGTTCATGGAAGCAGGTCGTATTTTAAAAGAAGGAGGTCTCTCCTGGCTTCGCAAAAATGAGTGGATTTATGCAAATTTCCTTATTGGATTTGTTATCATTTCCTACCTGAATGTGACAGGAAACAATGTTGTTAACGTATCAATTAATCAGTATGGCCGTTCTATGATTGGATATTTCTTGGTTGGAACAGCAGGAAGCTTGCTTTGTATGAAAGCAGCAGAACTTACTGAAAAATATTTGAAAGTGTTTGTCAGACCACTGGCATTTGTGGGAAGACATACAATGGCGATTATGTGCTGGCATTTGCTGGCGATTGAAGTGATTAAGAAAATCTGGCACGTATTGGTGCTTTATATTTAGAGAATAGTTAATGAAAGTTAAGTGTTAACTTGCTTTTGTGAGGAAGAATTATGAAAAAAGAAACCTGGAAGAAAATTGAATATATCGTAGCTGCGGTGCTGGCACTGGCAGTTCTTAGCGTCTGTGTATATCAGCTGCGCTTTGGAATTGACGTGCAGGATACAGCTTCGTATCTGACAAAGTTTCGCTACTTCTTTGAAAAAGGTACTGGTGGAAACGCACTGTACTATCTTCTGGGAGAATTCTTTGGAAGTCTGATTTATCATATATTCCCAACATTGTATGCTTTAAATGTAGCAGGACTCATCGTGTGGTCATTAACAGGGATTCTTATTTACCGAATCATGAGTCCGTATTTAAGCACATTGCCACTGACTGCGGCAGTGCTTGGAGGAATTGCTTTTAGTGCATCCTGGGTTCGATGTGTGAACTGGAATGCATGGAGTATGCTGTTTCTGACTCTTGGGATGCTGTTTCTACTAAATGGATTTGACACCCATAGGAAGAGTTGGTTTTATGCAGCAGGGCTTGTATTAGGATGGAATACATTTACACGTATGCCAAACATTATTTTCCTGGGACTGGTAGTAGTCGTATTTTACTATTACCTGGGAGAAGGATTCAAAAAGGCGATTGCAAATTGTCTTCGAATGACAGCAGGCGGTGCCATTGCAGGTGTCACGGGCTGTATCTTCTCCATTATCTTTTTAGGAATGAGTAAATTTCTGGCAGATATTGGTTGGCTGCTTGGTTCTACGGGCGATAAGGAGTCGAAACACAACATTTTTGATATGGTGACACAGGTCATGGTGGGAGCCATGGACGGAGCGCGCCAGTGGATCAAATATGGTGTTGTAATCAGCGTAGTCATTGTACTGTGTCTGATCGTGAAAAAACTTTGGAAAAAAGACGTAACACTTCTGGGTGCTGTCTTAGCAGGTGCAGCAGCGCTGTACATCGGATTTACAAGAGATGTACAGTATACAAGCATGCCGACACTGATTAGCGTGCAGAACTTTATCGCATATGGTGGTATGGCTTTTGGTGCCTTTGGTGCGGTATGGTTCTATAGATCAGATAAACGATTTGCGGCTATTTGTCTTATGGAAGCACTGGCGATGATCTTTATGACCATCGGTACTGATACAGGAAGCATTTTCTTCCGTGTATATATGGCAATGCCGGCGGCAGTCATGGCAGCAGTGTTATGGAAATTACAACTGAAGGAACTGCGTATTATGGCGGTGTTTATTGTGGTGCTGACACTGGCAACAGGCCAGAATACCAATCAAAACTTTGTTTACCATGATGGCGAAAATGGAGAACCACTGGATCGAGTGATTGAGTCTCCGGTATTTGATGGAGTTTGGACAACAGCCAGTCGTGCTGAGTATGTGAATCGTTTGATTGAACTGCTTGCACCATATGGAGATAAAGAACTTCTGACGATTGGGGCATTTAACATTGGTCACAATGTGACTGATATGAAGACTTTTTTTGACAGTGCATGGTCAGACTTGGACTATCTGTCAATGGATGAATTTAACAGAGTATTAAACGAAAAACTGGCGGCAGGAAATGTGCCGGTGATCGTTATTGCGACTGAAGAAATTAACGGGGCATATTGGGTGCCTGAGAAAATAGAGATTTTAGAAGAACTGGTACAGGGAGAAATGTTTGAATGTATTCATTCGGATGAATGGTATAGTGTGTATGTGCCGGTGGAGTAGAAGATGTACGTAAAAGCGAAAGAACAGGATGTAGAAAAACTGCTAACATATTTTGAGCAGGATTTAAAAAACTGTCTTTACAGTTATATTGATCTGAAGAAGTTCGGCATTGATAATCCAAATCTGACGGTATATTTTGATGAGTCTGATGGAATTTGCTGTACTGCATTGAAATATTATGAAGGTTTGCAGTTGTTTGATGCATATGGAAAGATTGACGCAGAAAAAACAGCAAAACTGATTAAAGACTTAAATTCTCATATCGTAAGTTCTACAGTAGATGTGATTAAAAAGCTTTATCCGCTGTTAAAGGATACTTATGAAATGGAGCAGGGGTATGTGACAGAGATGCTGTCGATGCCTGAATGTGAGATTTCAGAGGAAGTCAGACCAGCCAAAATTGAAGAATATGATGAGATTGCTCATCTCATATGCAGTGATGAAGGTGTGGGAGGTCATTATGTTCCGGAAGAGTTAAAGGAACAGCTTTTAACTCGTTTGGGCGAAGGCATGGGACGTAATTATATTTTAAAACGTGATGGAGAAATCATTCACCATGCGGCAACTTATGCAGAACTTGATAATCTGGCAGTGATTAGCGGAGTTATTACCCGTGAAGACTGGAGAGGCAAAGGTGTGGGAACATTAGCAGTTCGCAAACTTTGCCATGATTTATTACAAGAAGGAAAGAAACCTTGTCTGTTCTAC
>JBGVFN010000001.1:0-13105 GCA_045121095.1 Lachnospiraceae bacterium | reverse complement strand
ATCACAATGATTATTCTTTCATAGTAACTATTTGGTCTTTCCACAGCGTTTTCCTTTTATGCCATGACCGCTTATTAATGTAAATACGGCTTATCCCACAATTTAAGCTTTGTACCAATTCCTTTTTCCAGAGCGTTTTTATAACATTCATAACCCCAGCCCACATCCAGAATAGGCATACCGCCTAAACTTACCAGGAAAATCTCGCTTTCATCGGTTCTGCCTGGAGAAATACCCCTTATAATATCTCCCAGCTGCTGAACCTCCTGAGATTGGATTTTTCCATCCGTAATCATATTTACAAAAAAGATTCCAGGTGTTCCTGTTGATAATCGATTTCCGTTGTCATCATATTCCTGATAAATGGGAACATATTCTTCATACATATGAATATTGTCCACCACCTTGGAGACTTTCTTTTCAATAAAATCCAGGTCCAGATCCATCGTTCCGGAAGAAATAATCAAACAACCCGGTTTGATCCACTCCGGCTGCAAAACCGGCCACTGTCTCGGCGGAACCGACACTGCCTCACTGATAATGTCTGCGTCTCTTACCGCTTCTTCCAGGGTACTGCACACAATAATCTCTTTCAGCTGCGGGTAGTTTTCCCGGGCAAATTCCTTTAGTGCCAGCGCAGTTTGAGAAGTGGGCGAACTTCCTTTAATCTTCAGAACCTCAATAGTGGGAAGCTTTGCCATGATAGCCATCAAACTGGTGCGATTAATCACACCGGCTCCCAGTAAAGTCAATACTCTGGAATTTTTTCTTGCCAGATACATGGCAGTCAGTCCCGGCATAGCACCTGTTCTCATGGCACTTAGCAGATTTCCCGACATATATGCCAGTGGCTTTCCCGTTTCCACATCATTTAACGTAACCATCAGAATGGAGCGTGGCAGTCCCTTTCTTCCATTTCTGCCATTGGAACCATACCATTTCTCCCCTGCCAGATGAAACTGACCGCCCAGATAGGCCGGCATGGACATAAATCTCCGATCTGCGGAATCCTCCAGCGGAAAATCTTCAATTTCCGATTTTTTTGGAAAAATCAACTGAATTCCATGATCATTATGTTCCCTGCCTCCCATCAGATAATCGCCTTTACTTAAAAGCCGGATTACTTCCTCCACCGTATCCACACACCGGTCCGCATCCAGAACACCGGCCTTTAACATATCTTCTTCATTCAGAAACAGGATTTCTACTTTTGTATCTTCTATCTTCATCTCTTCCATACGTCATTCCTTCATATCACATCTTTCATAGCAGTTTTCATAAATCTGAAGAATATCTTCTTTCATCAGCGGTACCAGGCACTCCTCCAGACCTTCCGCCGCCGCTGCTTCTGCCATAAGTTCAAATCTGCTTTTATCGGAAATACCAATCTCCTGCAGAGTCATTGTCAGTCCCATACCACGAAACAATTCTTCTGTTTTTTCAATGGCCTCTTCTGCAATTTGCATCACAGTTTTTTTCTTATCAATCCCAAATACAGCCGTTCCATAAGCCGCCATCCGCTCTGCGGATTTTTCATTTAAGATATGACGCATCAGAGCAGGAATCACAATAGCAAGACCATGGCCATGTGTCACATCGTAATGAGCACTCAGCTGATGTTCAATGGAATGGGCCGGCCACGGTCCTGGTCTTCCACAGGCAATGAAACCATTAATGGCCCATTCCGATGCCCACATCAGATTCGCTCTGGCTTCGTAATTATCCGGCTCCCTACAGGCAACAGGTCCCCAGACCACACAGGTCTTCAGCAGTGCTTCCATCATCCGGTCCTGCATATATGTATTGGGAACCGCATTAAAATACACTTCCAAAATATGAGACATGATATCGACCGTTCCTGCTGCAGTCTGATAGGGTGATACGGTATAGGTATTCTCCGGGTCCAAAATAGAATACACCGGATATAATAATTCACTGGCCAGATCCTTTTTTTCTTTTAACAATTCATTGGTGATCACCGCATAAGGATCCATCTCGGAGCCAGTTGCTGAAATGGTGGAAATTGCAACAATCGGAAGTGCTCTTTCAATTAAATCACCATTTTCTACCAGGTCCCACGGATCACCATCATAGTAATATGCCGCTGCGATTCCTTTTGCACAATCAATCGTACTTCCTCCTCCTACCGGAAGAATCACATCCACCTTGTCCTTTCTGCAAAGTTCCACACCTTTTTTCACTGTGGAAAGCCTTGGATTCGGTTCCACACCGGAAAGCTCTCTGTAATAAATTTCATTTTCCTGGAAAAGTTTTATGATTTTCCCATAAAGTCCGGTTCTTTTTATACTTCCACCGCCATATACCAACAATACCCGGCTGCCAAATTCCAAAATGCATTCTGGAAGCTTCTCCAGCATATTTCTCCCGAAAAATACTTTTGTAGGTATCGAATAGATGAAGTTTTCCATCCACATTTCTCCTTTACTTTTAAACTTTTTAAATGCAACCGTTCAATAGATGCCAAACAAATATCCGCAAATACTGAATCGTTGTCTGAAAAAAGAGCGGACAGTGATACCGTTTTTCCGGTCATCCTTGTCCGCTCTTTTTCCTTCCCTGTTGCTTTATTGCTTTATAGTTTGGAAGTATATAGTCTGGTATAATACGAGAGTCAATGGTTTCTTTGTATTTTTTCGAGTCCATAAAAGGATATCTCCCCGATATCCTTTATGCAAGCCACTCCAGTTCCCGCACAATTTCAGCAATAGCATGTGCGGTTTTTTCAACGCCCAATAAAGAAGAATCGATCATCAGATTTTTATGTCTGGGGTCCGAAGGCAGATATCCTGCATATTTTTTATGATAAGCATTTCTTGCCCGGTCCACGGATAAAATCATTTTCTTTGCCTCAGTTTCCGTCATCCCCAGAATATTTACACAATTCTGAAGTCGTTTTGCATAGGGCGCATAAATAAAAATATTCAGATTGTTCTTTTCATTTTCCAGAAGACGGTCTGCACATCTTCCCACCAGAATACAGCTGGATTTTTCAGCCAGATTTAAGATAATATCTTTCTGCACATCAAAAATCATATCCTGTATATACTCTTCATCGGTTCCCAGCGGAAACATACGTCTTATCAGCCGTTTAGGAGATTTTTCTTCCACATTACTAACTGTGGATACCGGCATATTCAGCTGTTTTGCCACCTGTTCCACAATATCACGGTCATAAAATTCTATCTGCAGTTCTTCGGAAAGTGCTTTTGCAATGGAACGTCCCAGACTTCCGAATTCTCTGGTAATCGTAATGGTAAACTTTTCCATAACCTGCCCTCCTTATGCTGCTGCCAGCCGTTTCTGATAATTTCTTACCACACAGCTCAATGTAAAACAAATAACAAAATAACATAGTGCTTCAAATCCAAATAACATGAGCATTCCCCGTACATCATAAATACTTCCCATGACTACCGCACAATTTCTCATTAATTCGGGGATATCTACCATTTTCAAAAATGAGGTATCTTTGATAATCGTAATAATCTGACTCAACAAAGCCGGGATTACCTTTTTAAACATCTGGGGCAGTATAATATACCATAATGTCTGCAGGAAAGAGAAGCCCTGAGACTGAGCTCCCTCAAACTGACCTTTTGGAATAGCATTCAGACCGCCGCGGAAAATTTCCGACATTACAGCCGAGGTAAACAGAGTAATGGCAAATACACAAACGGCGATTTTGTTACCCTTTACGGTAAAATAAATCCATAAAATCCAGAGAAGATTGGGGGTACATCGAAAAAATTCCGTATAAACAGCCACGATCGTGCCTGCCCATTTCCATTTACCAGATGCGTAGGTGCGGATCAATGCCAGTATCGTACCGAAAAACATACTGATCACTGCTGACAGAAGGGCAATAATTACAGTCATTCCCAGCCCTTTCAGCATAAAAGTCACATTGGCAGCCGTAAAAATCTGTTGAAATAATGCTAACATGTACCCTCCTCCTCAGTCTGAAAATCGATTTTTTTAGCAGCAGGAAGCCGCATGGAGCGAATTTCCAGATACCGCGCTAATCGGGCAAGTGGGAAGCAGATGATAAAATACATCAATGCACTGGTAAAATACGCCTGCGCAAAAAATCCCCTGTCGGAGCCCCAGGAATCTGTAAAATACATCAGATCCATACCTGCTACCATGGCCAGAATCGAGGTGTTCTTTACCAGATTCAACGCCTGATTGGCAAGAGGCGGCATAATGATCTTTATGGTCTGAGGCAAAATAATATAGCCCATGGTTTCCAGATAGGAAAAGCCCTGTGAAGAAGCCGCCTCCGACTGTCCTTTCGGAATCGCCTCAATTCCTGTTCGAATAACCTCTGCAATATACGCGCCATGATAGACCCCGACACCAATCACGCCCAGTAAAAACTTCGGAATTCGAAATCCTGAACTGGAAAACAACATTGGCAGAACGGAATAATAACACATTACCTGCAGTGCAAGAGGAGTATTCTGAATAAACTCCACATAAATCCGGGAAAGAATTTTAAATGGTTTCCATTTTGTTGTTGAAAGAGTACCGAAAATGACGCCGAGGACCAGCGCAAGCGCCAGTCCTACCAGAGAAGTTTTCAGCGTCATCAGAAAGCCCGGTACATAATATTCCGGAAATGCCTCAAAAAGTGCACTCCATCTTGTTGCATCAAATAGCCCTTTTATCATGCCCATCGTCCTTTATGATTTATTGTTTATATATGGTTATATTTCCAGCTATTTATTTCTACTGTAATCCCCACTCTTCCTGAAGTGCCTTCATGGAACCGTCTTCCAGCATGGAGGTTACCTTTTCTTCTACTAATTCTGCCAGTTCTGTATTGTCCTTTGCAGAAGCTACACCATAATCCTGTTCTGCAAAACGATCTTCCAGAATCATATTGCTGTCATTTACATAACCTGCAAGAATAGCGCGGTCTACAGAGAAGCAGTCAATCTGTTTTGTTGCCAGTGCCTGAGCCAGTGCAGGGTATCCATCAAACTCCTGGAATTCAGGAGTTACGTCGTATCCATTTTCCTTAACATATGCTTCAAATCCATCTTTTGTTGTGGAAGACTGTGCCACACCAATGATTTTTCCATCCAGATCTTCAATAGAATCAATACCCGCATCCTTATTGACCAGAAGACCTACTGCATCTGTATAGTAAGGAGTTGAGAAATTATAAGTTTCTTTTCTTTCATCCGTAATGGTGAAAGTCGCAATAACCAGATCAATTTCTCCATTTTCCAGCAAAGGACCTCTTGTTTTCGCAGTAACACCCTGAAATTCTACCAGATCCTTTTCCTTTGCTTCGTCTGCAGTACATCCAAAAATTTCTCCGGCAATTTCATAAGCCAGATCATCTTCAAAGCCTTCATACTCACCAGTTTCTGTATTCTGCAGGCTGAATTTAGGAATATCAGATTTACATCCAACCTTTAATACGCCACGGTCAATAATCTCCTGTACACCAGAATCCACTTTTCCTGCAGATTCACCAGCCGATTCCTCTTTGGAACCACATGCAGTCATAGACAATACCATCATAGTCGCTAAAATCAATGCAACAATCTTCTTTTTCATATTCATTTCCTCCTGATTTTGGTACAAACCACCTTCATAAACCTTATGTTTCATGCAGCTTATACACATATGTTTGTTAAGTTCTTTGAGTGCTTTGTGAACAGCCATACTTTGAGCAATTCGCAAAATATATGAAATCAGAGTCTGTCCGAAAATATTTTTCAAATGTACTCTGAATTCCTCACCTTTTCATAAATTTAATGAAGGATTTTACTTAAAAACGCTTTGGTACGTTCATGCTCCGGACATTCAAAGAAATGCTCCGGTGTTCCTTCTTCCAGAATATATCCGCCATCCATAAAAATCACCCGGTCAGCAACCTGTCTGGCAAATCCCATTTCATGTGTTACACAGATCATGGTGATATTTTCCTGTGCCAGTTCTACCATAACATTCAAAACCTCCTGTACCATCTCCGGGTCCAGTGCAGATGTAGGCTCATCAAATAAGATCAGGGGCTGTTTCGTACATAAAGCACGGGCAATCGCCACTCGCTGCTGCTGTCCACCGGAAAGCTGTACCGGATAACTTCCAGCTTTATCCTTCAAACCAACCCGTTCCAGACAGTTCATTGCATTAGCTCTCGCTTCCTCTTTTGGTACATGCTGCAGTTTCACAGGCGCCAGCGTCAGATTTTCCAGAACCGTCAAATGAGGATACAAATTAAACTGCTGAAAAACCATGGAAGAATATTTTTTCGCCATTTCCAGATGATTCTTTTTGGTCACCTCTGTCCCGGCAATGCTGATTGTTCCGGCAGTGGGTTCTTCCAGATAATTAATACATCGAATAAATGTAGACTTTCCAGAACCAGAAGGGCCGATAATAACCAGTTTTTCTCCTTCCTTCACAGTCAGATTAATATCTTTTAAAACCTCCAGATCCCCGAAATTTTTCTTTAAATGTTCCACTTTCACCATATTCGGCATTGTTTTCACCTCTCTGTAATACAAAAAAGGCACCCCGGGATTAACCGGAGCACCTTTGCTCGTTTTTACCTTTTACTTTACTTTTGATATGCTTATTATACAAATCATTTTTGTAAAGTCAAGAAAACGGCAGTCTTCACGTTTTCGTTCTGTAAAAACATTTTTTACTCTTTTTTTCAGCGTTTTTTCATATTCAGCAGGATTTTTATGCTCTGCTTTACGTAATAAAACGGGAGTGAAAACACAGATTGGAACGTGTTTTCCTTTAAGAGTCTATATTTTTTGATAAATATAAATGAATTTCGGCATTATGACAGAATGATACTGCTCTCTAAGAAAAAGCAGATAATCAAACTCCATAAAGTCGATCACCTGCTTTTTGCACCTTCACCTGTTCGTTTTCGTTTTACTCTTCATCCTCATCCAGCAGCCGCATTCCTGCAGTATCTGTTACCGGCAGTGAAAAAACGATTGCTCTTGCTTTACTTTCAATGCCTGCATTTTTCATAATCGATTTCATGATTGCATTTTTATCTTTCTTTTTCGTCACAATCATCAAAATCTCCTTTTCCTCCGCGACTGTCACACCCAGGAATTTCTCTGCCTGCTGCATCCCGGTTCCACGGGCGTGAATCACGGTTCCTCCGCGTGCATTTTCTGCTCTGGCAGCATCCATAATCACATCACTGTATCCCTGATTGGCAATTACCATTAATAATTCATATTCTGTATCTTTCAATGTGGTTTCTTCTCCTTTCACATAATCCTGACCAGCCGCTAAAAACATCAGTGCCTTTTTTCCACCGATGCTGGACATCGGAATAATAAAGGCGATTCCACGCCCCGGAATATCAATTTCCAATCTTCTTCTCAATCCCTGTTTGATTTCTTTCCATTTTTCACCAGTTACCACAGAAAAAAGGAGCTTTTTTTCCGTCGCTTCCAGTCCAAACAGGTTGAGCACCTCACTAACTGCCGTTCCATTGCCAGAAGTTTCAAGTACCACCGGTACACCGCATTCATGATAAAGCGTGGAAAACTTTTTCGCACGGTTTCCATTGATAATATTTACCATCCAATATAATTCGCTCATCTTGTTTCCTCCGCTTTACAATTCAATAATCTCATCATCTGCAAACCACTCTGCTTCCGGTGCGCTGACAGGCATCTGGGAAGCGCTTCTGCTCTTCTTTAACTGAGCAATCAGACCCATAAGCTGAATCGTGATCAACGGAGTCATGGCAACCATGGCTACTACACCAAACGCATCTGTGACAATGTTTCCTCCAACTGCGATACAGGCCCCCTGTGCAAACGGAAGCAAAAAGGTTGCCGTCATCGGTCCAGATGCTACTCCACCGGAGTCAAATGCGATTGCCGTATACATCTTCGGTACAAAGAACGAAATGATCAATGCAATTGCATAACCCGGAATCAAAAACCAGAGAATGGAAATTCCAGTAAGAACACGGATCATCGCCAGACCGATGGAAACCGCTACACCAATGGAAAGTGCGCTGCCCATTGCAGATGCACTGACACCACCATCTGTCATCTGCTCTACCTGACGGTTTAATACATAAACTGCCGGTTCCGCCTTAACAATAAAATAGCCCATCAACATACCGATTGGTATAATAATCCATCGATAGGGCAGAGAAACGATTACCTGTCCCAAATAATTACCTGCCGGCATAAAGCCGATATTGGCTCCAGTCAAAAACAACACCAGACCAATATATGTATACACCAGACCAACGATCATCTTCTGTAACTGACGCTTCTGAATCTTCAGTATCGTAACCTGAAACAGACCAAAAAATGCCACAATCGGCAGTAAAGAAATGGCGATCTCATAAACATACGTCGGAATACCATTCTGAAAAAGTGTCCACAATTCAACCGAATCGCCAATTTCCGGCATCGCCGACATCTCATAAAGACTTTCATTGGGTTGGAAAATCAGTCCAAGTACCAATACCGCAAGAATCGGTCCCACTGAACAAAGAGCTACCAGACCAAAACTGTCATCAGCAGCATTGTCGTCATTTCGTACCGCAGCAACACCAATACCAAATGCCATAATAAAAGGAACTGTCATGGGGCCTGTCGTCACACCACCAGAATCAAATGCCACCGCCCGAAAATCTTTCGATACCAGAAATGCCAGTCCAAATACCAACAAATAAGACGCAATCAGCAGCCCATTTAACGGAACTCGAAACAACATACGCAGGATTGCCAGCGTCAGAAAGACTCCAACACCGATACCAACCGCCAAAATCAGTGTCATATTAGGAATAGAAGGGACCTGATTTGCCAGAACCTGTAAATCAGGTTCTGATACGGTAATGATCAATCCCAAAATAAAAGTTATTACTGTAATCAGCAATAGCTTACGCGATTTCATCATACTTGAACCGATTCGCTCGCCCATAGGACCCATGGCCATCTCCGCACCCTGAGTAAAAAACATCATTCCCACAATCAGCAGCACTGCTCCTAAGAGAAAACACAGCAAAATGCTGGATGAAATCGGAGCAATACTAAAACTGAGGCAAATTACGATTGCCATGATCGGCAGCACCGCCTGCAATGCCTCCATCAATTTTTCATGCAGTTTTTCCCGCATTCCTTTCATTCAATTTCTTCCTTCCTGTTACCTCAAATGTAACAGTTCAGCAAGGGCTGAACTGTCTTGAATAAATTCAGCAGACATTCATAATTTCCTGTGGAATAGTTACCCTCAAATTTGTATTTCGGCTTTCATTATAACTGATATGAGCGAATTATACCAGTGAAAAAAGTATAAATTTTATACATTGCGTAAATGTCCATGTTTCTTGCATTTATCGTATGCGGCATTGTTTTCACCTCCCTACAATACCAAAAAGGCACCCCAGAATTAACCGGAGCACCTTCGCTCGTTTTTATTTTTTACTTTTGGTAGTATCGTTCCTATCTTCCCCCGTCTTCTCCACCTACACCCTGACATCTGTCACCCGAAACAGCAGACACAGTTCATAATAAACCTCCGAGTTTAATGAAATCTGAGCAGGATCGCCCCGGTCTTCCACGCAGAACATATCACCTGCCATCTGCTCCATCATTTTCTTGATGCTGCGAAGTCCTAATCCCATGCTTTCTGCGGCATTTTCTTTCTTCTGCTCTTTGTTTATAATCTGCTTTTTCCGATTCCGAACCGTCAATGTCAATACCTGTACTTTTGAACCAGCGGTATGAACCAGGGCATATTCCTGGCGGAGGGTGATTTTCACCGGCTCTGCGGGATCTGCATATTTACGGACATTGGAAACCACATTGCCTGCGATACGTCCCATATAGAACCCGCCAAATAAAATATTGCATGGAGGGACTTCCATATTTTCCTGTACGTTGAAACCTTCCCGCTCCAGCATCATGGCAATTTCCTCAACAAATTCATATAAGAGGTCCGCCGCGGGCACCTGCTCCAGATCACAGTTTTTCTTCTGATCCATTTTATAATAGAAAAACAGGTCATCCATCATGGTTTTGATACACTCTGCTTTTTCGTAGACTTTATTTACATATGCCTGACAGGTATCTTCGTCCGCATAATTCTTTTCTTTTAAAAATCCCAGATACATCATCATGGCGGTCAGCGGAGTCCGCATATCATGAGACAGTTCTGCCACCAGATGATCCCGGTCCTTCTGCATCTGTTCAATTGTTAACAGCTTTTCGGCAAAGGAACGCCGCATATGTTCCATACTTTCCGCAAGGACTGTAATTTCATCCTGTCCTCTTACTGTAATTTCCTGATCCAGCTCCCCCTGCTCTACAGCCTGTACCTCCTGGCTGAGCAGACTCACATAACGTAATTTAAACCATGTATAAAGAAAAATCGTAACTATAAAAAACATTGTCGACAGAAAAATACTGATGATCAACAAATACATGCAATATTTCTGCATCTGCAACAAACATTTTCTGGAAGAACAATACTGTTCAATTACTTTTTTTCCTATTAAATTAATAACAACGGCTCCTAAAAAACACATCATCAAATCCACCAGAACAAATCCTGTTAACTGCAGGGATAATGACTTTGTTTTCTTTTTCACTGATGTTGTTCCCCTTTCATACATTAAAGATGCACACCATGAAATTATACCAGATTTTCCCATCTTATGCAAATATTCACTTTTTTCAGTATTTTCTTTTTCATTCTTCATTTTCCTGCTATACTGTAATCAATTCCATGTATCCTGTCATGCATCGTATGATTTCTTACATAATATGATGTTGGGGGCAGCCCCTTTGATACGACATTTTATTTTCACTATTATCAATTACATAAAGGAGGTTCTTCATGATCACATGCAATAATCTATTTAATAACCCGAATTTAAAAACACTGGATGAAAAAGGAAGCTTCACCGTTCTGGAATACCAGCGTGATTTAAGTGTTTCTCCTTATAATGCAGTTTCTTCCTATTATATGTCTGAAATGGGCGTAAGAAAAAGACAGGTGCTGGCCCGCATGAATGGCATGGGTATCGTTACTCAGGCCGGTGCCATGCAGTGGACCACTGGCAGTGTAAGTGCCACCACTGGATTAAAAGGTGTTGGTGATTTATTTGGCAAAGCTATTAAAGGAAAAATGGCCGGTGAAAGCACCATCAAACCGGAATACATCGGTAACGGTCTGCTGATGATGGAGCCCACTTACAAATACATTCTGCTGGAAAATGTGGCGGATTGGGGAAGCGGTCTTGTTCTGGAGGATGGCTTATTTATGGCGTGTGAAGCCAGCGTCAAACGAAGTGTCGTTGCCAGAAGCAATCTTTCATCTGCAGCGCTTGGCGGAGAAGGTTTGTTTAACATGGTTCTGCGCGGTCAGGGCGTTGCTGTTCTGGAGAGCTATGTTCCCAGAGAAGAACTGATTGAATTTATTCTGGAAGACGATGAATTGAAAATTGATGGCAGTATGGCCATGGCATGGAGCGAATCCCTGAAATTTACTGTAGAACGTTCTGGTAAAACCCTGATTGGCTCTGCTGCGTCCGGCGAAGGCCTGGTCAATGTATTCCGCGGAACCGGCCGCGTTCTTATGAGTCCTGTGGCGGTTACGTCCCCTTATGCTTCCGCTTCACCTAGATAAAAGAAATATACCTATTCTAAAAAAAATATACCTGTTCTAAAAAAATACAGCTTACTATCTCTATAAAATGATAGCATGCTGTATTTTTTATTACTCTATCGTACTTATCTACCTACAATGGACAAAGGAATACAACGATTATCCACGGAAGGTATTATTCTATTTCAAAAAACGACAATGAAATTCCTATTTTTCTAATACACTTAATACCTTATCTGCTTCTTCCAGAATCTCAATAATGGACAGATGCTGAGGACAGACGCTTTCACACTGACCGCACTGTACACAATCAGAGGGTTTACCGGAGCCTTCTTCTAACGCACCCAGATAAGCGCGCTCCATTCCCGGTGTATAGCCGTATACCCGATAACTGTTCAGATAATTCATCATATTGGGAATCTTAATGGACTGAGGGCATCCCTCCACACAGTAGCTGCAGCCGGTACAGGGGACCGTGGGGATTTTGTTCATATTTTCCACTACTTCCGCGATGATTTTCTGCTCATTTTCATTCAAAGGCTCAAAATCTTTCATAGTAGCAATGTTATCTGCCATCTGTTCTTTATTGGACATACCGCTTAATACCGTAAGAATGCCTTCATGAGAAGCGGCAAAACGCATTGCCCAGGATGCATAGGATGCTTCGGGACGTGCCTCCTTCATGGGCTGACCCACATCTTCACGAAGTGCTGCCAGATTGCCTCCCTTTACCGGTTCCATAATAATAATCGGTTTGCCGTGCTTTCTTGCCACTTCATAAACACCTCTGGACTGTACATCTTTATTTTCCCAGTCCGCATAATTAATCTGAAGCTGTACAAATTCCACTTCGGGGTGTTTGGTCAAGAGATCATCCAGCACTTCCGGTGTGTCATGGAAAGAAAAACCAGCATGACGAATAAGTCCCTATGCCTTCTTTTCCTGCATCCAGTTAAAACAATCCAGATCTTCGTAAATACTGATTTTGTCCTCACTGAGAGCATGAAGCAGATAAAAATCAAAATAGCCTGCTCCGGTGCGCTCCAGCTGAATATTAAACAGCCGGTCTCTATCTTCTTTTGTTTTTAATTCCCATGCAGGTAATTTGGTTGCCAGACAAAACTGTTCTCTCGGGTAACGGTCTGTCAGCAGCGGTTTTACTGCACATTCTGAATCACCTGCATCATATACATATGCAGTATCAAAATAATAAAAACCATTTTTTAAGCTTTCATCTACCATACGGCAGGAGGTTTCAATATCAATCTTTCCATCTTTTTTCGGAAGACGCATCAGACCAAATCCCAGCTTGGGTACATCATATAAATTTTCAATTACCATCGGAGCTTCATCCTTTCTATCTCACACTTGCCATAACTATTTAACACTCACCAAATAGTACTACAGCAAACATTAACTATGTATTTTATAAGGTAGTGAGGGCTCCATTACATGGAGACGC